>JAWXCH010000248.1:0-19664 GCA_034440595.1 Planctomycetota bacterium | reverse complement strand
GACCAATCGAATTGGCTTGTTGACAAGCGGCAATTTTACGCAGCGACCGGCCTTCGCCATATCGCGCAGGATGATCAGCCCCGGCAGTACGGTCTTGCGCCGTTCGGCCAAATCGTCCAGTTGTTTTTGAACATCCGCCTTGTCTTTGTTCGCTGCAGCCGCCAGTTTTTGTGTCAGCTCAGCCTCTACCGCGTCCAGCGCCGCCGCCGGATCGGGATGAACCGCAACTGCCGTATCGCCCAGCATCGTCTCAGGGCGTGTGGTCGCCACAATCACATATTTGGGTTCATTTGGAAAGCTTTTCTGGCCGCGTTCTGGTGGAGCAATCGGATACTTCAAATGCCAAAAATGCCCCTTTACCGTCTCATGAAAAACTTCGTCATCGCTGACCGCGGTTTGCAAAAACGTGTCCCAGTTGACCAGTCGCTTGCCGCGATAGATCAAGTCGTCCTTGAACATGCTGAAAAACGTCCGCCGGACCGCCTTGGCACACATTTCATCCAGCGTGAATCGCGTTCGCTGAAAGTCGCAACTGCACCCCATCTGTTTGAGTTGTTCAAGGATTCTGGCTTCGTACTGGTCCTTCCATTGCCAGATACGCTGGACCAGCCGATCTCGGCCAAGCTCGTGGCGACTTTGCTTCTCCTCCTCCAGAATGCGGCGTTCCACCACCGCTTGCGTGGCAATGCCCGCATGGTCGGTCCCCGGCATCCAGAGGGCATTGAATCCTTGCATCCGTTTGGTGCGGATCAAAATATCCTGCAGCGTGTTGTTCAGCGCATGGCCAAGGTGCAAGGCCCCGGTTACGTTCGGAGGCGGAATAACGATCGAAAACGGTATTGGCCGCTTGGGATCGTTCGGCACCGCGTGAAACAAACCGGTAGATTCCCAGTGCTGTAACCACTTTTCTTGCGCCGCCGCGTGTTCAAACTGCTTGGGCAACTCAGCCTGTGCAGCGGGAGCCTCAGCGGCGGAAGAATTTGCGGCAGGCGTCGAAACGGGGGGAGTGGACATATGGATCGGTGCAGATTTTAGCCTGCACAATTACGAACGGGTGAATTCAAAGTGATCTAAAACAGCCACCAGCCAGACGCTGACCATTGGCCGCGTGGTAGCCGTGGCAGCCTAGGCAGTCGGAGCAGCAACGCGATCGGCCGATTTAACAGTGCCGGCTCGCTGCTCGTCCTTGCATAATTTGTACTGAAAAGAGTCCGCCAACGCGAGCCAGCTTGCCTCGATGACGTTCTCGCTCACGCCAACCGTCCCCCAAACATCATCGGCGTCGCGGCTTTCAATCACAACGCGTACGCCGGCGGCGGTGCCGGCTTCGGAATTGATCACGCGGACCTTGTAATCGACCAGACTCATGTCGGCCAGACTCGGATAAGTAGACGACAGCGCCTTGCGCAAAGCCGCGTCCAAGGCATTCACCGGGCCGTCACCCTCAGCCACTTCATGCCGCAGCGCTTCGCCAATCTTCAGCTTGACCGTCGCCACGGTCTTCAAGTCCCCCTGGAGGTCGCTTTCGACTTTGACGTGGTAAGACTGGCGTTCAAAGTGTGGCGAAAACAGCCCTGCCAGGCGGCGTACCAACAGGTCAAAAGACGCCTCGGCTGCCTCAAACTGATAGCCTTGGTTTTCCATGGCCACGACCCGCGCCAGGATGTCATCCATCAGCTTCTTGTCATCCTGCAAGTTGTACTGCTTGGTCAACTCCATGATGTTCGACCTGCCGGACAGCTCACTGACCAGGATGCGCCGCTCGTTGCCAACCTGCTCAGGCATGATGTGCTCGTAGCTACTGGTGGCACGCGCGATGGCGTGAACATGCATTCCCCCTTTATGAGCAAACGCACTCTGGCCGACAAACGGCTGACCAGCGCGAAAATTCATATTGGCGATTTCATAGACATATCGCGACAACTCAGTCAGATGCCGCACGCCATCCGCCTGCAAAACCTCGTACCCTTGCTTCTTAACCGCCAGGTTTGCAGTCACCGAAATCAGGTCCGCATTGCCGCAGCGTTCGCCAACTCCATTGATCGTCCCCTGCACCTGAACCGCCCCCGCATCGACCGCTGCCAGCGAATTAGCCGTGGCTAGATCGCAGTCGTTGTGACAGTGAATCCCAACCGGCACGTTCAGCCCGGCCTGAGCGGCCAAGGTAAGTCGCGAGACCTCTTCGGGCATGGTACCGCCATTGGTATCGCACAGCACAACGATCGAGCAGCCCGCCTCGGCCGCAGCGCGAATGGTTAATAGCGCGTAGTCCGGGTCCAACTTCCAGCCGTCAAAGAAATGCTCAGCATCGTAAAACACCTCGCGCCCTTGTTCGCAAAGGTAGCGGATCGTGTCGCCGATCATCGCCAGGTTTTCTTCCCGCGTGACGCGCAGCACTTCGGTCACGTGGAATGCCGAAGTCTTACCAACGATCGTGATCGTCTTGGCCCCGGACTGTAGCAGCGCCTTCATGCCCGGATCGGCGCTGGCGGCGATTCCTTTGCGTCGTGTCATGCCAAATGCACAGACGCGCGAGTGTTTGAGGTTGAGGCTACCAACTCGCTGAAAATACTGTGTGTCTTTCTCGTTGGAGAGGGGATAGCCTCCCTCAATGTAGTCGACACCCAAACTATCCAATCGCTGCGTGATCAGCAGCTTATCCTGGAGCGAAAAGTTGACACCTTCCCCCTGGCTGCCGTCTCGTAATGTGGTGTCGTAGATTTGGATGCGTCGCATAAATAGGCTCGCGAAGATAGCAGAATGAATTAGAGTGTAGCGTCTCAAAAAAAACAGCCCTGAAGGTCATCTCGACCACAGGGCTAATTCACAGCGTGTAAAATCCACGTTGCCCTTATGGCCGGACCTCCGAAATTTGAATAATAATCGCGACGCAAATTGCGCAGGGCACCGCAATTCCATCGTCACTCTTCGAAAATGAACGGGCAGCCGCTAGCATTGCAAATTCCAGCCAAAAAAACGTGGCAGATGAAGTTGGTTACCTAGATAAGGTTACCTGTAAAACGCCGGGCGGTCAACCGAAAGTCAGGCCAAGTTGCACCGCTGGGCTGCCTTTCTGACACCAGTCGCGAGCTTTTGGTTCGCAATGTATTGCAGAGATTATTCGACAATCAGGCCGATTTTCGCCGGTTCGCGGCAGCCTGTTGAAGTTTCTTCTGCTGCAACCGCTCCAGCAGTGCCGGATTGATACCCGACCCTGAGCCACCGCCGGATTCAGACTGCCCCGCAGCCGGCTTGGAGTCGGAAATCTGGATCGTCTGGGAACGCTTTGACTTTGTGCCTCGCCTAGTAACCGGCACAGGTTCATCCTCATCTTCGCACGATTCATCTTCGACATCGTCGTCTGCCTCCGCCTCGTCGAAAGCATCTGAGACTTCGGAGTCATCTTCTATTTCGTCTGCCTCATCATCGTACTCGTCGTCACTCTCTTCGTAGTCCTCGTCTTCCTCCGAGTCGTATTCGTCTATATCTTGCTGTGCAGCCGGCGTTCCACGAACTGTCGTGCTACGCGTCGAAGGGCCTTTCAGGCTACTCGCTCCGCTGCCTCGTGCGCGACTACTTGAGCCGGATCGGTCCACCGGACCTGGATCGTCGTCCGGATCATGATCTGGCTCGTCATCATCTTCGCTGTCGCTATCCATCTCCGACCGGTCGTAGGAGTCGTCGTCCACTAACTCATCCGCGCTGACCGGCAGAGGCTTGATGCGGTTCTTTTTCGCCTTTGGTGGCGCCGCAGGCGCTTCAACTTGCTCGCCACTCATTGCGGCCCACTGCTCCAGCGTGATCAGCACTTCTCTGGCCTGGGAACCGTTGTACTCTCCGACGATGCCATCTTCTGCCATGTAGTCCACCAGCCGCGCTGCACGGCCGTAACCAATTCCCAAGGCGCGCTGCAACAGCGAGACACTACCGCGCCCCTCGCGAATGACCACATCAATGGCTGACTCGTACAGCTCATCACGGCTTTTCAGGTCGGCACCCGTCTTGCCAGTACCATCGTCCTTCGGCTTGAGCGTAACCAGTTCCTTGGCAAATTGCGGCTCGGTGGTACTGACAAAGTCAACCACGCGATTGATTTCGTCGTCGCTCAGATAGGTACCCTGCCCGCGCAAGAGCGTGCTGGTCCCTGGCCAGAGGAACAGCATATCGCCGTTGCCAAGCAGTTTGTCTGCTCCCATTTCATCCAGCACGACGCGACTATCTGTCCGGCTGGCCACCTGGAACGCAATGCGTGCCGGCAAGTTCGACTTGATCAGCCCGGTGATCACGTCGACCGTTGGTTTTTGCGTTGCCAGTATCAGATGGATACCGACCGCACGACTCTTCTGCGCCAGACGAATAATGTGCTGCTCGACTTCCTTACCCGAGGTCATCATTAAGTCCGCAATTTCGTCTGCCACAATGACAATATACGGCAAGCTCAATGGGATACTCTTGCGCTCTTCATCCGTTTCGGGCTGCAAGCGATCCATCAACTCTTCTTCGCCAAGCTGGTTATAACTACTGATATGGCGAACACCGGCACGCGCCAAGAGCGCATATCGTTCTTCCATTTTTTCAACGCCCCAGGCCAGAATCGCCTCGGCCTTACGCATGTCGGTCACCACCGGGTGCATCAGGTGTGGCAACCTCTTGTAGGGACTCAGCTCGACCATCTTGGGATCGATCATCAGCATCTTCACTTCGTCTGGCCCTCGACTCATCAGCATGCTGACGATGATCGAATTCAAGCAAACGCTCTTACCGGTACCGGTCCGTCCGGCGATGAGCAAGTGTGGCAACGTAGCCAGGTCGACCGTCATCGGATTGCCGGCTACGTCCTTGCCCAGGAAGATCGGAATTTTCATCTTCTTGGCCTTGCCATTAGTCTCTTCAATGACTTCGCGCAGCCGGACTAACTGCCGCGTGGCATTGGGGACTTCAATACCGAGGGTGTTCTTGCCAGGGATTGGCGCGACAATGCGCACGCTGGGCACACGCAGCGCGATCGCGATATCATCGGCCAGACTGGTAATCTTGGACAGCCGCAGGCCGGCTTCCAGTTCCACTTCGTACTGTGCAATCACCGGGCCAGTTTCAATCTCGACAACCTTGACCTTAAATCCAAAGCTGAGAAAGGTCGCCTCCAGCTTTTTGGCTTTTTCACGGACCTCTTTTTCATGCTCCTCTTGGAAGATCGTCTCGTTTGGCAATAGCAGATCGATTGGCGGAAGCTCGTAGTCAATCGCTTCGTCGTTACGGCTGGCGGCCTCCAAGTCCTCAATAACCTGATCGCGCGCATCGCTCTTGCCGTTATTCTTGATCCGCAGAGCGGACGCCAATCTGGAACCTAAACCGGTTTTGACAGGCGCGGTCGCGTCACCATCCTCGGCATCGGCCTCTTCGTTCGCGCCGTCATCTTCAACTTCGGTGTCTGACACTTCATCAGCCACTGTGGCAACAGTATCTGTATCGCCACGTTTGCCACGCACGCGCACAGCCGGTTCTTTGGCGGATTTTTCAGTTACCAGATCGATGTCGGGCACAGCTTCGTCCGTGTCGGTACGGCGTCCCCTGATCTTGACCGAAGGAGCGGTCTTTTCTGCTGATGGCGATTTTGAAATTGCTTTGCGACCAACCAGAGCGACCAGCAGCGTTGGTTTGCGAACTAGCGCCACCGTCAGGCGAATCAGAAAATAGTCGGTCGACAAAAGCAGCCCTGACAGAATGACGCTGATCGTTAGAATCAGCGCACCGGCATGAGCAAAGTTCATTTCCAAGATCGTTCGACCTGCCGCACCAATGTAGCCACCAGGGCCAATCACCGGTCCCGGCCCGGCGTTGGGCAGTGCCAGCGAGGCAAACGTACAGATACCCACCAGCGACATGATCCAACCGATCGTTCGCAAAATCGGTTCAGTAATAGTCCGGCGGCCAAGCAGAAAGAAATCCACGACCGCCAGGGACAAGAGAATGAACCAGGCACCGACACCAGCGATCCGGAACATCAGCTCGCTGACAAAAGCCCCGGAACGGCCACACGCATTGAGGACATTCTCACCCGGAGGATAAATGAGCGAACCGTTGGCATCCGCCGGGCGGTAGCTGGTCAGCGAAACCAACAAGAAGGCGCACAGCGCAAAAAGGGCTAGCGCAAAAACATCAGTACGAATACTACGTTGTTCAGGCATGATGCGCATCTGCTCTGTAGGACCACTGACCATTTGCCGCAAGGCATCTGATCGACCGTGGGCGCATCCATGCCCGAAAACATTCCGTCGACTGGACAGCGCGCTACATCAGCGCAGCACGCGTCCACCTCTTAAGGTCGGCAAGCAGCCCGGCCATACGCCAGTTCTGAGAACCCGCGCCATCAAGTCTTCGAGAGCGGAATAACCGTTGATACCGTCAAGGTTGAAGAAACAGGCCGATGGTCCGTGTAAATGGACGAATCCGTCGCCTTTTGTGTGCCACTGGCTCCGCCAGTGTGAATGACACTATGCCTTGAATTCCAGAACTGTTGGAAGTAGATACTGGATTTTCTGTTCTTCGTCAGCGCATCGTTGGCATACGATGAACTGGTAGATGATCGGCAAGCCGAAAACAATCACCGCCATTTAAGCACTGGCAGAGCCAGTGGCACACTCAAATTACAACTGCGAGCCGTGATTCGACCGCATTTTGACGGCGTGTAGTAACCGTAAGGCCTGTGCCCGTGGTGAGGTGAGGCTGTAGTGTGTCATTCGTTCGGCCACCGCGATCCGGGTTCGCCAATGCCGTTTGCAGTGCAACGAACCTGGGCCAAGGTCAATCATATAGTCCCCTCGCCGGCAACTATCCTCGATCATCATTTTTTGCAATACGGTACCAGCCCCCTCCATCGAGAGAGACGCATCGAAGCCGACTCGCAGGCCGTAAACGTGCCCTTGGTACTGATAGTTGTAGCCAAAGGCACTTGGCTGTCCGTTGATGTAGAGCAAGTTCATGTCCAGCGAACCAAACCCAGCGGCGGCGGCATGGGCGTCGCGCAAGTAGGCTCGCACCGAGTCGTGCGATAGGGTAGTGCCGGTTCTGGACGAACCTTGCCAGCTTTTGGCGGCTAGTTGTTCGCAAATGTCATAGAGATCCCAGCGAGGATCGGCGTTTGGCTCTGGCCGATAGCGTACAAACTCCAGCTTACCTTTTTCGCGCAGGCGTCGTTCGCCGCGGCGGACATTGGTCCGCCAGTGTGCCTTGCGATCGGCCCAGTACAGATTCCAGCCGTCGTGCAGTTCGATCACAGCGCTCTCCAGCCAAGGCGCGCGACGAGCTGGAAAACCGGCGGAGTGTAATGCGCGATGCGAGTGATCGGCCGTTTCGGTCGCTTGATCAACCCAGCGGAGATCCAGCAGGTCCCAGTTGCGGGGACTATGCCGAATCCGGTCCATTGCACAATTCAGCAGTTGCTGAGGGTGGGCACCAATCGGCCCGTAGAAACTACCCCAGCCGTGCAACGGATAGGTCAATGCACGCAGTAAACCGACCTTGGTCACTTCGCGGCGAACCACCAACGGAACGATGCCGACAATTTTATCGCCGTGCAGAACCAGGATGGTTCGGAGTCGCTGGTCCTCGCTGTGGCCATGATGCCGCCAGTAGGAAGCCAGCCAGTCATAAGAATGAAAGTACGTGGCCCCTGGAGTCACTTTGAGCAGGCGATTCCAGTCCTCTCGGTAAGGAGCGAGATTGTCCAGCGAATTGACCTCGACCGGACAAAGTAGCGCCGATGAAAACGCCGGCACAGTCTGAGCATGCCCCCCCTCCCTTGACGGTAATATCAAGGGAACCGGCACAACTGGCTGGTCATTCGCTGAAATCAAGTCCACAGGATGTGCGGGCGTGAGCCTGACAGAGGAGCGGGGGCAATGGAATCCACTCAAATCTAGCTTGTAATTCAGTAGTGCTGGTCCGGCAAAAACGCATTTTGCAACCTAAACTTGAACACCCTAACTGCCGAGTATGCGTCATTTTAGGACGCTGTCACCGCTGATTTTTGAATGGAATGAGACCATGTCTAATCCTACACAGTCGAATCTCAATGTTGGCCAGATCTTTCGTACCTTGAAGCGGAGCTATCTGCTGTGGACGGTGCCGACCGTGGCGATGACGCTGCTGGCGGTGGTGTACGCGCTAGTCCGCCCGATCGAATGGAAGGCGACACAATCGCTGGTAGTCCGCGACGAAGCGGGGGGGAACTCGCTAACGCGTGCTGGCCGATTTGACACAACCGACGCTATGAAAGCCGCGCAAGAGACCATTGTGCAGATGTCGAATAGCCTGACCGTGGTCAAAGCGGCGCTAGCCGAAGTCGGCCCGCCAAGTACGGCAAAAGAAGGGGCCGCCTATCCGACGAAGTTTGACATCGAAAAGCTACAAGGCTCGATCACCGTCAGCCCGCCGAAGGGGAGCGAATTTGGCCGTAATGAAGTGATCTATCTCTCGGTCGATGGACCGACGCGGCAGCGCGCCATTGATCTCAATAACGCCGTGTACAAACAGCTCGAACACCAAATGCAGGAGCTGCGTAAGGCCAAAGCGCAAAGCCTGATTCTGGAGCTAGAGCGGGCCACTGACCTGGCACAGGATGAACTGAAACAATCTACTGCCCGTCTGGAAACCGTCGAAAAAAGTGTCGGCAGGGATCTGGACGAATTACGAACATTGACCGAAAGTGGCGCTGGGGGGAGCAACCTTCGATCGTCGATCAATCAACTGCGCGATGAACTACGCCGCGTGCAACTGGCGCATGATACCAACGCCGAACAGTTGCGACTATTGGCTTCAGCGGTCGACGATACCAAGCGCTTGAACTCCGCACCGCAACGGCTATTTGAGACGCAACCGGGCCTGCGCCGTCTGAAGGACGGTCTGGTCGATGCGCAACTGAAAACGGCGCTGCTGGAAGGAAAAATGAATGCGGAGCACCCTGAGGTGCTAGCGGCCCTCGCCAGCGAGAAGGAGATCCGCGCCCAACTCAATGCCGAAGTAGAACAGGTCAAGAACAACATTGATGCCGACCTGAAAGTCAGCGCCGCACTGATGCAGTCATTGAAGCAACAACTCGCCGAGAATGAGGAACGCTTGACCAAGGTCGCAGTGCTGCGTGCCGAATATGTCAACCTGCTGACCGACGTCAAAGAACGTGGTGAAGTGTTGGCCAAGACGCGTAAGGATCTGTCGGATGCACGTGCCAGTCAAGCCGCGGCACTCGCCTCAAGCTTGATCACACGACTAGGTCAACCAGATACCGGTAACTATCCGATCGGGCCGGGCAAGACTGTCATCGTCCTTGGCGGGTTTTTTGGCGGTCTGGCCGCTGGCTTGGGTCTGGTGTTCTTGATTGCTCCGATTGGAACTTTTTGCGGTCGGCGATTCACCGACTACATTGGCAACGGTCGAAGATCAACCGATCATGCGGCACCGAATGTGGCCAATGCTGGACCGGTAAATGATCGCCGAGCTGGTGGACAACGAGCGCCAGTCGCGGTGCCAGAACATGCCAAGGCACCCGCGCCAGAAAAGTCGCTCCCCGATCCGCCAGTGATTAACAAGAGTCGCCCGGCCATTGCAGCGCCAGTGGCGTCCGAAGTGCAGACTTCAAACGATCCGCAACCAGCGGCACGTTGATACGCAAATCGGTCTGGTGAATTTGCAAACGAAGCTGGCCGCTGTCGTAGCACTTCGCATTCCAGGCGATTCTCGCTACACTTAACGCTAGAATTAATCTGACTTGATCGGCATGGCGTGTTCTTCAACCACTAGGGTTGCTCATCCAGTCAGTTAAGTTGGTGGCATGAGGATACGTTTGGCCGGAATTGACGCTGGAGCAGGGCTTCTTCTCTGCTTCCACTCAGCGTTCTCTGCGGTAAAACATTATGAATCTTTGAACGGTGCATATAATCCATGGACGACAACTCGCTACAGTTTTTGAAGGATCTACTCAGTACGCCCAGCCCCTCGGGCTTTGAGCGACCGGTACAAGACATCGTGCGCAAGTACGCTGGCACGTTTGCCGATTCAGTCAGCACCGATCTGCATGGCAACGTGATCGCTACTAAAAATAGCGATGACAAGAACAGCGACAGCAAGCTCCGCGTCATGTTGGCCGGGCACTGCGATCAGATTGGTTTCTTGATCAGTTACATCGACGGCGACGGCTATCTGTTTGCCAATCCGATTGGTGGTTGGGATCCACAGAATCTGGTCGGTCATCGCATGACTGTCTGGACATCGGCAGGCCCGGTGGCAGGGGTGATCGCTCGCAAGGCGATACACCTGCTGACCGAGGAAGAGCGCAAACAGGTGGTCAAGCTGAAGGATCTGTGGATCGATATCGGTGCCAAGGACAAAGCCGAAGCGGAGTCCGTGGTTCGTATCGGTGACCCGGTTACATTGCAGCTTGGATTCCAGGCGATGCGAAATAATCTGGCCAATGCACCGGCCATGGACGATAAATGCGGGCTATGGGTCATCATGGAAGCCATGCGACGCGCGACCAATCTGCGTGTGGCCCTGTACTCGGTTAGCACCGTCCAAGAAGAGATCGGACTGCGTGGTGCAAAAACCAGCGCCTACGGCATTCGTCCGCACGTCGGAATTGCGGTCGACGTAACCCACGCCACCGACTGCCCAACCGTTGACAAGAAACAAGAAGGGGACATCGGTCTCGGCAAAGGGCCGGTGATTTATCGCGGGCCGAACATGAACCCTGTTGTCGTTGAGCGACTTTTTGAAACGGCCAAGGCGAAGGAAATCGCCGTGCAGGCTTCTGCCAGCGGCCGCGCCACCGGGACCGATGCCAACACCATGCAGATCAGCCGCGCCGGCGTCGCAACCGGCCTGGTCAGTATTCCGAACCGCTATATGCACAGCGCGGTGGAGATGATTTCTCTGACTGATATCGACCGCGCCGCGGATCTGCTGGCGCAGTTTGTCTCGGATCTGAACGGGGACGAAGATTTTACGCCTTAGGAAGACACAGTAACCCGATGCGCCAGGGAGACTTCAGTCTGTAACCCGAAGCGCCAGCGAGGAAAATCGCCGAACGGTAACGCGCCTCGCTGGCGCTTCGGGTTAAAAAGTGCCATATTCACTCCGTGAAAAAGCACCTGTCCCAACGTTACTCTACGACAGACCAAGATACTCCGACGGTACCACGCGAATGATCTCCTCGGTATTGGTCACTCCTTGAGCGACCTTAAGCAATCCCCCGCGGCGGAACTCTATCATTCCATCCGCAATTGCACGTGTTTCAATCTCGCGCCCTGGCGCTCCATCGCTAATCATCTTGCGCAGCACTGGCGTGACACTCATCACTTCAAACACACCGGTTCGTCCGGCATAGCCGGTCTTATGACACTGTTCGCAGCCGGTCGCAGTGTACAGGTGTTTGCCCTCATCATCGACCAGCCAGGGCATTACTTCTTCAAACGTCAGCGGTGCGTCACTAATATCAAAGGTCACACGGCAGTTCGTGCAGAGCGAACGCACCAGCCGCTGCGCAATGACACCTCGCAAGCTGCTCCCAAAAAAGTGTGGGTTCGCGCCAAGGGCCAGCATGCTTTGGATCGCCCCTGCCGCAGTAGGCGCGTGCAAGGTGGCCAGCACAAGATGACCGCTATTGGCAGCACGCACGGCGGTTTGCGCCGTCATCGCGTCACGTATCTCGCCGATCATGATAATGTCTGGTGCCTGACGCAATACGCTGCGCAGCAACTCGGGAAAGTCCACGTCGAGGGCCGGATTCACCTGCGACTGGCGAATTCCCTCGACGGCGTACTCGATCGGATCTTCGATCGTATTGATCTTCCGCGTGCCGTTATTCAAATAGTGCAAGCAAGCGTAGAGCGTCGTCGTTTTGCCTGACGAAGTCGGTCCAGTTACCAGAATCAACCCGCCAGGAGCATGCAGCATGGTGACCAGTTGCCGCAAAGTAGGCGGAGCCAAGCCCAGTCCCTCCAATGTCTGCAAAGAGGAATCACGCTCCAGCAAACGAATCGCAAAGTCTTCGCCATATAACGTCGGAATCGTGTTAACGCGCAGGTCGGTCTTATGACCGTTTGGATGCAGCCGGATCCAGCGCCCTTCGTTCGGCTTGCGGCGATTGTCCAGCGGAATTCCGGCTAGCACCTTGATATGTGACAGCCAGCGGCGGCCATCCTCGCGGGTCACTCTCATCAAAGTCCGCACCAAACCAAGATGCCTCACCCCGACCTCAAGAAAATTCTCTGCCGAGCACAGAAACAGGTCGCTGGCCCCCATTCGCGAAGCCTCGTCCAAAACGCCGGCTACTGCGTCTTCGGTGGGTACACCACTGGCCGCGGGTAGCTGTTCAAACCGGACCTCTTCAGCGCCCTTTGCGGTGCTCTTAGCACTTTCGGTGCTGCTCATGTCAGCACCTCGGCTTCAGCATGCTTGGCACTTTCCGCCAGGTTCAGCACCTTTTCCAGACGCAGAACTTGCAGAACCTGCAGCACCATCGGGTGCAGCGAGTGCAGAATCAACTTCCCCCCTGCCTCGCGGAACTTGCGATGGAACGTCAACAGCCAACTGACGCCGCTGCTGTCGATGTATTCAACGCCGGACAAGTTGAATAACACTGTCCGGCTGTAAATGTCTGGGCTATGGACCAGCAATGGATCTTGCTTGAAATCCAAATCCGCGTAAGTAATACGGCCGGTAATGGTTACTTCTGTCCGCTTGCCATCGCCTGAAAAAGTTATCTGCATGGAACACCTGTGAACGTTTCAGCGTGCCTGAAGGAGGCCATCTAGCCGATCTATCATAGCAGACAGCCCGCGACAATTCAGCCAGGAAATCGAGCCATAAAAGCAGGTCTTCTGCGCTGTTTTCAGGATCGGATACTACTCGAAACGAGGCTGAATCTGTTTCAGACGAGCTTCCGTGAGAGCCATCAATTCGTCTTCCTCTTTTTCAGTCGGTGCTTCGTACGTCACTGAGAAACGCAAAAACGCCCCGGCGTCGTCCCACGGAACGGTGCAGATCGAATGCTGCGTGATCAGGTATTGGCTGGCAGCCTCAGCCGTTTCAAACTTCTCGCCGCTAGCCAGTCCAGTCGGGCTTTTGGCATACAAAAAGTACGTCCCCCCGGGCATCTTGCAACTGAAGCCGCAGCGCCTGAGCGTGTCGACCAGTTTCTTCAGTCGTCGTTCGTACTTTTGCTTGACCTGAACCGGAATCTGCTCATCATCCAGCGCCGCGGCACCGGCCTTTTGAATGGCAATGAATTGTCCGGAATCGCAATTGTCCTTGACATCGGCAAAGGCACTGACAATCCGCGCATTTCCGCAAACCCAGCCGAGCCGCCAGCCGATCATGTGAAAACCTTTGGACATCGAGTGGACTTCCACACCGACATCCTTGGCCCCTGGTATCTGTAAGAAGCTAAGCGGTGCCCCTTCGTAACTCAACATGATGTGCGCGGCGTCTTGCACCACCACGATCTCATTCTTTTGTGCAAACTCAACAACGCGCTGATAAAAATCGCGCGTCGCAACTTGGCCCGTCGGGCTATTGGGATAGCAGAGTACCAGCAGCTTACTACGCTCGCGCACATCGGCCGGAATCGAATCCAAGTCGGGCAGAAAATCATTCTCTGCCAGCAGCGGCAGCCGAAACACCGAACCGCCGTAGTACCGCGTATGCGTGCCGGCCACCGGGTAGCCCGGCACCGTCATCAACGTGATATCGCCGGGGTTGATAAACGCCGCCGGCAACATCGACAACGCCGTCTTCGAGCCAATACAGTGATTGATCTCGGTCGCGGGGTCCAGCTCGACCTGAAAATTCCGTTGCATGAACCGCGCCACCGCCTCGCGGTAGGCTGCCACACCGTTGTCTGCATAACCGCGATTCGCAAGCTGGTCGATCTCCCGCGCCATGACGGATCGCACGCTCTGGGGGGCCATCTCGTCGTTTTCGCCGATACCAAAGTCGATCAGCTTTCGCTCTGGATGCTCGCTCAAGGCCTTCCGTTTGGCCCGCTTGATCTTCTCGAACTTGTAGATCTCGGTTCCCTTGCCATAGTTCACGCCGCCGATTCTTTCAGCAAACAACTTTTGAAAGTATGGATCGCTCATGGTTTACGTCGATATCACCCTAAAAAGGCAGTAAGAACCAGGGGCTAGCGCCCTGTGGCTGATAGAGTCGAATGTAGCCATCAGCCGCAACGCGCTAGCGTCCGGTTTCCTTGTAGTCCGAGTAGATTTCCTACTTACTCTGGTAACGCTCACACAATAGTGAGTCAGCCTACAGACTATCGAACCAGCGCACGGGTGACAAGCCGCCGGGAATAGTGTGCAAATGCGGCTCGATGGCCGCCGCATTCGTTCGTCGCTAAAATGAGACGCCATCCCCTTGCGATACACCTCAATGCAACCGCACAACTCAAATCGCACACGCCCGGCCCAGAAGCAGGATCTCTATGCGCTGTTGCAGGCTGAACTGTCCGCGCTGATAGAAGGCGAGTCCGACTTCATTGCCAATCTGGCCAACGCCGCGGCACTGCTTTATCACGCTCTACCTGACCTGAACTGGGCCGGCTTCTATCGGCTGATTGGCGAAGAGCTAGTCCTTGGCCCCTTCCAAGGCCAGCCGGCCTGCATTCGCATACCACTTGGCCAAGGGGTCTGCGGAACCGCCGCCGTGCAGCGAACGACTATCATCGTCCCCGACGTACATCAATTCGCCGGGCACATCGCCTGCGACAGTGCATCGAACTCAGAAATCGTGATTCCACTTATTCGCGGCGACCAGTTGCTCGGCGTCTTAGATCTGGACAGTCCCCTGCTCGGTCGCTTTGACGAAGAGGACCGGTTCGGTTTGGAAGCGATCGCCGCGATTCTTGTTGCGACGTGACCTCCTATTTCAACCCGAAGCGCCAGCGAGGCGCAGCACGTTTGACGAATTTCCTCGCTAGCGCGTCAACTGTCGCCTTTCACTCCGTGAAAGGGCGATTTTGTGCGCAATGAAATGTTGTGGGTCGAAGTCTCGCGGCGGGGCAATTGCACTTTCGCGGAGCGAAAGGCAACAGATTTTAAGCTCGAAGCGCCAGCGAGGCGCAGCACGTTTGACGAATTTCCTCGCTAGCGCGTCTATGGTGGTGTTCCGCACCGGTGCCGCGTCCAATCTGCAACTACCCCCCTGCTGCCCAGAACTGCCACCACGGCTTCACCGGTTTGGACATTCGCGCACGCTGTTTGTGCGGCGGCTCGATCTGCGAGTCCTTATGCTCCTTGCCATGCTGGTCGATCATGCCGCGCACGCGCGCGTTGGCCAGGTGCGCACATGTCAGCGTCGCTCCCTTCAGGTTCGCCCCGTTCAGATTCGCACCGCGCATGTCAGCACCATGCAGATCCGCACCGCGCAGGTCCGCTTTTTGCAAATTCGCACCGGTCAGGTCCGCGGTCAATTCGGCCATACTCAGATCGGCACCGGACAGGTTTGCACCTCTGAGGTTCGCCCCCTTTAGCTTGCAGTACCGCATGATCGCATGCTGCAAACTGGCCTGCGTAAAATCGCTCCCCTCCAGGCGCGCATCGGTCAAATCGGCATGACACAGCACCGCGTAACTGAAATCGGCATTGTTCAGACCGCAGCCACTAAGGTTGATTCGTTCACAAATCGCGCCGGTGAAATCAGCATCGCGCAGATCCGCGCTAGATAGATTCGCTCCGGTCAGATCGAGACCGGCCAGATTTGCCCCCGGCAGTTTTGCTGCGACCAGAACCAGCCCGACGAGCGTATCGCCAGGAAGTTCCAACATCACTTCGCCAGTCGTCTTATGCCGAATTGTGACCATAAAGACACCCCCCGCGCACGACATGGTGCGCCGTTTGAATCGAACAAGTGAATTTCTGAAGCAACCCGGTGCGAACAACACCGATTTTGAATCAATGCGTAGGGCCAATTTCCGGTTGGTTACCTACTGCCTCTTCACTGTGATTTACTCTGGGGGCCTTCCATAGCATTCAACCACGTTTACCTGGCAAAGTTCTGGTCAGAACTTCGTGCGGTTGAATGGTCAGCCAGGGAGTGACTGTAATTTCTGTCGTTACCTTAAGTATATCGAGCGCCGAATAGTCGAAGCCAGACTAATCTGGCCATTTTTGCTACTTTCGTAATCTCATCATTCCAAATCTCCTCTCGCCCAAGGGCACTCGTTTCGCATAAAGTAGTAGGCACGGTCCCCGTGCCGTTAAACCTTATCCAAAAAGCTTCCAGACTCGTCTGAACAAGTAACCACTTCCCCAACCACAACAAACCCGATGGATTTTCGCGTCGAACTCGAAGTATTTCGCGGGCCGCTGGACCTATTGCTCTATCTGGTCCGCAAGCACGAGGTCGAAATCACCGAAATCCCCATCGCCCCGATCACCGAGCAGTTCGTCAGTTATCTGGAGGTGATGCAGCATCTGAACGTCGATGAGGCGGGGGATTTCCTCGAAATGGCCAGCACGCTAATTGAGATCAAGTCTCGAATGCTGTTGCCTCGTGCCGACGAAGTGAACGACCCCCTCGAAGACCCCCGGCACGATCTGGTCCAAAAGCTGCTGGAGTACAAAAAGTTCAAGGACGCGGCCAGCCTGCTCGAAGATCGCGGGCGTGAATGGCAGCAACGCTTCCCCCGACTGGGTGTGGACCTGCACGAACGCAGCCGCGACCCGGCCGATGAACCGATCCACGAAGTCGAGCTATGGGACCTGGTCAGCGCCTTTGGTCGGATTCTGCGCGACAGCTCCGCAGTTCAGCCGTCGAACATTCTATACGACGACACCCCGATCCATGTCTACATGAGCCGGATTCACGAACGGCTAAAGACCGAAGGCCGCCTCCGCTTCAGCGACCTGCTGCTCCCAACCATGCACCGCTCGACGCTCATCGGCATTTTCTTAGCAGTCCTAGAACTCGTCCGCCATCACGGAGTCCTGGTCGAACAAGACGAAACCTTTGCCGACTTCTGGATCGCCCCCGGCGAGACCAGCGACGAAACCGCCGCAGACTATACGCAAGCGGATGAATACGAACACGGTGGTGGGGAAGCCTTGTAGGGTTTGTGAAACGCACCGCGCACTCCGCTCGACGTTGTGCAACTGTTAACCTTAGTCATCAATCACGCGTTGATAACCAAACGACCGGTGCGTGGAACGAACCAAAAGCTACGCAGGACTATTTCCCATGCAGCGAAAACCCATTTTTAGCTGTGTTGTACGGCCTACGCGTGAGTATGTCGCCGGTATAGTTGGTGGATGCGGTCTCGGGCTCATAATCGGACGATGGCTTGATAATTATTGGGATCCGATCCTTGGCATCGTTGGAAGCGGATTGATTGTCACTGGTTCATTAATGGCCCTGTGGGCACAACGATCAAAGTAGGATGATGCCGAACGCCTTGAAAGCGAAGTGTAAGTCCCGGCCATCTTCTGCTTTCGCGCCTCGCGTCATTCCCGCGCAGGCGGGAAACCAGTAAGCAATATGAACCGTGCGCCCTCGCCCTCCCTATGCCGAAGGCATTACACACCACAGCCCAAGGTCGCGCAGCGCACCTTGGGTTACCGACCGCAAATAATCGGTTACGCTGAAAGCGTTACACAATGTTTCCGCCTGGAAACTCGGTAAAGCGCAGCCCTGCCGGTGTGCAGAAACCGGGCTCCTGGCAAATCTATAGATACTTGAATTCAATCAGCACTTTCGGCAACGCTGCCCGTAGTGACTTTTCATCGGCCGAGGTCACGTTCTCACAATACTTGACTTCCAAGTGCGTTAGAGTCTTCAAATTCGCAAGCTTGGCAATTCCGGCCTCTGTAACATTGTGGCACTTTTGTAAATGGACTTTTTTTAGTCGACCATGCTGCGCGATCTTGGCCAGATCCGCGTCTGTCAATGAATCCATATCGCTGAATTCAAGCACCTTCAGGCCCTTGAAAAGATTCAACCTGAGCGGCACTGATTCCGATTTCAACCTACTGCCTCCATCAATATGCAAATGTTCCAGCGTCGTAAATTGATCCAGTTCCGATCCGTTCTGGTACACGTGCAGATCAAACCAAAACTCCCTTAGATTGATTTTATTGCATAGCCTGACCAGATCGGCTTCGGAAACTTCCGGCGGCTCCACCAGTCGCGGATCGTAGTGCAGGCGCAATGTCCGCAGTCTCGCTAACTTTTCCAGATTCTTGATTGCGGCTGGAGTGTATTGTCGCCCCTCTAGGTGAATGATCAGCGTTTCTAAATGCGGAAGCCCTTGCAAGCTACTCAGAACTTCGCCATTGATCACCGAATAGCCGTGCAGCGACAACTCCTTGAGCTGTTTTAACTTCCCAAGAAAATGGTGGCTGGGGGGCGAGACTTCAGGAGGTGAGTTGAATTCGTCAAAGTTGTTCCGTCCGAAATACAACCACTCGATGTAAAGAGATTCTAGCCCTGTTAGATTGCCCAATGGCTGCACTTTAGGGTCAGTCACCTCCACTGCCAAAGCCAGGCGTAGCTTACGCAAGTTGGTTAACTTTGCAATCTCCGGCACAGAATCCTCCACCCGGGCGAAAACGCTCGGAATCGAGACACGCAATTCCTCGATTTGTGTTAGATTGGCGATCCCCATTAAATCAGCTGGCTTCTCATTGGCGCGGGAAGAATGCTGGGAGTCAATAATTTTGACTGACCGGAGTTTGGTAAGCGAGGCAAGGCCACTAATTCCCTCTTCGGTGGCACCATCTCCCATCGTGAACCAAATTGATTCCAGCTCCGGCAAACTCTGCATTCGAGCCAGGTTTTCCTCGGTCGATGGCTCAACAAAGATGTCAACGACGTCGTAAAAGTGATGATGATCGAGAACGCCAGAAAGCCAATCAGGCACCGGTGAGCTATCCGTCGCTGGATCAAATCCCTCTTCATACCGATGAAATCGATAATCGTTGTTTGAAGCGATCTCCCGCTGGGCACGCGCTCGCTCATACCACGGAAAGAGTATTCCCACGCAAACCGCAACCACAGCAGTCAGTATCAGTAAGGACCGCAGGCTATAGCGGAGCCATCGTCTCCGCGGTGCGGTGAAAACTTTCGCGGAACCGTCTATATCGTTTGATGTTTTGCCCATGCCATTGAGCATACGCGATGTTCGGGCCAGAAGCCAACTAATAATTATCCTGACTCTACCGCGCGCAAGTTTCTCAAACCACCATTCTGCTCATCCTGTCCATCCTTGTTCAACGCTCCTGAACTATCCAGAGCCAGCAGCACCCTAGTCGCCATCCTCCTCCTTTGCGTCCCATCGCGAACTTTGCGGTAAAAAACTGAATTACCAAAACGCCAAACAAATCCAATTGCCGCGCTTGAAAAAAAGCCACCACCTCTGCTAGGTTGAACTCTCGATTCGCGCCAGGGCTGCGCCTAGTGAGGTGAACGTGGAGTTGTTGCGCTAGCATATTTCTATTTCGGAGCGTTGTGGTGGTTCGCCTCGCTGGCGCGTCGGGTTATATAACAAAGCACTGGATTCCCGCGTTCGCGAGAATGACGGGAGTGAATACAGGCCTTGGCTGCTAAGTTTGTTTAACGGCACGGGGACCGTGCCTTTTCTAGGCAAGTCAAGCGTATGGATAAACGTAATCGGG
>JAWXCH010000247.1:0-3087 GCA_034440595.1 Planctomycetota bacterium | reverse complement strand
CCTTTCTCAAGATGGTTCGCTTCTTCAGAATGAGTATACGCAACCACGCCCAGCGGGCAAGCGAATTTGAACTCCGTATCGATGAGAGAAGATGTGTCCAATGCGCACAGGGAAGGGGCCGACGGCACGAGCGATGGCTATTTGGTGCCCTCGATACGAATTGAACGTACGACAAACGGTTTAGGAATGTGAGCAAGACGTTTTTAAAAAGGCTCGGTGTTTCAAATGGTCTCCCCGTTTTTTATTTGAATACCGAAGCTTAGGGACTTTCCAGAGGCTCTCATAGATTCGAATATGTTTTAGCACAAATTTAGCACACGCTTAGAGATTCAAGTTCTTCAAGGGCATTGTTTTTAAAGTGATTGGGAGGCTCGTGTACCGACCTGCTTTTTACGAAATCGGACAGTCCAAGCTCAGACAATCTTGTACAAGATCAGGCTGCCGTTCGTCGCCACGCGGTAGATCAACCCGTGCCAAGTTGAAAACATCGGGGCGTACATTGTCCATGATTCGACGGCTCGCGTGTGCTATGATTTTGCGTTGAGCGGGCACCATACCTAACGAGGTGCGTCAATGCGTAAGTGGCGGCCAAGAAATTTCGGCTGGATCGGACTCGTCCTCGCTATAGGCGGTTTGGGCTTCGGACTAGAGAGCTGCGTCAACAGCACCAGCTATACGGGCACCGACAAGATCGACTTCACCAATCGGACGAGTATTGAGCTGCTGCCGACGACAGCAGCAGCAGGGCTTGTGGGACCCGTGGGCGGCCTCGTCGAGGAAGTTGGTGTCCTGGTCGATGGACGACTCGCCCCGAGCGGTCCGCATGTGAACGATGCTGGTTTCATAAGCCAGGCAGCCCGTCTTGAAATCTCCAATCGCAGGTTTAGCTTCGGCGATATTTTCTATCCCGACCGGCGCCGAGAGGTGGTTGCCTTCACGCGCGACCGTCGCCCGGAGCTTCTCTACACGCCTTGGACCGGAGGCGAGAATGTCTTCGTCGTAGCGCTCAAATCGCGCCGCGAATTTCCTGCGACCGTGTGGATCCTCACCGGACCGGCCACACCCCCACCGGGAACACCCTTCAACACCCAGCGCATTCATGCCATGGAGGCAATCCTTAGGACCCTATCGATTTGGTACCAAGAGCGGATGGGACTCGGTTTCAGCGATGTGCGCATCATCGACGCCACGACCGACCCAGATGCGCCCCAGCGGATCACCGTTCCGGTTAATCCAACCGAGCAGAATACCTGGGCGCCGCTCAGAAATGAGATCGGCTTCGAGGCGGGTAGGCTCAACATCTATTGGGTTGATACCGTCAACGGCAACACCGGAACGGGATGGTCGAATTTCGGTCCGCAGATCGTCATGGGGATGAACACCGGTGACGAATTGCTGTCACATGAAATCGGCCATGCGCTTAGCCTCCTCCATATCAACGGGCAGCAGACGTTCGATCAAACTAATGTGATGCATAATGCGAGCAATACGCGACAGTTTCTTACCGAGGGACAGATCTTTAGGGCGCATATGAATTCGACGTCCTTGTTATGGACTCTGTTCCTAGATGTGGGGCAGCAGCCGCCTGGTCGTGATTGCGGGCACAATGATGCCAATGGAGCATGCCCGTCTCTCAATCGCCGCATATGGGACGACGGCACAGGCGCACCGGCGAACAACTAGAGGTAAACATGCGTAAGCTTATGGCCGCCTTGGTTATCGCGGTGTTCTCCGTTGGCGACCCTATAGCATCAACAGCCCAGGCGCAATTCGTCCAGATTAAAGCCTTGCCTGAAGCAAGCCGCGCAGTCATCGATACCTGGCTCCAGCGCGACTGCTATCTGGGTCCGTCGGAGGGAGAACTAAGTCGTTTGCGCACTCTCTCTGGAGTCGCACAAGGGGTCCTGGTCGAAGCATATGAGCAGGGGCCACCCCCTGAGCTGAAACGCCACTACGAGTCAGCCTTCTCCGCAGCGTACGATGCGCGTAGCAACGCACTCGCGCGAGAAGGCGAACGGCTGTTCGGCGCGGAGAATACCGCCAATCTTAAAGATGTAGATCGTGGGACTTACGTGCAGCACAGGCTTGAGGCTGCGCGGATTAACTATCGCACCAATGCCGTTCTCGGGCTTGGATTAGTGGGTGCCCGCAGCGCCTTACCTTTGTTGAATAGGATCGCCGCGGAGCCGACAAATCCAATGCGTCAGGCCGCGCGCAACTCGATTAGCGCGTTAGAGGAAGGACAAAAATCTCCGGCTCAAAAATCGCCATAATGTGAGGGAATGGTCAGAGCAGGGGAGATTTGAAGCCACGTCGGGCCCCGAGACTACTGAAGACTTCGTGAAGATTTGCAAAAACTCCATTCCACCCTCCCGGTCCACTTAGCAAAAAGTTACTGCATTTCCCCTACCGTATCACCCTGCACTGGTTCCTCATCAAGATTTTGCAAAAAAGTGGGGAAGGGGTCAGCTTGCGCTTCGCTGGGAATAATGTAACTCCGGCTGATCGCCGAACTGTATACTTTTGTGAACCCTGAGATTCGAGTTCCTAGGTCGCGACAAACGGGTTAGGAACACGCGACCCTCGCCTTGGCAATTCGGAAAGTAATGTTTACTAAAAGGCTTGATCGGAGCTTAGCTTCCCCACTTTTCTCTGATTAGTCAGCATGTTTCGAATATTCTATTCAGTACAGTATGTCGATGGAGATATGCCTTTTTCTAAAAGTTTCATCACAAATCTAGCACAATCTGACCGTTGGAGTTCTTCCCGGCTCACGGCACCTTGACCAGCAATTTAGACTGAGTGGTCGCCCTCCTCACCGCTCTCAGTCAGATCCTCTATTACCTGCCCCAAACGCTCTTGCTCAGCCTCTGTGATCCTAAAGAAGGCCAGCCCGAACGTCAGACCACTTACCCACTGCACGTTTGCCGCTTCAATCATGAGCGGCCATTCCACGTTTGGCGCATAGATGCGCAACTCCAACAATACGCCCGGTTCCACGGGAACAGGACTCTCGACGCGACATCCGCCCGAAGACAGATCAAGCATGACGCCCATTCCTTCCTTATTCATGGAACTCGAAAACGT
>JAWXCH010000246.1:0-3915 GCA_034440595.1 Planctomycetota bacterium | reverse complement strand
GATTCGTGCGTCGGCCAGATCCGCATACTGTTCATGGTTGGTCCATTCATGCTTCAGCGACCAGAAGAACCGCTCCATGGCAGCGTTGTCGTAACAGCAGCCGGTGCGACTCATCGAGCATTGGATGCCCAGTGTCTTCAGCGTCTGCTGGTACTCTTCACTGGTATAATGACATCCACGGTCACTGTGATGCAGAAGCTGACTGCCGTCTGGTCGTCGTGCTTCAATGGTGTTCTGCAAGGCCTTACTGACCAGATCGGTTGCGAGCGAGGTGTCGATCGACCAGCCGACGACGCCGACTACCAGATTCCATTCTCCTTCACCGGCAAGCTAAACAAGTTAGCGATCAAATTAGATCGCCCGAAATTGTTGCCTGAGGACATTGAAAAACTGAAGCAGGCCGAGCGTAATAATAAGACAAGTGAGTGAGTTTGAAGAAGCAATCACAATTTGTTGCCAGTTGGCATCGGGACTGAATCCAGCTTTTTACATCCACGTAAGACCCACACCCATGAAATCCATCGTTACGAGATTGGCTATCGTTTCTGCTCTGCTATTGCTTGCGATCAATTGGAATGAAGCCAACGCGCAATGGGTCAAGAAACCTACCCAGGAGCAATTTGAGCAATATCCCGGCCTAGTCCACGAGACGTTCGAGAGCCCGGCAATGAAGACAACGGTTAGCTATTCGGTCGTACTCCCGCCGAGTTACAAGGAAGGTTCAAAGCGATATCCTGTCGTCTACTGGCTTCACGGAGGACACAAGAACGAGTCTGCCGACCTATTTACCTCCAAGACTTGGCAAACACTGTTCAAGGAGAACAAGATCCAAGAGGTCATCCTGGTGTACCCCAATGGATTCACATCGGGCTACATGGACCATGCCGATGGCAAGGTGATGGTCGAGACGATGATTATTCGCGAACTGATTCCACGAATCGACGAGCGATTTCGGTCAATAGCGTCGCGAGAAGGAAGAGCGGCCCATGGCTCTTCGATGGGGGCCAGCGGCTCTTTGAAGTTTGCAATCAAGTACCCAGAGATGTTCTGTTCTGCGGTCGCCTATGGCGGAGGGGCAACCGACTTGGAAAACACAAAGGACAAGTACGTGCTGGGAATTCTGGAGAAGAATCTGCAATCGAAACCGGAGTTAGTACGGCAGAATAACACCTATCACTTCTTGAAAAAGAACGCCGATACCCTGCGTAATAAAGGTACGAAAATCGTTTTGGTCACTGGTGATAAGGACCGCTGGATGGAGTCGGCCAGAACGTTTCAGGCGGCGCTTCGGGCGGAAGATATTCCCTGTCGCCTGGTGCCAGTTCCAGGAGCGGGTCACGATTTGCCCAAGACCTTTGGTGCCCAGGGAGAAGCGTCTGCCATTTTTCAGGATGAGATGTTTAAGAAGTTGTCGCAGCAATAGCGATTTAGTCGCAATCGCGTGGGGATCCGGCCAATTTGAAGTTCACGCCGGCAGGTAAATTTACAATTCGTAGCAGCGCGATAGTCAACCACTCTCGATATACTGGATCAATCAACATGAGCCGCAATAAAAAGTCCTCATCGAAAGAAGGTAGTACTTCCTCCGAAACTCTGAAGAACAAAAAATACGAGCAGGAGCTACGCAAGCTGCATATCGAACTGGTGCGTCTGCAAGAATGGGTCAAGCACAAGGGGCTGAAAGTCTGTGTTCTGTTTGAAGGACGCGATGGAGCCGGCAAAGGTGGCACGATCAAGGCGATCACCGAACGGGTCAGCCCGCGAGTGTTTCGCGTGGTGGCGTTGCCGGCCCCGACCGAGCGCGAAAAATCGCAGATGTACATTCAACGGTACTTGCCGCATTTGCCGGCGGCGGGTGAGGTGGTGATCTTTGACCGCAGTTGGTACAACCGCGCCGGTGTGGAGCGGGTTATGAACTTTTGCACCGACGAGCAGGTCAAAAAGTTTCTGATGGCCACACCGCTGGTGGAAAAGGCGATTGTCGCATCGGGAGTCATCCTGCTGAAGTACTGGCTGGAAGTGAGCCAGGAGGAGCAAACGCGAAGGCTCGAGTCGCGAATCACCGATGCGCGCAAGATCTGGAAGCTATCGCCGATGGATATCAAATCCTACGGCCGTTGGTACGACTACTCACGGGCACGCGACGAGATGCTAAATACGACCGATTCGGAGTGGGCACCCTGGAATATTGTCCCCTCTGACGATAAGAAACTCGCGCGATTGAACACGATCAGCCACATGCTGAGCCAGATCCCCTATGACGACGCCCCGCGCGAGAAAATCAAGCTGCCAAAACGATCGAAGAAGGGGGAGTATGATGATCAGGTGACGCTGGAAGGAAGAACTTTTGTACCGCAGACGTATTGAATTTGATTGTGGAGTACGATCGATGCGATTGTACTCACCTACTTAGAGCGAGTCTTATCTGGCCCGAGAGGGATTGTGCGATCGTGATGCAGCTTGGGCGCGAACTCCGGCTCACCGAGCGAATCGTAGATTGGGGCGGACCCTAGCATTGTCGGCACGAGCATGGCAGTAAAGCAAGCGGCCAGCATCGCCAGCAGTTGCGTCTCGCTGGCGGTGAGTTCGATGACTAGCACAATTCCCGTCAACGGCGCACGCACGACCGCCGTAAAGAATGCCGCCATGCCGGTGACGGCAAATCCACGAGGTTCGATTCCCATCGTAGGAAACCACTGTGCCGAATAGGTGCCGAAGAGCAATCCTATCTGTGAGCCAAGGACCAGGATGGGTGCGAACAGCCCGCCCGGCGTTCCGGCAGAGTACGACACCGCACCGAGCACAAATCGCAGCGCAAACAGCGCCAGCAGTGTCCGCAGTACAGCGGTCCCGCTCAGCACGGAGGCCGTGATATTGTCTCCACCGCCGACGCTAGCTGGTAAGTACCAGGCGAGGACACCGAGGCCGATACCGATCACGGCCGCTCGTAATTCAACCGGGATCGAAGTGGCGCGGTTCGCCAATCTGAGCGAATTCAGGATCGCGTAGTTGTAAGCGACGCCGCATAGTCCCAGAATCAATCCGAGTATTGCGAAGAAAATGAGCGACTCGGGCGTGGGGTAGTCGATCGCAGCAATCGGGAAATCTGGTTTCTGGCCGAGGATCATCCGGGCGATGGCAATTGCCGATGCCGAGGCACCGAGTGTGGCGATGGTGATGCGCGTGTCGAACCGTTTCATCAATTCTTCTAGCACGAAGATCGAACCGGCAATCGGCGAATTGAAGGCTGTCGCCAGCCCGGCACCTGCGCCGGAGGCAAGCAGGATTTTGGCATCGGACGCCGAGAGGCGACAGATGTGGCCGATCCAGTGCGAGACGGTTGCCCCGAGTTGCACAGTCGGGCCTTCACGGCCGAGTGCCAGCCCTGCACCGATGGCCAGAATGCCGCCAACGAACTTCACGGGGATAAGAATGTACGCGACCGGCGTGCGTCCTTTGTTTAGAATCGCCTCGACATTGGGAATTCCGCTGCCGGTCGCCTCGGGTGAGAAACGTCGCACCAGCCAGGCGGCAACGGTCACCGCACTGGCGATTACGACCACAACCAGTAAGAACCCAAGAATGCCGTGTTGATACGACCATTTAATAAATGAGTTTCGCAGCAAGTCAGACTGTTCTAGCATGCGACGAAAAACGGCACCGACCAGCCCAGAGGCTGCACCGGCGAGGATCGACAATGTCGCCAGCACGATCAGCCCCTTTCGGTCGTTCTCAGCAACTAATCCTGGCGGTTGTGGATGATCGTCCTTGTTCATCGGCAGGCTTTGGGAAGCATTTTGCAAAGTGGAAAATCGATTACGAAGCAGCACGTAAATGTATTCGCATATTCAAACTTCGCCAAGGCGAGTGTAATTGACCTGCGGCGACGAAATATATACGGGCAGCAATTTTGCT
>JAWXCH010000245.1:0-9401 GCA_034440595.1 Planctomycetota bacterium | reverse complement strand
GATTTATTCCTACCAAAAGAATGACAATGCCGTAGGTGTGAATTAGGATAAATGTAACGGGAAGTGGGTGGCGAGAAGGTAACATTTAATGCGATTCCGCTCTTAGCAATGACATCGCTCCACTAAATCCGTACTGACTTGAGTGAAATTTGCACCTGTCCGATGCGAATTGCTTTTCTTGTCTGAAGTCTTGTTAATTCTGAACGATTCGGGGGAATTGATCGCTGGCCGGCCAGGGCAATCGGCTCATTTGCAATTTCTACGCGCAAAAACGAGCCGAAAACCAGCCCGCGAAAAATCGGTTGTCGATGCAAACTGTTGATAAATATTGAGTTGCCGCCTGAACGGAGTACGAGCGGCAAAGTTGGCCGAAGGATTGGCCCACGAGTTGCTTTTAGACCTTTCGTTCGTAACACGCGTTTTAACTAGACCCAACCGCGTCAACTGGCTGAGGCACAAGATATGAACATGCAACGTCGAACCAATCGTGGCACTACGCAATCGATCGCCAGGGACCGTCGCCAAACTCAACCGGTCAGCGACACCGAGTTGCTCCCTTGGGCTGATCCATATATTGTCGGTCTGATGCGTGAGCACGAGCGACAAATGCGCGGGTTTGAGCAGGCCAACGGTCGCACCGAGTAGCGTTGCAGATGCTGGATACCGGCGCGTTGGGAATCGCCGTCCTATGTTGCCGCTTCTGACCGGATATAGCGGTTATTCCGCAGATTAGGGTGGCCAGTTTCACTTTGCCTAAGTGGCCCATTTCTTTTCCGCAGCGATCAGGCGGGCTAACTGCGCTGGCAAACTGGGTTAAATGGCCATATTTCGCGGCATTCGTGATCGCCGCCGGTCAGCCGGTAAATATCTTTTCAAACTCCTATGTCATCTAGTGCTAGAACCTGCTAGACTTGACTAGCTATAGAGGGGTGCCTTTCGTCTTTACCGGCTTATTGTTGGTATCGGCCACGGCACCGGATTGCTACTTGCTGCTGCTCTTCTTCCACTACCCGTTCTGGGGAATTGATGAAGGGGCTGTCATCTGGCCGCGATTCGCCTCTGCTGCCTGGCGTGGCACAGCTCCGGTTGCGTTACGCTGGAATCCCCATTTTGCGCGACCGTCGCGTAGATTTTTCTGTTTAGTTCGTGTTTTGTGAAGGAGTGGCTAGCATGCCGCAAGGGACCATTAAGAAGTTGATCGCTGACAAGGGTTTTGGTTTCATTGAAGGAGAACGGGGCGACCTGTTTTTCCATCATTCGGAACTGCAAGGAACCACAATCGAAGCCCTGCGTCCGGGCCAATCGGTTGAGTACACCGTAGGCAAAGGCCCTAAGGGTCCTCGTGCCGAGAACGTTAAAGTTCTCTAATTGCCGACAATTGCATACTTAGTCAGATCAACAACTACTAAGCAATGACTATTGACAAGCGGCGGGCGGGAGCCAAACGGCTCCCGCCCACGTTTTTTTAGGGCGGAATGATAGGCGACCCGATATTCCTCCCCTGCGGCATTCGTTATGCTATAGGGTCAATCTGGTCGATGTTACACGGGTTGGCAGCGGTCGATCGGTTTCGACCTAGTAATGTTTGTGCTATTGCAACCTCAAGGAGACAAGTGTGGTCAAGATTAAACTACGTGAGCGAGAGCCAATCCAAGAAGCCGTCCGCCGTTTTCGTAAACTGGTCGAACGGAGTGGTTTGAAGAAGGAAGTTCGTGCTCGTGAACATTACGAGAAGCCCAGCACAACTCGTCGCCTCGCTCGTCTGCGTGCCTTGCGTCGCACTCAACGTAGCACACCCGCTCCTGCTGCCCGCTAGTAAGCAGCTATCCATAGCATAATCTGGCAAGTATAAAATTTGCCAGCGGTAAGGGGTAATCTGGCATACCGCCATTCTCGGGCCATCACGTCCCCTGCTGCGCAATATCGGCTACGTCCATGTGGCGGCTCCGCGCTTTGAAATTCAAAATTTCCGACAATTGCAGGACAACGCGGCAATGGACTAGAACGCTGTCGAGCACTAGGCCTGAAAGGCCGTCTCTGTCAGCCCGTGGGTGAAGCGAGCGCAGCGACCGGAACCCCGGGTCATCGGTCCCAGACATTCCTCGGCCCTGCAAGGGACGTTCAGGTATGGCGTTAATTTCAGTCGAACTTTACCGAACCGCTGCTGGACCTTATGCAATGCCGGTCCGCAAATGACGGTGAACGTCCCTTGCAGGGCCGCGATCGTATTGGGCATTTTTTCCAGGGCTGCGCCGCTGCGCGGCTTCGCCCTTCGCTGATAGAGACAACCCTTCGGGCTTAATCCATATACCCAGCACGCAGATCGTTTTGCCCCTCAACCCACGGTCTGCTATCTTCAACGTAATCAGATCGCAGTTTCAGTCCGGGGAATCTCAATGCAAGACGAAGCCAGCTACATCTGCGATGCGTGTGGCGAAGAAATTGTTATTCCGCTGGATCTCTCGGCCGGCGAAAGCCAGCAGTACGTGGAGGATTGCCCCGTTTGCTGCCGCCCGAACGTGATCCATGTGGAAATGGACGACGACGGCGAAATTCGCATTTCCTCCGAGGCAGAATAAGCCGCCGCTCAGATAGGTGATTCGCACCGGGCGATCAACTATCATACAGTGACTGGTTCGATGGTCGGAGTACCGACGTTTATGGTCGGGGTACCGACGTGCTGTATGTTAGATTCTCACTTACTTTATTCTCTATGATCGGTTGAGGTACGCATGGCAGGTAGGCACCTTCGTCCGCAAGCTCTCCGGCAGTCGCTGCGACTGGCTATTCTGGTCGCGATATCGCTCGTACTTGGCAGCAGCGACAGCACATCGTTTGCACAAACGAAGAAGAATGCTACGACCACTGCTTCCAAAAAAGGTGATCCGCCACGCCCGATCAGTCCTCGCGAGATGGGACTGGAACTTCCCGACGAAGGGGCCGTTCGCCAGGGCGAAGGTCGCAGGGTTACTTTAAAGGACAAAGACGGCAATCAGGTCGTGGCCAAGGTGCATCTCGACATCGCCGATACGCGTGTGGTGCTGATGCCCAACGGCAGCCTGCAAAGCGTAGATGAAAAAAGCACCACGCCGACGAGCGCAGACTTCGTACCAAAAACCAAAAAAGAGATCGCCGCCGACCTGAAAAAGGAGTTTCCCGATTTTCAGACCAAGATCACTCCGCACTACGTCTTTGTCTACAACTGCAGCAAAGAATTCAGCATCGGCACCAGCAGCATTCTGGAGTCGATGTACCCCGGCCTGCAATCGTATCTGCGACGGGTCGGCCTGAAGGTTCAGGAACCAGAAACGCCGCTGGTGGTGATCATGTTCAAAACGCGCGAACAGTTCGACGCGCTGCACCCCATGCCAGAAGGTGTCGGGGCCTACTACGATGGCGTATCCAATCATGTCGTGCTGTACGAGCAATCGGACCTGACCGATGCCGCGCCCGAACTGGCGCTGCGGCAGGCGATCTCAACCATCGCGCACGAGGGAGTGCATCAAATCCTGCACAACAACGGCGTGCAGAAGCGCCTCTCGCGCTGGCCCATGTGGATCGCCGAGGGACTGCCGGAGTATCTGGCGCCAACGATCATCGACGTCAACAATCTGAAACGAACCCTCAAGTGGCGTGGGGCGGGCACAGTCAACGACCTGCGCATGTACGAATTGGAGCGGCTATATAAGCATGACGCTAGTATTATCGAATTGCTGGTTAAGCGAACCATTGCCGCTCCCGAACTGGACTCGCCGGGCTACGCCGCCTCGTGGGCACTCACGCACTACCTCTCGACACGGCAGCGCGACAAGTTTGCCAGCTACCTAAAAGAGGTGAGTAAGATTGAACCGCTACACGATCGAGCCGGCCCGATCATCGGCCGCACCGAACCGGCAGAGGATGATGTCTTTACGGAACATTTTGGCGACGACCGGTCCAAGCTCGCGCAGGCTATGCTGGAACACTTGAAAAAGCTTCCCTACAAGGATCCAATTGTTAATCAGACTTTTTATGTGGTCACAATGGCCGTCCGGCAAGGGCGAACAACGGCGATCTCCGCCGGCCTGACCACCTCTCCCGCAGCGGTGCGCGAGTGGCAGCAACAGGCGCAGGAAAATCTGCCTGCCCCGCTACGAGCCTCTTCGGCATTCAGCATTCGCACATTCCCGAACAAGGTGCTGGCCGACACATTCCTGAACAATGTGATGTCGCGGTAACGTCTCGCTACTACAACGCTGTAAGATTCACCGCAGAGGCCACAGAGCAGAACGCAGAGACGAAATTTTCCCGCCACCCAGTTCAACCTTATACTTTCCCACGTTCCTGTTTCATTTTTTGAACAAGGATGAACGGGATGCACTGGATAATGGTGGAGTTAGAATATGAGTTGATCAATCTCTCTGCGTCATTCTCAGCGATCTCTGCGGTAAAAATAGAACTGCAAGAGAACTTTGATCTTCTACAGCAGCTTCTTCGCAGCGGCAACTGCTGCGTCGGCGGTGATGCCAAAGTGCTTGTACAGCACGCTGGCCGGGGCCGATGCACCAAAGCTCTTCATGCCGACAAACAGCCCGCGAGTGCCCAGGTATCGCTCCCAGCCGAACTTCACTGCGGCCTCGATGGCCACGCGAGCCGTGACATCCGGCGGCAAAACGCTGTTGCGGTACGCTTCGTCCTGGTCTTCAAAAAGTTCCCACGACGGCATACTAACCACTCGTGCGGCGATACCCTCGGCGGTCAGCTTTTCGTAGGCCTCCACCGCCAGCGATAGTTCGCTGCCGGTTGCCATCAGGATCACCTTGGGCTGGCCGTCCTTGGCATCCGCCAAAACATAGGCTCCCTTGGCCGTGCCGGAAGCGGGTGCGTACTTGGTACGGTCCAGCGTCGGCAGGTTTTGCCGCGTTAAGACTAGAATGACCGGCCGATTCTTGATCGGCATGATCGCACGCCAGGCTTCGGCCACTTCGTTGGCATCGCCCGGTCGCAGCGTGATCAGATTCGGCACCGCACGTGCCGATGCCAGATGCTCGACCGGCTGATGCGTCGGGCCGTCTTCGCCCAGCCCAATCGAATCGTGCGTAAACACGACGATCGAGTTGTAGCCACTCAGTGCGGCCAGACGAATGCTTGGCCGGCAGTAATCGTAGAAGCAGAAGAACGTCGCTCCGAACGGACGGACATGCGAAACGGCCATACCATTGAGCGCGGCGACCATGCCATGTTCGCGGATGCCAAAGTGGAAATTGCGGCCACCATAATTGTCTGCCTCAAAACTGCCGCCGTTTCCTTCAAACGTCAGCGTCGTCATCGTCGATGGAGCCAAGTCCGCCGAGCCACCAATCAGCCACGGCACGCGCTTGGCAATCGCGTTGAGCACCTTACCGCCAGAAATTCGGCTGGCAACACCCTTGGCGTCGGCTGGAAAGACCGGGATCTCGCTGTCCCAACCGGCCGGCAATTCGCGCCGTTGCATCAGCTTCCACTCTTCGGCCAGCTCGGGGAATTTCTTGCTATAGTCGGCAAACTTCTTTTCCCATTCGGTGCGGAGTTGCTTGCCGCGTGCAATAATCCCCTCGCGGAAATGCTTCTTCACCTCGTCAGGCACGTAGAACGACTTATCTTGTGGCCAGCCATAGAACGCCTTCGTTTCTTTGATTTCCTCGACACCCAGCGGCGAGCCGTGCGCCTCATGCGAGCCGGCCTTGTGCGGCGAGCCATATCCAATGATGCTGCGCAGAATGATCATCGTCGGGCGGTCATGTTGCTGCTGGAAATTGTGCAGCGCCTTCTGGATCGAGACCAGATCGTTCGCATCATCCACTCGCAAGACGTTCCAACCCAGCCCCTCGAACTTGGTGCCCACCTCCTCCGAGTACGCCAGGTCGGTTTCCCTCTCGATCGTGATATGGTTGTTGTCATAAATCCAGCAGAGGTTCGACAGACCAAGGTGCCCGGCGATGGAGGCCGCTTCGCAGGCCACCCCTTCCATCAAATCGCCGTCGCTGCAAAGTGTGTAAATGCGATAGTCAAACAGATCAAATCCTGGCTTGCTGAAATGCGCCGCCAGCCAGCGCTGCGCGATCGCCATGCCGACGCTGTTGCCGCAACCTTGACCGAGCGGTCCGGTCGTGGTCTCGACCCCGGTCGTTTCAAAATACTCAGGATGGCCAGGGCAGCGGCTGTGCAACTGACGGAACAGCTTGACCTGTTCGATCGGGCAGGCCAATTCGCCGGTCGGCTTGCCGTTGGCGTCGATCTGCACCACCTCGGCCAGATTGAGCAGCGAGTAGAGCAGCATGGATGCGTGCCCACACGAGAGGACGAAGCGGTCGCGAGCGGCCCAGTCTGGCACAGTCGGATCATACCGCAACTCGTTCTGCCAGATGGAGTAGGCGACCGGAGCGAGGGCCATCGGCGTGCCGGGGTGCCCGCTGTTGGCGGCCTGGACGGCGTCCATCGAGAGGGTGCGGATGGTGTTGATGGCGAGCTGTTCGATGCCAACGGCAGTCGGGCGAGATTCGATGACGGACATGCGATACCTGAAACAACGTGAGCGGTAAAAAATGGACGACAATAGTACTGTATTACAACGTGATTCGCCTGCCCCTGAGCTTACCCCTCAACTCTCTACTTACTACTCTCTAGGGCGCAGCCCTCGCGGCGTAAGGTGGTAATTTCCACGGATTTGCACCGGCGCAAGAACCACTGAGTTTAAGGGGCGGGGGGCGGAGCGTCAACGAGTGGAAAAAGGCCAAATTCACGTAGCAGGCACGTTCCCCGTGCCGTTAAACGATTTGCGTAGGGTGCGCAGGAGACGGAGTTGGGTGCGGCAGCCCCCGGCATATGGTGCGATTTGTCATTTGTTAGCAATTATTTGCTATTTGTTATTGGAGAGGGGCTAGGCACCAGGTCGTGTTTTTGGTTTTGGGGTACGTTGTGTACGTTGCGCGCGTCTGATTTTTCGTTTTTTTTGGTCCGTCGCCATTCCCGCAAACGTAGCCGGCACGGTCCCCGTGCCGAAAAGCAAACAACGCAGTCGGCCCCCTCTGTCATTCCCGCGCGCCTCCGTCTTGGCGATGACTTGCGTTCTGCCTTCACCTCTCCCGCTTGCGCCAGAGGTCGTCGCCCCAGCGACGGGTGAGGGCTTTTTTCTACTGCTCAACTTTCACCTGCTCCACTCTCTAGGGCGCAGCTCTCGCGGGAATCCAGATTGTAGGGGACGTGCAACGCACCGCGCAGTCCGTTTGAGCTTGTACATCGCTTCGCATCGATTCTATCAAAGAGGTGGCAACCCAATCGTCCGGTGCGTGGAACATACCATGAACCGCCAAAGACAGTTGAACGATATTGGCCGCGGCGCGCTAGCGGAGCGCGTAAAGTACTCATCTTGCTCCGCAAGATGCAGTTTGACGGTCGTAGGACGAATAAGCCCCGTCTTTCCCGCGAAGGCGGGAATCCAGTTCCTCTACTGCTCCACTGCTCACCTGATCTACTCTCTGGCGCAGCGCGGTGCAGTCCACCCTTCATCGCGGTGCTGGAGAATCAGGAGAACCGCCGCTTGTTAGTCGGTGGATTTCCGGTGCGAATCGAGAGTTCACCCTAGCAGAGGTGCTGGCTTTTTTTCAAGAAGGAAAGTGAGGCTTCAAGGGACAAGCTTCAGGCGTCAGGGGTGTAGGGTGTAGTCAGGCCATAGGTGGCGCGTCTGTCCGGTAATTTTCAGGTACTGCTGGGCAAGCCCCCCGCCTTCGCGAGGGCAGGCAGCAGTTGCACATTGCGTCCAGTGTGGATCAAGTTCGGCGAAACTTTTTTCGCCAAGTGGAGAGGCCCAAAGCCACTAGACTTACCGCCGCCAAGACGAAGGTGCTCGGTTCGGGTATCGGTTGAAATCCCGCCATCAGCCAATATCCATCTGACATCCCCACATCTGCGAAGACTGTCGGCGAGACTTTGAGGTAATAAAACCCTGGGCTGGCGATTGGGATGTTGAGCATTGCCGGATCGGTCTGGCGAAAGTCGGCAGCGTTAAACGTGTCATCGTCGTAGAGCAGGTCGTCCACGGTAAACATCGGCAATCCGCCGGAATCGAACAGCTCGAGCTTGGTGTCGTACCCGAACATCCCGAACCGTTCGACGCTGAAGATCTCGGCGCTGAGCCAGCCGGCGGATGGGATGCCGATCTTCCACATGTCGGCGTCCATCGCGGCAATCGGGGGCGATGCTCCATCGGGCGTGCCGGCGACGAAACCGAGCAGCATGCCCGACGTGGAGCCCATCGACATGGTCATTGGCTTGGCGGTGGCGATGGTGTCGCCTGCGTCCACGCCGAGCCCTTCTTCGCTGACATCCAGTGGGATAGGCGAGGCGACCATTTTCAGGTGAGTTCCACCGATGTGCCCGACCGCGCCGCCAGTGAGATCGAGCTTCGCCTTAGACCAGGGGGCGAGCGTGCGTGGGGTTTCGCGCTCAGTCTCGGAAAGCCCCGTTGATCCGGTTGCCATCGTGTAGATATTCTGCACACCACCGGTGGCCGCATAGGTGGGGGGCGAAATCGAGGGATGGCTGTAGGCGTCGTGGTGATCGAGACCAAACGTGTGCCCCAGTTCATGCGCGCCGGTTCCGGCCAACGCCGTGCTGATCTGCCCGAGTTGCATCGGTCGGCCGACACTTCCGCTGAACTCGTCGAGAGTGCTTTTAAAATTGGCGGTGAAGATATCCGCCGACTGGCTGGAGGCGATGTTCGCCTGATCAAGTGGAGCGATGCCCAAAGTCGTAGGGCTAGGCGCGCCAGTCGAATCGACACCGAATTTAATCGTCTCGTAAGGCTAGACCGGGGGCGATGTCGAGAAGGTAATGTCGTATCCCGAATAGATAGTCGAAAGCTGCATCATGATGCCGGTCTCGATCCCGGTGCGTTCTATCGGCGTAAAGGGGTCGACTCCGGTGGCAGTTGTTAGCTTGCCCAGCTCATCGAACCAATCAGGAATCCCGTTGGGCGCTCCGCCAGCCCCATTGTGCGTGTCGGAACTGAAGTCAACGAACACCTTGACCTGTGCCTGGAGGTCCGGTGTCATGAGTATTCCACTAATCAGAACGAACGAGAACGGGATGTACCTCGCAGCATGAGAAAACTGCCAGCGCTTGATTAGCAGGCAACGCTTGATAGGCAGCAAGGACAAGACCGATTGAATCGCAAGGCGGATCATTTGCATCTCCGGTTTCAATATTTGCTAAGTAGGAGTTTCGCCCGGTTTCGCCGATAACCTGAGGGAATCGTGCAGAAAGCTGACTCAATGGGGTTCGCGGTTCGTAAGCGAATCCAACTTGATCGGACACCGAATCCCCAGCGTAGCTGATTTTGGGCAAGGCACCAACCATTTAGTAACAAATTTTCTAATTATTAT
>JAWXCH010000244.1:0-5388 GCA_034440595.1 Planctomycetota bacterium | reverse complement strand
CCGACGTGGTCGCGCGCCTGATCGGGCAGCACATGAGCGACACGTGGAAGCAGCCGGTGGTGATCGAGAACCGCGCCGGCGCCAACGGCATGATTGCGCGCCTATGTCAGTCCGATGCAGTACGAGAAGAACTGGCTCGCAAAGCAGCAGCGAGCCGAATAACGGGCTCGGCTATGGGATACGAAAAACAGGGGCAAGGTCGCTCTCAAACATGAACGGGTTTCTGCCAAAACGCTAGGACTACCCGAGAGTTGGTTTCGTGATGCCATTTTTCTGGAGCCTGAGCTCGTCTTAGCACCATGCCGCGCCGGCGGGTTGGTGCAAGAGTCGGAGAGTTGGCTGCCGTGGAGCGTTGAATTTCCACTACAGGGGATAGGAAGAGTCGATGTGATGCTCACCAATCTGGGGATCAGTGGCTAATTAAATTCGAGTTGCCTTGACGACCAAGCTCACCCGTCGGAACGGTCGGCTGAAGCGCTTTGATGGGCACTGGCAACGTGCGATAACCAGACGTCCCGGTTACCAAGAAACCAGATAAGAAGTCGCATTGCTGCATCGAGCCCAGCACGGACATTCAATTCCTGCGCCTCGACAGCTACACTTGCCTTCAAGATTGGGACCTGGAGTCGGATCGCAGCGGACTTTGCAGCCTGTATAAGTTGCATGTCTGAATCGAAGTGCGGTCCAAGAATCGTGTTGACCTCGTTGAGTCGCATGCCCATTCCGTTGAGCTGAAGATCCACAAATCCGCGATTGAACTTGTGACAAATCTCAACGCCGCGTGGCAAAGACGGCGGCCTGAAGTAAATGAATCCTGATCCTGATGGCTTTAAATTGGGCTTCCTCATTTCCAGTCGAGAGGCGAATTTAGTTGCGTGTCCCCAATAGGCAAGCCAAAACTTCGTGGTTGGTGCATCTTCCTCAGGCTGGTATCCAATAGTGGCCTTGTCAATTGCAGATCGCAGTAGCGCGGCTTTGTAATGGCGCCGTTCTCCAAGACTCTGATCGCCTAGAAACCATTGAAGAATTTGCTCATACGTCACTCGACTGTCGAAACCTTTATGCCCCCCCGCTTCACTAAAATAACGGGCCGGCGCGACGATAACAGTGTGGTAAGCAGCGCAATGCCCATCAGCGATATAGGAATCGCCCCGGACACGGTAACGTTCCGCCTGAAGCGGCTCTAATCCGGCACCAACCTTGTTCTCAATCATGAGCCGAGTGTGTGATCCGTCCGAATTTGAGAAAACCACTTCGAGATCAGATTCACCCGTGAAGTGAGTGACGGATCGCTGCGCCCTGACGCACCGACCAAGGTGGACGGTCGGCCCGAGTGCCTGTAACACGAACCAGTCCCGAAAGGTTGGAGATGACTGAAACTCCTCCAGGAGAAGGAGGTCAACGTCGCGCTCAGATACACCGGCAATTGAGATTCGTGCGCTCATTTCTTTAATCCCCAACTCGCATTTTGCCAGGATCGGCAATTGGCACCGTTGCGCCCGCACCTTTCCCCAAACACCCGTCCGTGACCGTCAGCACAGCCCAAAGTTGAGCTTGCTGCAACGACTCCGGGGGTAGTCTGCCCTTGATGCCGCACAATTGGCAATGTCGGTGACCCTGAACGACCGCAAAACCCCGCCCCGGACTCGATGTGATCCCCGCACAGCGCGCGAGGCCGCGGGCCTCGCGCCTGGCTACGCGATGAGTGCTGTGCACGTTGTCGGCGCCTTCTGATCCTTGATCGCCTTGGCCCGCTCCCCGCGCGCGCGATTGGAGTACCAGCCGACATAGCGCACCAGGTGATGGTCGATTGCACCGCTGCCCTGCGAGGTGATCCGGACTTCGGCGCGATGGTCGCGGCTATCGGCAGTTCGGGGGGGACCGAGTATCCACGAGCCGCACCCGAGTGTTCGGCGATCTGGCGCAACGCCACGGCAGCCGGTGTGCATCGTCTGGATGAAGGAGTGGCATGACAGGCCCGGCACATAGGAGATCGAAGCCGATCCCGGACTGGCGCTGTTTCGCTTCATCGACCGCAACTCCGCCATGCTCGCCCAGGTAACGCGGCTTCAGGGTCATCTATCGCAGGGGCTAATCGGCAGGGTACAAGTGCGCCAGCGCACAGACGCTCAGTCGGGAACGTGGGTAAATGAAAGCCGATTCGGGTCATTCGGAATTCGTATTGCAAGGAGACAACGCAATGAACCGACTTTCACTCTTGTTTCTCATGTTGCTGGCAGGCGGCCTCAAGAGACGATGAAAGCTTATTTTTTCGTATGCGGCGGCGACGCTGCTGAGTTTTCCAACGACGCTTTGATGAGCATTCAAAACTCCATTAAGAGTCCGGAGAGTTTTATAGGAGTTAGTCTGACTGAGTCGTACTCGCTGCAGATGAGACCATCAACGAAGAGGGGCTGGAACGTAGAATTCCTAAACACGGACCTTCTTAATCTCCGCTGGACAAACATCCCCAAGAGAAAAGCAAGATCGCTTTTGACGTCTGTGTTGAAATCATCAGACCCAATCAAGCTAATGGAGAGGCTGTCGGGGACTTGGAAGCGCGAATTACTTAGCGTTGATAAAAATGGACACGTTTCAGGCTGAAGCTCTACGAGAACTGCGGGGCTTGAGAATTCCCTTTCGTTATGGCTTCATCTTGTACACATCATCAAATATCCGCTCAAGCTCCGGATTAACTCCCCGTATGCCGTCAACAACCGACTTTGCCCATTCGAAGTATTCCTGCTTTCGATCCAGCGTCCAGCCTGCGGGTGGACTGACCGCAATGTCTCGCAGATCTTGTCTGCAAGCTTCACAAGCTTCGCACTTTGGCTAAGGGACGGGGTATGCACTATCTGCAGACGCTTCCGCTCCGCCTTAAGCAATCCCTTGTTATCAGTTACTTCGAGCACGATGCCTGCCACCTCTTTTCCGAATAGCTAGGATGAGTTCTTGCTCAGTGGTTTTCGTGTCTTCAATTGTGTCGTGGAGAATCGCCGCCACTAGAACGCGCTCATCCTCGATGCCAGCCTCGTTTGCCAATTCATCTGCAACACCAATAAGGTGATTTACGTATGGGGACTTGTCTGCGTCCGTACGTCTTTTACAACGATGCTTGTAAGCAGCGAACACCATCGACCTAATAACGGTACTCGTATCGATTGCCTTTCTATTTATCGATTCGCAAGTTAAGCCACCCCCCCGCTTATCGTTTCTGCCATTCCACGATGGCGAACGACGACAGCGGGACGCCCTCCTCCCGCGCGCTTTCAAGCCAAGTTCGCTGCGTCAACTGCAGCTTATCCTGTCCGTGCTGCTTGGATTCGATGAACAGAAAATCGTCACCCCGCCATGCGAAGATATCCCAGCAACCCCCGCCTCTCCCGGCTGTGCGCTTCTCGATTCGGCGGAAGAGCGCGCTTGCCGTCGATGGCAACTCGACGGTCTCACGAATGTCTCGCAGGAATTCTCGGCCATTCCAGTTTTTCACCCATGCCCCTTGCCAGCCGTCGCCCTCCAATAGTCGAACCAGGATGAATTCGGCCCAGATCGGCTGATCGTTGAATTGCAGAGCAGGTTTGTTCGGGACGTCGCCAAATGACGTTGGTCTCGGACCAGTCCATGACCGCTCATCGCGGAGCATCGTCGACACCATGACGACTTGCCCGGATATGGGCAACTTCACAGTCGTAACAGAACGCTTTGTCGCATGAAATAAGCCGGCGAGATATGGAGCCTGTCGGCTCTCGTCTTCAGTTGTCGCCATAGGGTTGTTCGCTAATCAAAAGATAGGTGAATCAATCCCGCTCTTTCCCCGCACACTCGCCGGCCACAGCCTCCATAAGCCCAACGGCGAGCTTGCAGTATCGAGACATTGATTGAATAGCCGAGAGATTTCAAGTTCTCAGAAAGATTTTCCATCTTTACGGGGTTCTTCCCGCTCACATCCAACGTGACCCTGGGACGCAGAACAGTTCTCGGGGTTGTCCAATCTTATTAATTCGTGCAGTTACTGGTCTGTCCCCGGCTGTTTGCCAACGCTCACGGTCTTGATGCTCGACACGATGTCGCTCACCAGCGTAATTAGCGTGTTGACATTTTTGTCATCAACGAAAATTGCCGCAGAGGTGCCGAACTCGCTATTGCTAACGCCCAAGACAGGTGCCGCCAATATGCGAATTTCGTTGGCGGTGCTCTCGTAGCCATTCTTGTTCAGATAGTCCAGCCAAATGCGGAGGTTCGCGGCCCGATAGAGGCCGAAAATCCGCAATTTTCTCCCTGCCTGCTTCCAATATAGATTTGCCGAAGCAGAGCCCCGACCACACTCAAATTCGTCGGGGTCCGCCGCTGCAATCTCGTGAAACTTGGCAAGGACTTTTTCGACAGCGTTCGCTTGTTCCGGATACTGCGCCCGTACCAGAGCCACAAAGTCGGCGTCTGACTCGATGTCTGACGCGCGCGCAGACGCTACTGCAGGTGATGACCTTCCCGGTATGACTGTAGCGCCAACTGTGGCGCCCTTCCGATCCTCAACAATCACCCTGATGACCTGTCTCTTCTCGGCCGTTACCGCACTGCAAAGCGCGGGTACGATAAATACAGATTCTGGACTGGCGATGGATTGATAGAGATTCAGATCGATCATCGCCAGGTTCCAACTTGACGTCAGGTGGCGTCTAAGCAGTCCTTCGCCCAAACGACTGGCGCGAGGATCCAACTCATCCCCCGCAATGATCAGAAGGAACTCGCCGTTGACGAGCTTTTCGGCAAAGTCATCGTAGAAATTGGGCGAAGCTTTCTCCCAAGGAAATGTCCCTTCGAAGTTCAAAGGGTCAATCTCTTGTAGTGCCAGAGAGTAATCGAATACTTGCGCCACTACTTCGCGACGCCCCTCAGGATTGTAGGACAGCTTTGTTTCGACAATTCCTATCCGTCCTGACGAAGAAATAAGCATCACGTCGACTCTTCCCGTCTTGGCGAGGGGATATTCCTTGTACCACGGCATCCAAATCTCCGTCTCTTCCACTAACCCGCCCGCACGGCAAGGCGCTATGACTAGTTCAGGTTCCCGAAAAATGGCATCACGAAACCAACTCTCGCGGAGTCCCAGTGCCTTGGCAGAAACCTGTTCATGCTTATGAGCGACTTCCTTCGACCCCGAAGTCAGCGAGTGAAATTCGTAGATAGCTTTGCCTATTGTCTTCATTGCGCCCCCTTCGCGAGTGTGCCTTCAGTGCGTGCCTTGTCTTACTGCTCTTGATTTCGTTTTCAGCTTACTCCGCCGAACCTCACCTTCGCGATCTTGAACACCGACCTGAAGTACACCTTCAATGGCTTGATCGTCGAACCAAAGATCAAGCTCCTCCTCGGTGTAATCGAATCGGAGAT
>JAWXCH010000243.1:0-9586 GCA_034440595.1 Planctomycetota bacterium | reverse complement strand
GTGATCGAATGTAGCATTCGAAGAGGCAACCAATTCGTTAAAGCGGCGGGCGACTACCTGGATATTCTGGCAGGGCCGTGCGAGGGCGAGGCTTTCGGCGCCAGCCCGGCAGTTGATCTTAGCGGCCTGCCGCAATCGACGGATCTCCTCGTCAGACTTTACCATTCGAATTAGCCGAAACAGGTTCGTTGCGTCGAGGAATGTCGCAGTTGGTAAAGCGGACCGTAGCAAAGATAGTTTGCTGAGTGGCATCGTCTCCATATCCAGACCAATTCGACCCCCGGAGAGTTGCTGGCCCTCCAACGCCGCGACAAGAGCTTGGATTGGCGTTTGAAAGCGATTAGGCGAACGTCGAAACCTTTGCATAAGGGTGGCGTCTTCTGGCAATAATTCAGTGTTGACGGAAACCGGTCCATAAACGTACCGATTGCTTATCCAACTCGACGACGCAGCTAATTCGCACATGTGGTCGAGAACTAATGTGCCACTTCCCTTCTTAGTCAGGACAACGAAAAGCGACATGGGATCTTCGTCAGACCCTGGCATGCTCATGTAGGATTTGAAAACTGGCTGCAGCCAAAGATGGAAGTCAGAGCAGTAAAGGATATTGGGCCAGGACGTCGCCACCATGGCGTCCAACCCGCTTCGCTGAAGAAAGGACATTGCTCGCTGCAGATTCAGAAGCATTTAAATGCTCATCCTAAGTATGGGACCCGTTGAATTGTCGATCACGTTGAAACGTAAACCGGCATAGTGGGCGTAGCATGCCCGCACAACGGTAGCCTTTACTCCGTGCAGAAACGAATCGATTCCCGGCGACTGCCGACTTCCGCTATCGTAACAGTTTGTCTAAACTAGATCACGAGTTGCAGAACAGATCAATTTCTCGCGGTGAAATCTGATACCGTAAAATCCAGTATTAGTCGGAGACGCGTTCATGAAGTTCGTGCGCTATGGTCGGCCGGAACAGGAAAAACCGGGTGTGATTGATAACAATGGGAATATTCGGTCTTTGACTGGAATCATCGACGACTTAATGGGCGCAACTCTATCCGATGAAAGTATTGCCAAATTATCAAAGTTAGATATTGAAACCCTTCCAATCGTAAACGGACCCGAGCGTCTTGGGCCGTGCGTTAACGGAACTGGCAAAATTATTTGTATAGGGCTTAATTACGCGGACCACGCGAGGGAATCGGGTATTGAGATTCCCAAAGAGCCGATCGTGTTCATGAAAGCCACGAGCAGCATCATCGGTCCGAACGACGACGTTGAAATCCCGCGCAATTGCGCCAAGACTGATTGGGAGGTCGAACTGGGCGTGGTCATCGGGAAAACTGCAAGGTACGTCAGCGAATCCCTGGCACTTGATTACGTGGCCGGCTACTGCGTCACAAACGATCTTTCAGAACGTGCCTGGCAGTTCGAGCGGGGTGGTCAATGGACGAAGGGAAAGAGCTTCGATACATTCGCGCCGATCGGCCCATGGCTAGTTACTCGTGATGAAATAAAGGATCCCCAAGATCTTCGCCTTTGGCTTGAGGTGGACGGCCACCGTTACCAGGACGGCTCGACGAAAACGATGATTTTTTCTGTGTCGTTTTTAATAAGTTATCTTAGTCAATTCATGACACTTCACCCGGGTGACGTAATATCCACAGGCACGCCGCCGGGCGTAGGTTTTGGCCAGAAGCCACCCGTGTACCTAAGGTCTGGTCAGACGATCCGATTGGGCGTCGAGGGCCTTGGAGAACAAGCTCAGCGAACAGTCACGGCGCGCTGATACGTATCAATCTCCGTTCTGCACCTCCTAGGATGCATTACCAATGCACAAGACGGCTTGGCACGAACTGTGTCGACTTCTTCATTCGTACGGTGCCGGATCGCAACTCATCTCGCATGAAGAGTTGGTAGACCTTACCACTGACGCGGGGCTTGATATCTACAAGCGTATTTCCGCGAAACGTCATGGTATAGATATTCGGCGGGTTTGGCGGTTTCCACGCATTGCCCGGGTCCGTAGATTCGGGCCACATATCTTCAAGCTTCCATAGGAGCGTGTACTTTTCATCGCGTTCTTGTACGGGGAACGTAAGAGTCAGTACGTCGCCCGCCGACAGTTCCGTGAATGAAAGATATCGACCAACTGTGCGAGTAGGATGTACCTCCGCCGGGTCGTGGCCCTCGACGATGCATTTTACGGACTTGAGATCGACCCAGCGCGGCATGCGAACTTCGATGGTGTGCGCCGACTTGTTGCAAAGGACAACTTTTCCCTCGTAGGGGAGAGAGCTTGCGACGTCGACCCATTCTGATGCGCGATTTAAAAGCAAATTGACTCGAGCAACTCCGCCGTCGTAACTGAGAATTCCTTGCCAAGCCGCATAGAGCGCCGGCGGCGCATTTCCACTGCAACAAATCGTCCATCGGAGGGTTTGTGGGCGAACACATGTCGGGTTACTGCAGTCCGACAACCAGGCACCTACGTTTCGTTCGATGACTCGGTCGCTTGTCATGTTGCCACGGGCGAATCGCGGTTCGTAAATCACTTCATCCGTCAATGCAGGCATTTGCGAGACGACGCCCCTCAGGCGCTCCGGGTCAGTCAATTGTTGTTCAACGAGCATATTGCGTGTGTACTGATCGACATCTTCCCAGTAGTCGCCAACACCGAGTTCACTGAGCTTTACGCTTAGCCAAACCATGTCCGCCGTGGTGCACATCTCACCAAAGAGTCCGATGCGGGCGATGCCATACTTGCGTAGGTACTCGTATCCGCTGCGAACGAATTCCATCAACACGGGATCGTTTGTAGCTTCGGCGTAGAGCAGTAGCCCCATTAAAGCAGATGTGTACGAGTGATGATGACCGGAAAACCAAGCGTGCTCATGTGGCACGATCACCTTGGGCGCGGCCTCGATCTGCCAATGCTTTTTCAGCATGATCAAATTTTTAAGCTTCTCGCCGAGCTCTAGGTATTTTTTGTCACCGGTTATCGCGTAGGCGCGCATTAAGGATCGCAGTGACTTCCCGTGGTAGAACATCTGCTGCCAATAGCCGAGCACGCCGATGTGTGAATCGCTCTGCTCAGGCGCAACGTCCGTGAAATACGCCAAGTCGCCCTTGATGACAGCGAGGCTGACAATCCCGTCCGCCAATAATCGGATCAGGGCAAGTAGTTTAGGATGAGGCTTTATTTGATAGAGATCGATCATGGATTCGAGCACACTCGCGGTGTTTACGGCGAGCTGATCGTCCGTAGTGATTGACGGCACCCAGGGTCCCTGGTTTAGATCGTTGTAGAACACGCCTTTCTCGTTCACGCGATCGATCATTGAGTTGAACATCGCAGCTTGTTGTTGCAGATTTGCGCGGCTGCCACTCATTAGTCGAGTCGTGAGCACGCCTTTGGCGATTTTTCCTTGGTTGCTGGCCTCCATGTTGTAGTGCGCCATATAGGGCGGATTAACGTTGAAAAAAGCGATTTGATACTGTTCGTAGTTCTGCTCGGGGTCGAGAAAGTTAATGAGTCCGTGTACGGCTAACGCTCCGCGTGATGCCAAATCGAGAGTGTCCGGCCATTGGACATCGTAAGTTGCCCCTACTGGCGTGAAATAATCTTCGGTGAATAAGTCACGCATGTTCATCGGCCCTGGTGAGGGCCGATGAGGTTTGCTGACTTCTCGCTGAGTGAATTTCTGGGCTTGGTTGGCCTGGCCTAACGCAGGCAACGAGCAGAAAAGCACCAGGAGCAGCCCGAGCATCGGTTGGGGTTGCATCATTTAAACGAGCTCATTATTTCAACATGGACGATTAATACGTAACACGTCAGTGTTTGACGCGTCCGAAAATGCCTTCAGCGATTCTAATGGGAGCTCAAGATCGTCGCTGACGCAAAACCAGTGTCGTCGCTGCGAACATGAGCAGGGCTAAAGATGATGGCTCCGGTATCTGAGTGCTGCCGAGACCAGCATTACCCGGATTTCCAAAGTTTGCTCTCCACAGCGTGTAGTCGCCGGCGTCAACGCCATTTGCACCGTCGCCATTATTATTGATGGTCGACTCATCGGGATTGCCCAGATTGTTGCGCCAGGCCACATAGTCCGCGGCATCCACTTTGCCGTCCGCGTTGTAATCGCCAAATATGTTCACAACGCTGGGATCGACGGCGGTGACGATCGCAGTCCCGACTCCCAAGTCACCCACCCCATGAATCTGCGCGACAGCGCTGAAAGCCTTGAACCCGGGAGCCTCTGGATGAGGGCCAAGCTTCCATGCGGTCAGCTGGCCCATTGTCGAGACATGAATTGTATCTTCATGATCAATGGTGAGGACGGTGGGCGAGGGTCCACCCACACTTACCTGTATCAGACCATTTGCTGCAGCGTTATTCGGGTTGATGGACACCAAGAATGTTTCGTCGGCTCCCGTAAAGAAATCCGAGACACCAACTGCGACCACGGTGCCGTCCGACAGGATGTCGATGTCGTCGAATATGATCGTTTGACCATAATTTTCGAACCCAAAGTTTGGACCGTCGGCGAGTGGAACGCGTAGCTCGTAAAGAGTATTGAAGCCGCTTCCAAGCGGTACGTTTTTGTTCGCCAGCCAAATTTTTCCATCCAGCGGTGACGTCGCTAAGTCGCTTGGAATCAGAGCCCCATTATGGTTGGCTCCGGTGAGATTGAACGAGGAACCACTCAAGGAGTATTGCTGAGACATGCTCGGAGCGCCACCGGAAGTCTCACCGCTCACGGCAACATTGTTATTGAGCAAGATCGCAAGCTGTGCGCTGCCGCCGGCATCGGTTGCACCGATGGATGCATTGGAATTAAAAGTTCCACCGGCCGTGACATAATTATGAAGCAAGCCAGTTGTGGCCGTTTCTACGGCGTAGATCCGGTCGAGCCCATCGACGGCGACTTCACTGAATATGCCACTAATTGCGCGTTCGCTCGTGAACACGCCGCTGGCGCGATTGAAACTATATTCAACCAGCTGGTTAAAATTACCCGACATCGCGGCATAGATGCCGCCACCTGAGCCCGGGCTGGAATTCACAGCCAAGCTGTTGATCGTCGTGCCCGCTCCCAGTGGCGATTGCCCGAACAAACTGTATGTGGGTGGGCTTGTGGAGCTGTTGTAGGTGTAATGGAAAAGCCGACCGTCTGGAAACGTCTCGCCCCCATCATCCACCGCTAGATACAAATCCGTAATCGCTTCAGCGGAAGATGCAAACAAGGGTGACAATACAAGTGTAAGCAGAAAAGCGATGCGATTTTTCATCGTGAGTACTCGCTGTGTTACTGATTCCCCGCCCAAGCAGCAGCCTGCCTGGGCGGGGATCCCAACCAAATAGCAAACAACAATTACCGACCAGATAAAACATGCCCTCCCGCCCGGCAGGTGAGAAGGCAATCCATAAGGTTACGAACGCCGACGTCTCCAGGATGATGCCGCAACGCCAAAGACCAGTGTTACCAGCAGCCCGCTGGCCGGCTCCGGAACTGCGCTAACAACGATGTCGTCGATGACGGCTCCCGCGTGAGAGGTTCCATTGCCGACGCCCCCAAAGAAGAGCCTGAGAGGGCTCGTGTCGGAAACGGTATTTGCCCCGCCCCAATTCGTGCCTGCGACCTGGCCCAAAGTATCAAATTCCACTGTTGATGGCCCGCCGCCAACCGACCATTCGATTTTCGCCCCGGTCGACGCAACCGTGACGCGCACGTCAATCGCAAGCGACTTCTGAATTGCAGCCGCGAACGCAGAACTGAACGCGACGGACAGTGGCGTCGTCACCCAATCGTTGCTGCCTGGCGCGTCTTCCACATAGTACGTACTTCCATTTGGCTGGTTGGTGCTGATGCCAGCTTCAAGGTCCTCAAGATTCGGCAGCACAGCGGATGGTGCTGAAGTGTTTGACCAAGGTCCGCCGACCGAAGTGAAGTCCAACGAAACTCCCTGATCTCGGAATAACTTAAACGACGTCGTGAGTGTTTCAGCGCGAGTGAAATTCATCACGCTGCGCACACCTGCGCTGTAACTAAACGAGGCATCACGAAGAAACAATGCAGAATCACCGGCAGACCCCAGACCTGCCGCTCCAAGATCAAACGTGAACGGCCCGCCGCCGACGCTCTGGGTGGTCCACTTCGCGGCATTGATTCCGGAATTCCAATCTTCTTGGAAGATAGTCACTGCCCTTACCTGCACCGTCGCAATAAGTATTGCGGCAGACAGTAACGCCCATCGAAGCAACGTGAACTTCATTAAACTGCACCTCCCGAAAGTGTTTGCCTTCTCTTTAAAAAAGTTCGGAAGTGACTTCGAATCGGGAAGGCAAAAAAAATGCGAATCAAAGTCTTGCAACGCGAACTAAACCGTGTTAGTCTCATTAGAATCCTCTTTATGAGGTTTGTCAATCATTTTCTCCTATCTTTTTCCCAGGCGTTCTTTGTCCGATTCCGGGCCGCGAGGAAGTGCAGAAATAGGGATCTGATGCGGCGTATTTAATCGTCGAACTCCCTACCGGACCGCAGGATCCTCTTACATTCAGATTGCTATACAGCGAGCGAGTGCGATGGCAGTTCTCCCAAAGAGACCGATGCCGCGAGTGACGATGGCAGTCATTGCTGAGCGGGCTGGCGTTAGTCGATCGACCGCCAGCTTTGTCATCAATGGTCGTGATAAGGAATTAAAGATAAGCGCGGAGACCTGCCGGCGTGTTTTGGACGTAGTGCGCGAACTGAATTACTTGCCCGACGTTGCAGCGCGCACACTCTTAGGGCAAAAAACGCGGACAATTGGGATACTATGGTCACTCTCTGGCTATAACCCAATTGTTGGAATGGTGAACAGCCTCACCTTGATGGCGGCTGCTAACGGCTACAGAACGTTCCTGATCGATCACCTTAACGACGCGAAAAAGACAGCGGCTGCCCTCGAAGATCTGGCTAGTCGGCGTGTTGATGCCATCGTGATGGATGCCGATCGGCACATGCTCACGGACCCAAAAATATTGGCGTTGTTGCGCCATTTCGTAGCAGTCGTCGCTGTCTCTAATGAACCAATTAAGGTTCCCTGCGATTTGGTAGTACACCGTCGAGGCCCGCTTTATGAGCAAGCAGCTCGCTATCTACTTCGATCTGGACGCCGCCGGCTGGCGATCGCAATGCCTGACGTAGCCAATCACGACTTGAAAGTCGACGCGGTCCGCAACGTATTGGCCGAAGCTGGTCACAGCGCAGAACGATTGATTGAGATTCGATTTCACGTTGAGTTTCCAGGCATCGATCCATTGTCTGGACAAGAACGGCTGGTCGATGCGCTGGAAGCTCGCTTTCCCGACAAAATGCCATTCGATGCGCTGATGTGTGCATCCGATGAAGACGCAGCGTATTGCGTTCAATGGTTTCAAAACAAAGGAATGGCGATACCGGACGACATGGCCATTGTCGGCGCCAATGATACGCTTCTGGGGCGGATATTGCGACCTCAGCTTGCTACAGGTCATCGTCACAACGAAGGTGTAAGCGAAGCGATTCGTCGATTTCTTTTTGCCAGATTGGATAATTCCTTAGCGGCTCCACAGACGGCGGTCATTGATATGGAGTTCGTATGTCGCAAGTCAGCCGGATAGGTTGAAGGGGGTTGGTATGAGGCGTCAGGCGGTTGTTGTAACGGGCGGAACGAAGCGGAACCAATCAAGTTCGCGAGGCTTCACGCTCGTCGAGCTCCTCGTAGTCATTGCCATCATTGGCATCCTTGTAGCCTTGTTGCTGCCCGCAGTGCAGGCGGCACGGGAAGCTGCGCGGCGAAGCCAGTGCATGAACAACGTAAAGCAAATCGGTCTCGCGTTGCAAAATTACCACTCTGCCCATGGCAGCTTTCCCGAAGGTTTCTTGAATACTAAGACGTCACCTTGCCATACGGTGTACCCTCCATCAGCACCAAAAATTTTCAATGACCCTCAAATCTCTTGCTTAGTGCGCCTGTACCCATATTTAGAGTTGCAGTCCCAATTCGATTTGATGGACTTTAAACGACGCTGGCATACGTATCCTTACAACGCCAGTGATCCATGCGCGGGCTGGCCCGAACAAGCTGTTGGAGCGGCAATTTCGAACCTGCAGTGCCCGTCCGACGGCGAAGGGGCTGCTGTTACCGAGGGTGCCCGCTGGTCGCTAAGCAACTACCTTCCGTTCTTCAACGGCCAGGAGCTCTCGCATACCAGAACGTATGAGGAAGATCAAAAACTAAGACCGTTGCGCGCGGTGTTCGGCGCCGATCGCGGGCAGGAGGTTGGGCGCATTCCAGATGGTTCGAGCCATACGATGATGTTTGCAGAATATGTCACCGCGCATCATGTCCGGGGAATGTTCTGGACCCTGGGCCCAGGACGGGGCACTTTGTTTACAAAGGATACTCCTAACACTTCCGCAGTCGATATTTTCGACCCGAGCGCCTGTTTCCCACCCGCCGAGCGTAATCGACCAGAACTCAATCGGCCCTGCAGCCAAGCACCGGGAACTTACTGGAATACTGCGACAGCTGCCGCGCGTAGTATGCACTCCGGCGGTGTGTTCGTCTTGTTCGGCGATAGTAGCGTGCATTTCGCTTCCGACGATATTGATTTAACGGTCTGGCAGGGCCTGAGTACTATCGCCGGTGGAGAAGTAGTGACGCTTCCTTAGGAACACTAACCAGATATCTAGCTGTGAATTGAGGTTCCCTCTGAATGGGGTCGGGTGTCGCTCTTAGGTACATTTTGGTGCGGCCGGAAATGAAGCACTGGTTTGGATTTCTGTTGGCCACTATGTCGCTAACTGTTATTGGCTGCGGTCGCGCAGGCGTCGAAAGAGCCTCGATCGACGGGAACGTCTCGATCAATGGGCAACCGGTGGAATCGGGGTCGATCCGTTTCATCTCGTTGGAACCTGGCGGTGGGCCCTCGGTCGGTGGCCAGATTCAAGACGGCAAGTACGACATTGACGAACAGAAAGGCCCCACGCTCGGCAAGCATCGTGTCGAGGTGCAGGTGCCGTTTAGAACGGGACGCAAAATACGTTCTCCTTTTGCGCTACCACCGACCAATCCGGCGGAGGCGACCGATCCTGCAGCTATGGTCGACGAATGGGCTGAAAAAGCGCCGCCGCAATACAACACGAAATCCACATTAAGCGTGACTATTGAGCCGGGGCAGAATGAGCATGACATAGAAATGCGTTCGAAATAGTCGAAGCGATAATTCCGTCACGGGGCAATACTTATATCCGGTTGTTCAGGAGGATCACATGTTTAAACTCAAGCAAGAACATATCGAGCAGTTCAACGAGCAGGGCTATTTGATGGTCGACTCTCTGTTCGCGGCCGACGAGGTCGCACTGCTGCTGGAAACGGCGAAAGATGATCGCGAAATGGCTCAGCACTCGCAGGCGCTCGACGATGGTGCCGGCGGGAAAAGCGACATTTCCGCTTGGTGCATTGCTGGTGACGATCTTTATGGAATGTTCGCACGCTCCCGCCGAGTCGTTGACACAACCGAGCGGCTGTTGGGGCAGGAAGTGTATCACTACCACTCGAAGAT
>JAWXCH010000242.1:0-11600 GCA_034440595.1 Planctomycetota bacterium | reverse complement strand
TCCCTGGGCGATAATCGCTGGTATCGTCCAGATTCGCTCCGTTGACAATGACCGCCACACCTAGCTTCGGCAGTTGTTTTTCGATCTGACGATATAACTCTGTTTTGCAGTGATAACATCGGTCAGAAGCGTTTTTAGCGTAATCGGCGTCCGCCAGTTCGTTGGTCTGGATGACCAGATGTCGAATGCCGATCAATTGAGCCAGTTCGCGCGCTTCTTCCAGTTCTCCTTCGGCCAGACTGGCACTGACTCCCGTCACCGCAATGGCGCAGCCTCCCAGAGCCAGGGCCGCCGCTTTGGCGACGACAGTGCTATCGACACCCGCCGACAGCGCCACGGCACAACTGCCATAGCTATCGAGGATTTCCAGCAGTCGATCGCGTTTGGTTGCTAAAGTCAGCATCAATCCATTCCCTAGGAATCGTTAGTCCGCCTCACTTGCAAGCAATCAACCCACTATTGCTGCGCGTCCTCGGTAGATGTCATCGGATCAATGTCTGGCGGCAAGGCACTTTCACGTTGACGTTTCAAGTCGCTATTGCGTTGTGCGATTTCGTCGCGCAGTCGCGCCGCCTCTTCAAAACGTTCCTCGGCAATCGCACGTTCCAATTCAGCCCGCAAACTTGCCAGTTCATCGACCGCTTCGGCAGGCTCCGCCGGATTGCGGTGCTGGTCTAGTTCAGTCAGCCACTTGCGCAAATGTAACAGCTCGAAACACTGCTCGGCACGGTGCTGCTGGTCGTACTCCGTTAAAAACTGATCGATCGCCTTGATCCCGGCCTCAATCACCTGGCGTGCCGCGGCAAATTGTCGCAGCTCGACCAGCGGCGTGGCCACCGCCTTGGCGTGCATCATCGTGACATACGGTCGCCACTGGTCGAATTGCAATTTGTCCTGATCGCGCTGCGCGTGTTCGCGTACAAAAGCGAACAATTGCAAATTCCGCCGCGTGTCACGGGCACACAACTCAAACCGCCGCAAATGCCAGAAGCTCAAATAGCGTTGATAGTATTGCACCCCTTCGCGCTGCAATCGGACGCAATCCTCGGTCGATAACGCAAACGGCGTGGAATCTGGGTTCTGCGCATCGTGGGTCTGCTGTTGCTGGCGATAATAGTCAAACCAGGACTCCGCGCCTTCCGGGCGATAACCATCCGGGCGGCCATCAAACTCCATCTGCAACAAGCCCAACTCCAGGCGAAGCTGGATTTTGTCCTTGCCGTCGTCCCCGGCGATGATTCGTACCGATGTATTGTCAGACTGGAAGTACCAGCCATTCAGGACGGATGTGATGTCTCTGGACACGAGTAACCTTGCAGAATTAGTCCACTACCGAAACTCCGAAACCGCGTAGCAACGGACAATTGTACCGTCCCTGGCTGTCCCCGTCTGGAAAAAATGCGCGGTCAATTGGACAGATTCAATAGTGAGAATAGAGCCAGAGAACGACCGGCTGGAATGGCCGATCAACCTGAGTTGCAGGCTTGTCGGTTCCGTAATCGGACCAGATAGAGACGGTCATGCACGCGGTGGGGCCGCGTGAAAACCGGTAGCAACGCCAAATAGCTAGAATGGCTTAGTGTGCAAAGAGTGAAATTGCTTGCTTGCGCCTCGAGTGCAGGCGATCACACTACTCAGCCGCATCGCGAGCGGCTGGTTCCATCGACTTGGTATTGCGTTCCACGGCCAGGACAACCGTACGCTGCTCAACACCATCTTTGGTACTTGCCACAATCGGGATCACCTGGCGACGATTGGGCAGATCCACTCGCACATGGAAGCTGCCATCGGATTGAACCTTGACGGGTTCCCCTTGCATGGTGACGTGTGCGCCCGGCTGCGAGGTACCGTGAATGATCATCTCAGCGTCGATCTCAAACCGGAAACGGCGATCGCGTGGCAGCAGCCCTTCGGCACCGTTTCCATAGCGGCTGGCGTTTGGTGGTCCCATCGGGCGACGAGTTCGCTCCTCAAACAGATCCTGCAGTTCGACACTCGCACCTTCGACCGAGTAACCTCCGCTCAAGGCATAGACCTTCTCGCAGTCTTCTTCGATCTCTGGCCAATGATTGTCTAGGGAATCGCCGCTGGCCGCGGGCGGAGTGGTAACCACATTGCTACGTGCCAGTGATAGGAAACGCCCGCGAGTGCTGAGGTAGCCAATCTCCATCCGGTAGGTCTGTGCGGCAGATTTTAGGTCGACAAACCAGTTCTTGACGCCGCCGTGGACCTCAATATCGCGGACCACACTTTCCGATGAGCTACTGGCACCCGCGTTGGTGATTTGATAGAGCCGCAGCACCGGGCGGGCGGTGTGCCACTCTTGCCCCATGGCGACCTGAGCACGCTGAACCCCCTGGCCACTGAGATCCCAATAGGCATGCAGCCAGAATGGCCCGCGAACCATGACGATCAGGCGGTCCTTTGCCGGCGGGACTTCCAGGTTGGACATGCCACCTGTCGTGGTCTCGGCCAGGCTTTTCGCGCGATTGAATTGTGCCTTGGCTTGTTCTAAACGCTTGATGACTCGTCGCGGCGGAGCAGGTACATGCGATGCCTTGCCATTGCTGTGGCCGTTGGACAATGGAGAAGTTCCATGAGTCAACAACGATGCCACCGTCCGTGCAGCCGATGCCGAAGTCACGGTCGATTTTTGAACCGGAGAAACAATCGCCTTCATGCTGACCGGTTTGGGTTCTGTCTTGTTCTTTCCATTACGGGTGGCTTTACCGTTTTCGGCTTTACCATTCGTACTGACGTGGCCATTTGAGTGGCCATTTTGCCCATGCCCGTTCTGGCCGGCATGGCCGTTCTGCCCATGCCCAATATGGTTGACGTGTCCATTCTGCTTGAACGAAGCGGGGCTAGTAGCCTGAGGCAATCCAGACTTGGTTGGGGTTTTGGAGGTTGCCGACTTGGACAGGACGGCTTTGGCCGCGATTTGTTTCTTGGGAGCGGGCTTGCTTGGCACTGCTTTGGAAGTAACTGCTTTGGAAGTCGCTGCTTTGGAAGTCGCTGCTTTTGAGACGACCCCGGTTCGCACCGAGCTGCCTCGAGTAGCTACTGTCCGACCGCCAGCAGACTTGCTCACCGCCAAGCTTTGAGCAGCTCGTCCGACGGGTGCGGCCGAGCGACGGGTCGGAGCTGCCTTGGTGGCAGATTTCTGACGAGAGGCAGCAGCAGGAGCAGTACGAGCAACGGTACCGCGTGAGACGACCGCATGCGAAACAGCAGGTCGTTTGGCAACTTTGGCCGCGACTTTGGCCAGCGCCTTGACCAATTGATCCTTGCGCATGGTATTCCAGCCGTTCAGCCCACGGCGCTTGGCCATTTGGGCAAGGTCTTTAACGCTATAGGCACGAAGTGTTGCAGCGGTCATGAATCAGTCTACCTCCAGGCCCTTGCGCGAGTTTGTTCTAGCGCAAGTCACTTATTAGAGATATCGTCCATGACTCGAATTTGTTCGCCGCCCCTCGGCATTCCCTACCGGAGGAGGGAGCAGTCGCCGCCATTCCCAACGCGAAAGTCGGACTTCCCACTACAATCACCGCTCAGGCTGTCGAGCGAACATGATCTAAGAGAAATTCGCGATCAAACGTACGAAAACTTTGCGGTAGCTACGGCTCTGCCTGCGTTACCACTAGCTGGCTGGAAGTAGTTCGCAGATTAGTCCGCTATCTTGATCACTTCTGAATTGATCACTTTTGGACTAGTTGCAGTCACCGCCAGCCCTCTACTCTCCCACCCAAACGCAGGACCTACAGTAGTTTAAACAAATGGTGGACGAATTGCAACCATTATGTATTGACAGCCGTGACAGGCACGACTTGCTACATTGCCGCAACCTGTTTCAAGCACAAGCCTTACAAGTTCATTCGCTTTCGCCGTCGTAAAAATTAGCGCGCTACTCGAGCAGGTTGGGCATATCCCCAAAAAGGGTGTCCTCAGGCAGGAATCAGTGATCCTATTCCCGTCGATGTGTAGCCACTTAAACAGCGAGTAGGACTCTGCCAAAATGCGCAGTGGACATTTTTTGACCATCGGGATCTAGGTTCGGCACCGCCCGGTGGCTCAACGCATGTGTGTACCTTTGCATTTCACCCGATTCGCCAGTCCATAAGTGTATATTTTTCATGGGATTACAACGCCGATGCCGACTTTGTGAAAAAAAACACGAATTTCGACGCCGACTGATTGACAGCAGAACGCATCGTTCTTAAATTACAAACTCGCAAAGTTAAGAACCATCCACATTCTGTACTTGCAGCGCGGTTTGGTCCTGTTTTTAGATCGCATTCGGCTCGGCTTCTGGCCGACGGATCAACTTCCTTTAAACGCCCACTCCTCAGCAGCACTCTCTCGCTTAATCGCCTCAGAGATACAGAACCTCTTGGTCTATTAGACTTTGCGGCGTGTTGCGTTTTCGTCGGGCGAGCACCTAATTCAGACGGTTTTGTCTGCTTGCAGTGTGCCCGAGGAGGGGGAATTAGTTTGACGGCACCTGCTCCAAAAAAGCCGCCGATGGCGCTGGCCATGGAGTGGGTCGCCAAGATCACTACTGTCTCTCTGGAGATGGTGCTGCCGGGTCTGTTTGGTGATTGGCTTGACGGCAAATTCGGTACAAGTTTTTTGGTGTTTATCGGTTTCGCGATCGGTCTGAGTGGCGGTCTTTGGCATCTTTTGCAAATGACCAAGGTGGCAAACCCACCGGCCGCGAAGGATCGTACAACTCGACCAAAAGATCCGCACCGAATGGATTGACCGTTTGAATCACAATCCGATTCGTTCGTACGCATCAACCAGTTACATCGATAGTAGATATTTTTAGCAGGTATTCCGCAGGTAAATTCCACGTGGCCGCACTTGCAATGTCAGTTAAATCATCATCCTTACCAATACGCATGCGAATCGGCTTGCGCGGCGGGATCGTGGTTTTGACGGCGCTCACGCTCATGGCTTATCTGCCTGTTGGGTTCTTATTTGCACAGCAATACGGAGTTACGGCCTGGTCCGCCGCGGCAATCGCAGCGGCACTCTGTTGGGTTTGCTCAATTGCCGCACTGGTGCTGGCCTCCATTGCACACCGCCTGGCCGCGCGAGATGCTTCGGCGGGGATGGCGTATGTTCTACTCGGCATGCTGATTCGGATGGGGATACCGTTTGCCGTGGGAATGGCTGTTTCAACCGCTGACACACAGCTTTCGCGGGCCGGCTTTTTTCCGCTGGTGTTGGTCTTTTATCTGATCACGCTGGTGGCCGAAACCATTCTGTCCGTCATGTTGCCACAGGAGCGAACTGCTCCAGTTGGCACTGGATCCGCCGCGACAGAACCTGCTACTTCAAGGGAGAACTAGCTCGTGGCCGACCCGGTACTGCATATCAAAGACAGCTACTACTTCGAAGTACCGAAGTTCATGTGGAGGCGCGACTGGAAGTCCTTAGAGGATATTCCTGAATCGCTGTCGTTTGTCAAAAATGATCACCCACACGCCACGATCAAAGAGATTAATAGCGAATTGTCGGGGAAGATTGTTATCGAGCAACCGTTTGGAACGCTTGACAACTTGTACCAGATGGAGTCCGGCATCGGCATCTCCAAGTTTATGATCATTGAAGTGGTGGTCGCGACGATCATCGCCTTTATTTTCATTCGGCTGGCGGCGCGATATCGCGAAGGGGATGCTCCCAAGGGGAAACTGTGGAACCTGTTTGAGTCATTCCTGGTTTATCTTCGTGACTCTGTGGTTCGTCCAGCGATTGCGCATGATCCTCACCATTACCACGAAGCGGACAAATTTCTGCCCGTGTTGTGGACGTTGTTTTTCTTTATATTGGGGTGCAACCTGATGGGAATGATTCCTTGGTTGGGTTCACCGACCGGAACGTTTTCAGCAACGCTGGCCTTGGCGGCGATAACACTGTTGACTGTGCTGGTGTCGGGTTCGCTCAAGTTTGGCGTCGTCGGTTTCTGGAAAAATCAAGTCCCGGCGATGGACCTGCCTATTGCGCTGGCAGTCATTTTGAAGCCAATAATATTTGTAATCGAAGTAGTAGGCTTATTCATTCGTCACGCAATCCTGGCGGTGCGACTTTTGGCCAATATGGCGGCGGGGCATCTGGTAATTCTAGGCATTATGGGGCTGATAACCGGGGCGGCGGCCCTCAGTCTTGGAAGCTGGGGAATCGTGACCGCAATTGCGGTTATTGGAACGGCATTGTTCAGTCTGTTGGAGCTCTTTGTGGCATTCCTACAGGCATACATTTTTACCTTTTTGTCGGCTCTGTTCATCGGTGCGGCAGTTAACCATCACTAACTGAGACCATTCATTTAGTTGACGCCGATTGCAAAGTCAAAACGCCTTTTACTTTTAGGGAGAATCGTCCAGTGATCAAGAGAATCAGTATCGCATTGTTTACCGTGGCAGCGCTGTTGTGCTTTGCTCCGGCCGCCATGGCTCAACCTGCGGCACCAGCCGCCGGCGTCGTCGCCGCACCGAACGATAGCTTTTCCATCAGTTTTTCCGGTGCATTTGGAGCAGGCCTCGTCACCATTGGTGCCGCATTGGGAATTGGCAAGTTGGCCGCCTCGGCACTGGAAAGCATGGCACGCCAGCCAGAAGTAGCCGGTAACATCCAAACGGCCATGATCATTGCCGCCGCTTTGATCGAAGGTTTTACCTTCTTCGCACTGTACATTTGCATGATACAGAATCCTTGGAAGTAGCGCTGCGTCAGTCAGTGTTGGGCCAGTCAGTGCTGCGAAGTGTTTTGCCAGGAAGTGCCGGTGTATACACGGATCGAAAGGTTCACGATGCGAATTTTGCCAACGATATTATGCTGTCTTGCGCTACTTTGTTCGGCCCTGAGCGGTTCGCGATTGGAAGCGGCGGCAGCGGTTGATGCCGAACAGTCGGCGCATCCGGAGCACGGTGATCATGCCGAAGGGCATACGCACATTGGCGCCCCTACCGGTGACGATGCGTCGAATATCGCCGAGATCCGGTCAGATCTGGCGTTCTTTTCGTTCATCGTGTTCTTGATCTTGTTGGCGATCTTATACAAGTTTGCCTGGGGACCAATTGCGGCTGCCCTTGAACGACGTGAGCACAACATTGCCGAAAATATCGCCGCCGCGCAGCGTGCCGGCGACGATGCTCGTGCAATGCTGGCTCAGTACGAGAAAAAACTCTCCCTGGCCGCCGAAGAAGTTCGCGGCATCCTGGAAGAGGCTCGTCGGGACGCCGAGGGAACCAAGCAAGAGATCATTGCCGAGGCCAAGGCCGCTGCTCAACTTGAGCACGACCGCCTCATCCGCGATGTGAACACTGCCAAGAGTCAGGCGCTGAAGGAAATTTCTGAAACCAGCGTCAACCTGGCGGTTGACCTGGCCGGAAAATTGGTCAAGGCCAAGCTCAGTGCTGAAGAGCATGCGGGGCTGGTCAACGATGCATTGACCCGATTTGCCGCCGAACCTAGTCGCAACTAGGCAGGTGGAACTTCGAAGTGTCGCCGTAGTGTTGAAGAGGTTTGGGGTCGTTCAGTTGTTAGTGTGATTTCACCATCGGTTGATTTACCTATGAGTTCTGAAAAACTGACGACTCCCCGGCTCTTCAAAAAGCTGCCCACGTACGATTCTTCAGAGATTCGTGCCGCGAAAGTCTACGCGACCGCGATTGTTAGTGCTGCGGAACAGGCGGGGAAAACCGAACAGGTTCTCGCCGAGTTCAAATCGTTGATAGAAGATGTGCTGGATCCACTTCCCAAGCTCGATGCAATCCTTTCGTCCGCATTGATTGCTCAGGACGTGAAAATCCAGTTGCTTGATAAGGCACTGCGCGGCAAGGCCAGCCCGTTACTGCTCAATTCCCTCAAGGTGATCGCTCAGCATGACCGTTTGGGCATGCTGCGAGTGGTTGCCGTGGCCATGGTCGTGGCGGTGGAGCGTCTCCGCAACCGCGTGCATGTGCTGGCCAGTTCCGCAGTTCCATTACGTCCAGAGTCCGAACAGCGAATCATTGCCGAAATCCGCTTACGCATGGGGTGTGAGCCGGTTTTAGAAAAACAGGTGAACCCCGACTTGATCGGCGGCGTGGTGCTCCGCGTTGGAGACCGCGTTTTCGACGGTTCGGTGGCAACCCAGTTTAAGCGTATTCGCGAACAGATGATCCAAAGGAGCGTCCATGAAATTCAAAGCCGACGAAATCGCTTCAGTACTTCAGAAGGAAATTGAGCTATACGATGCTCAGATCGATGTCCGGGAAGTGGGGCGAGTCCTGGAAGTCGGTGACGGTATTGCACGCGTCTACGGCCTCTCCGGCGTCATGGCTGGTGAAATGGTCGAGTTCCCCAATGGAACCATTGGGCTGGCGTTTAATCTCGAAGAGAACTCCGTCGGTGTGATCATCCTGGGTGATTACCTCGCCATTCAGGAAGGTGACGAGGTCAAGAGTACTGGCCAGTTGCTCAGCGTTCCGGTCGGCGATGCCGTGATCGGTCGCGTGGTCGACGCCCTTGGTAATCCGATTGATGGCAAAGGCCCGATCGTGACTTCCGAGCGACGCCCCGTTGAATCGAACGCGCCTGGTATTGCCGAACGTCAACCGGTCCGTGAGCCGCTACAGACCGGTATCAAGGCAATCGACGCCATGACGCCGATCGGCCGCGGTCAGCGCGAATTGATCATCGGTGACCGCAAGACTGGCAAGACAGCCATCGGTATCGACGCAATCATCAGCCAGAAGAACTCGGGCGTAAAGTGTTTTTACGTCGCCGTCGGTCAGAAGGAATCGACGGTAGCCACCGTTATTGAGGCACTGCGTAAACATGGTGCAATGGACTACACCACGGTCATTGTCGCCGGTGCTTCGGCCCCTGCCCCGCTGCAGTATGTGGCACCCTACTCTGGCACCGCGATGGCTGAGTACTTCATGTACAACGGCCAGCATGCATTGATTGTGTATGACGACTTGTCCAAACAAGCCGTCGCCTACCGCCAGCTTTCGCTGCTGATGCGTCGTCCGCCCGGACGTGAGGCTTTTCCGGGAGACGTGTTTTACGCTCACAGTCGATTGCTCGAACGTTCGGCTAAGCTCAGTCAAGAGCTGGGTGGTGGTTCGCTGACTTCGCTGCCAATCATTGAAACACTGGAAGGTGAAGTCTCCGCTTACATTCCAACCAACGTGATTTCGATCACCGACGGCCAGATTTACCTGCAGCCGGACTTGTTCTTTGCCGGTCAGCGACCTGCTATGAACGTCGGTATTTCGGTCTCGCGCGTCGGTGGTGCGGCACAGATCAAGGCAATGAAAAAGAAAGAGGTCGCCGGCGGGTTACGTCTGGCGCTGGCCTCCTTCCGCGAATTAGAAGCGTTTGCTCAGCTCGGTACCGATTTGGATCCTGCCACACAGGCACGACTGGACCGCGGTTACCGAATGGTCGAACTGCTCAAGCAAGGACAGTTCGCCCCATTGGATGTGATCGATCAGGTGCTGGCGATTTATGCCGCGAATCAGGGTCACTTGGATGCGGTCCCTCGAACCGAGGTCGCTGCCTGGGAGAAGCAATTCCTCACCTTTGTTCGTGACCAAAAGCCAGAACTGCGCAAGGCAGTTGCCGACAGCAAGGATCTGAGCGATGCAACAATGCAGTCGCTGAACTCGGCGATTGTCGACTTCCAGCGACAGTACAATTCGGCCAAGCAGCCTGCCAAGGCCAAGGTCGGCGTATAGTATTTCATCTCCCAGCGGATCGCACGGTCCGTTGATGCTACTAGCTAGTTGTTTCATTTCCAACGTAAGTACACAGCCCGATGGCCAAAGCCCGAGCACTCGATAGACGACGCAAGTCGATCCGAAACATCCGCAAGATCACGCGGACCATGGAGCTGATCGCCACTGCGCGGTTCAAAAAAGCCATGGACCGGGCACACGCAGCCACAGCCTATACACGGCGGATCACGCAACTGGTCAAGGACCTGGCCGAGGCCGGTTTGAACGTCAAGCACCCGCTGCTGGAGCCACGCGAAAAGACCGAGAACGCCATTTTGCTGGTGCTGAATGCCAACCGTGGCTTGTGCGGTGGCTACAACGGCAACGTGTTTCGAGCTGGTTTTGCCCGGCTTAATGAACTGAAAGCAGCCGTACCACACGTTCAGTTGGAATCGTCCGGCAAACGCGGAATCTCGGCCTTCCGCTTTCGTCGCATCGAACCGACCGAGCGATTCACACACTTCGACGACAAGCCAGCCTTTGCCGAGGTGGACATACTGGCCAATCGCTATCTGGAACTGTTTGCCACCGGCAAGCTAGATCGTCTGGATGTCGCCTACATGCGTTTTGAAAGTATTGCTAAGCAGACGCCGGTAATTGAGACCTTGTTACCAATGGGTGGCTTTGCAGCGACCGATCCTGCCAAAAAGTCGGCGGGAGAACACGCGACTGCCGAGAAACCAAAAAGTGGCGAATCGCAATACGAATTCCTGCCATCGGCCGAGAGTATTTTGGAGGAAGTGGTCCCCACCAGCTTCAAGGTCAAACTGTTCAAATGCTTTTTGGATGCTGCAGTCAGCGAACAGGTCGCACGCATGGTGGCCATGAAGGCCGCTACCGAGAACGCCGGTGCCTTGATCAAGCAGCTCAGCAGTCAATACAACCGTGCCCGACAGAGCCAGATCACGGGTGAGATCATGGAAGTCCTCGGCGGTGTCGAGGCGTTGAAGTGATAAACAGTTGAAGTGATAAACAACGGCAATACAGCGTAATACCACAAAACATGCAGCCGCGCGGCACCCGATTGCTGGCGGATATTTGAAACCTCGAACCCTGAATTGAATTATGGCCACAGTCACTGGATCAGCAAAAAAAGCGAGCACCACTGCCTCCGGCAATTCCATCGGTCACGTGACCCAGGTTATCGGTTCAACGTTCGACGCTGAATTCGATGAAGGCAAGCTGCCATCGATTTACAACGCTGTAACAATCGACTCCGAGCACAAAGGGGTCAAGCTCCGTCTGACCGGCGAAGTGCAACAGCACCTGGGGGGCGGGCGAGTTCGTTGCGTTGCCTTGGGCAGCACCGACGGCCTGGTTCGCGGTCAGGAATGCATTGACACCGGTGCGCCGGTGAGCGTGCCGGTTGGAAAGGCCACCCTCGGCCGCGTGTTCAACCTGCTGGGCGAGCCAATCGACAACCGTGGCCCTGTCGCCGCCGATGAACGTTGGCCGATCCACCGCGATGCTCCTGCGATCACGGATCTTTCCACCACAACCGAATTGTTTGAAACTGGTATCAAGGTGATTGACCTGCTGACCCCGTTCGTTCGCGGTGGTAAGGCAGGTCTGTTCGGCGGTGCCGGTCTAGGCAAGACGGTTATCTTGACCGAGTTGATTGCTCGTATCGCCAGTGCGCATGGTGGTTCTTCGGTGTTTGCCGGGGTGGGCGAGCGTACCCGTGAAGGAACCGATCTGTGGCTAGAAATGCAAGAAACCGAAATCGGCCAGACTGGCCGCAAGGTTATCGAACAGACCTGCATGGTTTTTGGCCAGATGAATGAGCCACCTGGGGCACGTCTCCGCGTAGCTCTCTCGGCACTGACTATGGCC
>JAWXCH010000241.1:0-4443 GCA_034440595.1 Planctomycetota bacterium | reverse complement strand
GGTGGAAAACTCGCTACGTGAATTACTGACCCAGCAGGAAGCCAGTTCCGCCGCCGCACGAAAAACGGTCTCGCACTATGTATTCTGGACCTTGGCCGAGCAGTGTGCCGAACACCGCCTTCCGTTCGATTTGATGATTGGCGTGAATCGCGCGGTATACGCCTCCGGAGTCTTTCAAGGGCAGGATCTGTACGACAACCGCGTCTCGTTGATTCAGTACAAAGAACTCTTCAACGCGTTCCCTCAGGTGACGTTTCCGGTCTCAGTCCTGGCCAGCGTGACGAATCAAGAGCTGGCTAGCTACGCCTGGATCTTTCCCAACGTGGTCACCAACGGGCACTGGTGGTACAGCAACACGCCGACATTCATTGAACATGATCTGGCCGCACGGCTCGAAGCAGTCCCCCGCACCAAGCAAATCGCCTACTACAGCGATATGTACAAACTGGAATTTGCCCTCCCTAAGTTCAACATGTACAAGCGAATTCTCGCCAAAGTCCTCGCTCAACGCTATTGCGAAGATCGCGGGTGGAGCGAAGAACGAGCCGTTTCGCTAGGTCGCGACATTCTACGCGGAAATGTCGACCGCATATTTGCCTGATAGACGCAAAATATGCTGGAAATCAGGCCAGCCGCCGTGGTATGGTATGGTTCGCAACAGCATTAGCCCCCCGCCTGCACTCCCTCCCCTACTGGTTGTTCACACAGAGAGGCACTCCCTTGAAAACCGTTCTCACCAGCTTGCTTGTTGTAGTCGCAATGACCGTCATGCTACGGGCCGAGACATCGGTCAAGACTCTGGCCACCGGGTTGAAGAATCCTGAGTCGGTCGCTGTTTCGGACGGCAAGTTCTACGTGACCAACATTGGCGAGTTCAATAAAGACGGAGATGGATCCGTCGTGCTGGTCGAGGATGGCAAATCCACTCCCTTCACAATTGGTCTGAATGACCCCAAGGGAATTACTTCGTTTGCAAGCAATTTGTTCGTGACAGACAAGACGCGCATCCTGAAAATTGACTCCAAAGGCAAAGCCACCGTCATCGCGGCGGCCAAGGACTTTCCCGTCGCGCCACAGTTTCTCAACGACATTGTCTCCGATGAGAAAGGGACACTGTATGTCACCGACTCCGGAGACTTCAAAACCACCGGGGCGATCTTTTCGATCGATCCCAAAGGTAAAGTCTCTTTGGTCACCAATGGCAAGAAATCTCCGCTAGTAAAGGCTCCCAATGGCGTGGTGATGCATACAAGCGAACACCTGCTGTTCAACGATGTGTCAAACGGCGAGCTATACCATCTCTCGCTTCCAGAGGGCACCGTCACCAAGATCGCTGAAGGATTTGGCCGCAGTGATGGTCTGGCCTGGAGTCCCGACGGGCGACTGTACATTTGCGATCACAGCAGCGGCAAAGATGGCGGCAAAGTGTATGGAATCCCTAAAGCTGGCGCGAAGCCAGTGCTGGTAGCTTCGGGACTGAAATCGGCAGCGGACATTTGCTTTGATCCGGCGACCAATCAAATTGTGATCCCCGATATGCAAGGTGGCCAACTACTCGCAATTTCCGCGCAGATCCCCGGCTTTGAAGTCGATACTTCACCACTGCCGATTGGCGTCGAGCTTGCTTTTCCGGACTTGCAGTGGACCGACTGGGAAGGGGAAGTCAACGGTCGCGAAGTGCCGCTTCGTCCGATCGTGCTGACCCATGCGGCTGGCTATCCTGATCAGGTATTTGTTGCCACTCAGCAAGGGGTCATTCATTCGTTTGCCCGCGATCCAAAGGCCAAGGCGACTAAGGTCTTTTTGGATATTGAAAAGAAGGTCAAGTACAGCGACCAGTCAAACGAAGAGGGATTTCTCGGTCTGGCATTCCATCCCAAGTTCAAACAAAACGGCGAGTTTTTTGTCTTCTATACACTTAAAGAACCAGAACTGACCAACGTCGTGTCCCGGTTCCGTGTCAGCAAGGATGACCCGACCAAGGCGGACCCTACCTCCGAAGAGGAGATCCTGCGGATCAAGCGACCCTATTGGAATCACGACGGCGGCACGTTGGTCTTTGGACCGGACGGTTACCTGTATATCGCACTGGGTGACGGTGGTGCCGGCAATGACCCACACGACAATGGTCAGAACCTAGGGGTTCTGCTGGGCAAGGTGCTGCGAATCGATGTCGATCACAAGGGCACGGGTAAGCAGTACGCTATTCCCAAGGACAATCCGTTCGTCAAGCTTCCCCAAGCGCGGCCCGAGATCTGGTGCTATGGCGTCCGAAACCCGTGGCGTATTGCGTTCGACAGCAAAACCGGCAAGCTCTGGTGTGGTGATGTCGGCCAGAACCTCTGGGAAGAGATCGACATTCTAAAAAAGGGGGGCAACTACGGCTGGAATCGCCGCGAGGGACAGCACCCGTTTGGTCCGAAGGGAACTGATCCATTTAGCGTGTTTAAAAACAGCACAGATAAGAGCAGCACAGATCGAATCATCCAGCCGATCTGGGAGTACGACCATAACGTCGGCAAGTCCATCACAGGGGGATTTGTCTATCGCGGCAAGCAATTCCCTGAGTTATATGGCCACTACCTGTACGCCGATTATGTGACAAGCAAAATGTGGGCGCTCAAATACGACGAAGCCGCCAAGCGAGTAGTGGCCAATCGTCCCATCGAAATCCCGCCGATCACCATCATGTCTTTTGGCGAGGACGCCACGGGCGAGGCGTACTTCATGACGTTCGCAGCCGATGGCCAAGGGATCTATCGCTACGCAAAGCCCAATTAGGCAATGACTTCCGGCGAACGATAACTAGCCGTGCTGGCATGCCCTGTCAGGCTCTGAGTAGCTGCGTCCAGAATTTTTCCTGAATCTGGCGTTTTTCAAAAAAAGCCGCGAACCTTTGTCGGTTCACCTCGTCTTAGCATTAACCGGACGAAAATTGATCGCTCGATTTGCATATTTGCCGAGTGTCAATCCAGGTCGAACGAACCGAAAAATATCGAAATCCCATCGGTTCGATTGACATATTTGTCCGATTATGACAGTGTGGAATAGAGTTTGAAGGTGCAATACTGGCCCGACAACACTTGTAAAAACAAGCTTGTCTCCTAGTATTGCATAGGCCGGTCGAGAGAAACGTATTCAATCGACTGCCAAAATGAGTGTTACGGAAGTGTCGCACGGAGCGGCCTTCTGAGTTTTTTGTTCTCTCCAACCCGCGCCCAGCGCAGGAGTGAGCCATGCGTATTGCCAACTTTGCAGCCGCGATTTGCAACGTCTTTGCCATTAGCAATGACAGTGCCGCCGTGTTTGCCAAGCGTATTCGCTCACTGAAATCCTGCGCGCATTTGTATCAAATAAATGATGCATTGCCGGGCAATCTAGGCGGGTTAACGCGACTGCTTCGCGGCGTAGTACGCCCCGATGCTGCTCTGGTACCGGTAAGTACCCAGATGTGGCATCCACAGACGTACACGACAGCGATGCGATCTGTGGAATCTGTCGAACGTAGCTGAGTTTTGGCCCGTGCGGGCCATCAGCAACACGAAATTCGACGGAAGCCAGCCTTGGACTTTCTCAGGACGCTACATGTCTTGAGCTGAGTTCTTCCGCTGGCCCTTGGCCCAAGCTGCTTTTCAGCCGGCCGATCGTTCCATCTAACAGTCGAGCCTCGATATAGGCGGGAGAGAACCATCATGACTTTACTCATCGAAGAACCAAGCACTTTTGCGACCAACTCCGAAGTTTGCGAGTTGGTCGTGCTAGCACAGACCGGCGACCGGCAGGCGTTTGGCGAATTGGTCGAACGATTCGAGCGGACGATCTACGCCATCGCCTTCCGACGGCTGAATAACCACGCCGAGGCTCAGGAACTAGCTCAGGAGGTATTCGTTCAGGCGTTGGAGAAGCTCGATCAGTTGCGACAGCCAGAGTGCTTCCCAGGCTGGATCCGATCAATCGCCGCCAGAATGTCGATCAACCGAGCTGTCCGGCGAGGCCCGGTGTTTGCCAGCAAGCCAGAGCTGTTCGAGGCATCGTGTGTCGAAAGCGAGACCCCGCTGGGAAAGGCGGTCAAGCACGAGACACAGCGACAGGTTCGAGCGGGCTTGCGACGGCTTGGCGAATTGGATCGGCAGACGCTCGAGGCGTTTTACGTCCGAGGACAGTCGCTGATTGAAATGAGCGACGAGTTCGACGCACCGGTCGGTACAATCAAGCGGCGATTGCACGTCGCGCGAAAGCGCCTGGCCGATGAATTGCAAGAATTGGCCCCTGCGTGACGTTGGATGCGTTGGCCTGGTATTGCTTATTGCAATCTAGGCCGACGCATGTCGTTCAAAGCCAAACACCTCTCCCGCGCGCGGGAGAGGTCGACGCCCAAGCGGCGGGTGAGGGTGGCGATGAACAACCATAACGCCTTGAATTCATTAGAATCGCCTGAACGAT
>JAWXCH010000240.1:0-3550 GCA_034440595.1 Planctomycetota bacterium | reverse complement strand
GGATTTGCCACGTCTTGGTCCCTTCGATCGGGTTTTGTGCCGGAATGCCTGCGCATTTGCCCCTGAGTTGCGATCCGAAGCTGGCCCGATTGCAGGCAAATGGGGGCACCGATTCACGTTAAACGCCTTGTCCCCAGCGTTCTGGAATTCACCCTGCCAACCCAATGCTTGCCAAGCGAGTCATACCCTGTCTGGATGTGGACCGTGGCCGCGTGGTTAAGGGAACGAACTTCGTGAACTTGCGCGATGCGGGTGACCCGGTGGCGGTGGCGTCGCGGTATGAGGCCGAGGGGGCCGACGAGCTGGTGTTTTTGGATATTACGGCCAGTCACGAGGGGCGCGAGATCATGCTGGATGTCGTGCGTCGCACGGCCGAGGTGATCTTTATGCCGCTGACGGTCGGTGGAGGGATTCGGACGCTGGAGGATATTCGCGCCCTGCTGAATGCCGGTAGCGACAAGGTATCGATCAATTCGGCTGCGCCAAAGAACCCGCAGTTTGTGCAAGAGGCGGCACGCCGGTTTGGCAGTCAGTGTATTGTGGTTAATATTGACCCCAAGCGAATTCAGAAAGATGGCCGCGAAGTCTGGGAGGTCCATATTAATGGGGGCCGCACGCCGACCGGGCTGGAGGCAGTCGCCTGGGCACGCGAGGTGGAACGGCTGGGTGCCGGCGAGATTGTGCTGACCTGTATGGACTCGGACGGAACACAAAGTGGTTATGATCTAGAGATGACGCGGGCTGTCAGCGAAGCGGTGTCGATTCCAGTGGTAGCCAGTGGAGGAGCCGGTGCGCCAGAGCATCTGGCCGATGCGATTTTGCTGGGCAAAGCGGACGCGGCGCTGGCGGCAGGGATTTTTCACTTTGGAAAGTGTACGATTCAGCAGGTGAAAGAAGAGATGGAGCGGCGCGGGATACCGGTGCGGGTTCCAAATAACAAATGATAAATAACTGATAACAAATAACAAATCGATTCGCGCAGCAGACGGAATTTGTTATTTGCTATCAATCATTTGCTATTTGTTATTGAAGTAGAGGATGACGGCTTAACAGAGGCATATCGGCAACAGAGAAATCTGAGAGGCATACGGCATGGCAAATCCGAACGTAGTCAATCGATTCATACGCAAAAAAGAATACGAGATCGACAAGCTATTTCGTGCGACGGTCAAGCTCGAAGGGAGCGATCTGCATCTCAAGGCAGGTAAGCCCCCGTACGTGCGCATCAAAGGCTCGCTGCGTCCGATGAATCTGGGCGCCATCGAAGACGAAGAGATGTGCCGCCTGATCTTTGACTTGTTTGACGATCGCCGTCAGAAGATTTTTGACGATACCGGTGGCTGCGACTTTGCCCACGTGGTCGAGGTCGACGGCGTAAAATGGCGCTTTCGCGTGAACGTGTTGCAGCAGCTCGGTCGACCAGGGATGGTGGCGCGGCGTGTCAATAACTTTATCCCAGACTTTGCCGGGCTGAACCTGCCGCCGATTGTCGAGGAGCTGTGCAAATTCGATCAAGGGATGGTGCTCTTGGCCGGCGTGACCGGTTCGGGCAAGAGTACTACGATCGCTTGCATGCTGAACTGGATCAATCAGCATTATCGCAAGCATATTCTGACGCTGGAGGATCCGATCGAGTTCACCTTCACCGAGGATAAATGCCTGATCAATCAGCGCGAGATCGGCACGGATGTGAAGGACTTTGAGATCGGCATGAAGCATGCGGTCCGCGAAGACCCCGACGTGATGCTGGTGGGGGAAATGCGCGATCAAGAGACCTTTATGACCGCGATTCACGCGGCGGAAACGGGGCACTTGGTCTTTGGAACCATTCACGCCAGCAGTGCGCCGACCACGATCGGGCGTATTCTGGACTTGTTTCCCTCGGAAATGCACCCCGCTCTGAGAAGTGCAATTGCCTTTAATATGCGGGCCATTGTCGCGCAAAAGCTATTGCCAGGTCTGACCACAGGTCGCGTGCCGACGGTCGAGATCATGACCTTCAACGCCACCGCGCGAAAGCTGATTTTGGAAGGGACTGACGAAAAGCTGGGAGATTTGATTCGCATGTCGGCAAAAGATGGCATGCAAGATTTTACGATGAGCCTGAAGGATCTGGTCGACAAGGGTTTGATCGATCGCCAGGTTGCTTTTGAGGTAGCGCCGAATGTCGACGCGCTCAAGATGGCTCTTAAAGGCATTGCCGTGTCGCAACCAGGAATTCTTTGATGCAGCGCAGTTCGATTATTGTCCTGACCGGTGTTCTGATTTTGGCACTCGATCCGACACTTGCATTTGCGCAAGATGGCGGAGGCTGGCCGACTACAGGCGTTCCCTTTACGCGCGGAGCGGGGGGCTACCTCAGCACGTTCAAGATTCTGCTGAGTTGGTTTGTGTTCCTCGGCTGGGTCAAGACCACGGACTGGGTCAGCCAGGACTGCTTCCGCACCAAAATGAACTATTCCTTGTGGAACCCCTTGGTGGTGTTTCCATTCTTGTTGGCGTTTCTGCTGAGCTGGGTTATACCGTGGTACTGGATTGCGTTTGTACTAATGCTGATGGCTTGGATCGCGCCGCTGGTGGTTTATATTGTGCAGCGAAATGCCAGCGTCGAAGAATATCAAAAAGTCATGACTGGCCCGCATCTGCGGCACATGCTATCGGTAGCTGGCTCCAAAGTTGGTTTGAACATTTCATCCTCAAGAGTTTTGGACGCGGACAAAGGTCCGCCGGTTAAACTTATTCCGAAAGGTGGCGCGGACGAACAGGCCGACCAGGCGAATTTGCTGTTGGCACGCCAGTCGCCCGGTTATTTAACTGCCAAGGAAGTCATTGCCGACCTGCTGGATCGACGTGGCAATGCCATGTTGCTGAATTACTCGGCAACCACGGTGGCAATGAAGTACGAGATCGACGGCATCTGGCACGACCTGCCGCACAAGGACCGACTGGTGGGCGATCCGTTGTTGGCGGTGCTCAAGCGAATTGCCAACAAGAACGAGGCCGAGCGTCGCAAGAAACAAGAGGGGAAATTTGGCGTTGAATATCAAGGCGCGAAATATACAGCCTCAATCGTCTGCCAGGGAGTCGAGTCTGGCGAGCGCGCCTTGGTCTATTTGCATGACAAAAAGGTCCGCTTCAAGACGTTTGAAGGTCTTGGCATGCGCCCCAAACTGGTCGAGCAAGTCAAGCAAACATTGTCTGCGCCGCAAGGGTTGATTCTGTTTTCGGCCTTGCCCGCGGGTGGGCTATCAACGCTGTTCGATGTCGGCCTGCGCGAGTCGGATCGGTATATGCGTGACTTCGCGGCCATCGAAGAAGTCTCCGCTGGCGAGAACGAAATCGAGAACGTCACCGTTCACACGTACGACGCGGCGGCTGGCGAAACGCCGATGACCAAGCTGCCGAACATTATTCGTACCTATCCGGGCGTGTATGCAATTCGCGATCCATTTGATGCACAATCGCTTGGGTTACTCTTGGAGCAAATTCCAGACGACCGTGTGATCATGACCAGCGTGCGTGCCAAGGAAGCGGTCGAGTCCGTGTAGCG
>JAWXCH010000239.1:0-27826 GCA_034440595.1 Planctomycetota bacterium | reverse complement strand
TTGTAGGTAGTGGCGGCTCGCAATACAAAGCAGACCTCCCTTAAACCGATCATCCGCCGCGGAAACTCAACGAAAACGCCCGCTGTACTACTTTTCGATTGTCGGACTGGTTCAACCAGACAATCGTCAACAGTACAGCGGGCGAAGCGCAGTTCAATTATGGCGAAGGTTCTAGGTCTTGGCGGCGTCGCGGAGAGCTTTGATCCGATCGTGCGAAGACTTGACAGCGGCGTACTGACGTTGCAAAACATCGTTGACGGCACTGCCCGCTGTTTCCTTTAGCACATCTTCGTACTTGTGCTTGATCTGGTCTTCACCCCGTTCGGCCTCGGCCAACAAGGCATGCGAACCGCCACTAGTAAATGCGGCTTTCAAATCGATCCAGGCACGGTGCGCTGCCGCCGCCACGGATCCGGAGTCGGTCGCTTCTTCGCCGTTTGTTTCAACCAGCGTTTTCAGCTCCGAGGCCTGAGCGCCACGCTCCGCCGCATATTCGCGGAACATTCGTGCCAGCGAGGCGTCTTCAACTTTCTCAGCGACCTCTTTGAACCCGTTTTGTGAATCCAAATTGATCTGCACCAGATCCTGCAGGCGTTCCAGAGTCTCGGCCTTGAGTGTATTTTTGGTCTCTAACATGGCGTTCATCTCCATTCTTGGGTTTCGTCTCGCAGTCATATTCAATTCGCGAGAACTTCTACTGTGGTTTACCCCCATTTACTGAAAAGAAAGGTGCAAAGTGCATGCCAAAACCTCAACCGCCCAGTTGTATTGAAGTTCGCCAATCGGTGACCAGGCTTCGGCCGTGTGCAAATTTGCGAGCGGTCAACTGACGGTCATCGTGCGCTGCGGGCAGGCAAATTACTGACTGTCCTGCGATCATTGCCGGTTGAACGTCGCGCGAAGTGGCCCAAAGTTAAACTCCGGTTGGCGTGAAGTCGCGAAATGTTACAATCATCGCAACTCGCTAAATAGTCGAACACTATCCAGATCCGAGAAAACATGGCCGATTCAGCACAGTCCACACCTAGCAATATGGGGTCGCGAGATTCGACCGAAGAGAACGCATCCGCCAGCGAAGCCACAGTTGCTCGCTGGTATCAAACGGCCGTGATCTACCAATTGCATGTGCGGTCGTTTTTCGATGGAACCGATGACGGAAATGGGGATTTCATCGGATTGACACAGAAACTGGACTATCTGCAAGAACTTGGCATCACGGCGGTCTGGATTCTCCCTTTTTACCCCTCTCCGTTGCGCGATGACGGTTACGACACCGCGGACTACACGGACGTCAATCCTTTGTACGGTACACTCCGAGATTTTAAAATTTTTCTGCGCGAGGCACACCGTCGCGGGCTGCGTGTGATTACCGAACTGGTTCTCAATCACACTTCGGACCAGCACCCGTGGTTTCAACGTGCGCGGCATGCCAAACCGGGTAGCTGGCAGCGAGATTTCTATGTTTGGAATGACTCCCCGGACAAGTATCGCGATGCACGCATTATCTTCAAGGATTTTGAAGCATCGAACTGGACCTGGGATCCGGTCGCGCAGTCGTATTTCTGGCACCGCTTTTATTCGCACCAGCCGGACTTGAATTTTGAAAATCCGAAGGTCAAAGAGGCGCTACTGAACGCCGTCGACCATTGGCTGCGCCTCGGAGTGGATGGTCTGCGATTGGATGCGGTGCCATATCTGTATGAGAAGGAGGGGACCAATTGCGAGAACCTGCCGGAAACGCATCAGTTTCTCAAAGATCTCCGGGCGCACATCGACAGTAACTTTGAGGACCGCATGCTATTGGCTGAGGCCAATCAATGGCCAGAGGATGCAGTTGCCTATTTTGGCGATGGTGACGAATGTCACGCGGCATTTCATTTTCCGGTCATGCCGCGACTGTTCATGTCGGTGCAAATGGAAGATCGCTTTCCGATCGTGGATATATTGCAGCAGACGCCAGCCATACCCGCCAGTTCGCAGTGGTTCACGTTCTTGCGCAATCATGATGAATTGACACTCGAAATGGTGACCGACGAAGAGCGCGATTACATGTACCGCGTCTATGCCAACGATCGCCAGGCAAGAATTAACCTTGGCATTCGTCGTCGACTGGCCCCACTGTTGGGAAACAACCGACGCAAGATCGAGTTGCTGAATGGGCTGTTATTCTCGCTCCCTGGCACGCCCGTCATCTACTACGGCGACGAAATCGGCATGGGGGACAACATTTACCTCGGTGACCGCAACGGCGTGCGCACGCCGATGCAATGGAGTTCGGACCGCAACGGCGGGTTTTCACGTGCCAATCCGCAGCGGCTTTGCCTGCCGATGATTGTCGATTCGGAATACCTCTATGAAGCGATCAATGTCGAGACGCAGCGGAACAACCCACAATCGTTGTGGTGGTGGATGAAGCGTTTGATAGCGCTGCGGCAGCGCTACCCGGCCTTTGGCCGTGGCGATCTGGAAATGCTGCAACCTGATAATTTGAAGGTGCTGGCGTTTTTGCGTCGCGATGGCGATAGCACGATTCTGGTTGTCGCTAATTTGTCGCGGTTTGTTCAGTACGTGGAGTTGGATCTGTCTAGCTACGAAGGGTGCCGCCCTGTCGAGTTGTTTGGTCAGACCAAGTTCCCTTATATCAGCCAATTGCCCTACATGCTGACCTTGGGGCCGCACGCCTTTTATTGGTTCTATTTTACGTGTCCCGGAAGTGCCGCACCGACCGCAACTGATCAACCCAATGTCATCACTATCACTGAAGACTGGGACGATATATTTTTTGGTCCGAAGCGGAATCAGGTCGAAGTCGAGCTGACCAGTTGGCTGCTGACACGGCGCTGGTTTTCAGGCAAGGCGCGAGACGTACGTCAGTTGCGAGTCGTCGATACAGTGCCGATTGGAAAAAACCACTCGCCGGATGCAGGTAAATCACGCAACTCCAAGCAGCCACGGCATATCTTTGTGATTTTGCGACTTGAATACTCACAGGGGGAGGGGGACTTTTACGCATTGCCGCTGTCGTGTGCGTGGGGAGAAGAGGCGGAGCAGATTGCGCATGCGCACAAGGACTCGATCGCCGTGCATATCGTTTCCAAGCCACTCAATCGCCAAGGAATACTGTTTGACGCGATCCAGGATAGCCACTTCTCTGCTGATGTTCTGGAGACCATGCTCGTTCGCCGTTCTACTCACGGCAAGCAAGGGGAATTGACCGGCTGGACGACGCGGCAGGGGCAGTTGCTGCGCAATCAGCCAAAGGAATCGTTGTCGGGGAGTTTTCTCGGCTCCGATCAAAGCAACAGTTCCGTCAGCTATGGCGAGCACGCAATTGCCAAAATCTTTCGCCGCATTGAGATTGGCCAGAATCCAGAGTTAGAAATCGGTCGCCAATTGGCAGAGGACCGCTGCTTTGCCAATACTCCGCGTTTATACGGAGCGATCGAGTATCGGCGGCCCGAGGATCCCGAGGCTTTTACTCTGGCAGTCATGCACGAGTATATTCCTAATTCGGTCACAGCCTGGAAGCACACCTTAGATACCGTTGGCAGGTACTTGGAGGAGTGTCTGGCAAATCGTGCCGACAGTACACTGCCCGAGGCACCTTCGCAGACCTTGTTGCAATTGGCGTCGGCTGAGATCCCGGGCGAGATTCAAGATCGCCTCAGTAGCTTTATGCAGTCGGCAAGTTTGCTTGGACTCCGTACCGCCGAGATGCATCTGGCACTGGCCGAATGTGTGGACGATCCGGCCTTCAAACCGGAGCCGTTTTCGCAGCTCTACCAGCGTTCGATGTACCAGTCGCTACGCAAGGAAGTCATTCAAACGATGCAGTTACTGCGGCAGGTCCAAAAGGGGCTGGAGGTAAATCTTCAAGAAATGGCCCAGACGATTCTATCTGGCCAAAAGCCGCTGCTGGAATCGCTGAAAACGATCGCCGCTCAGAAACTGCAGGCGATGCGGATTCGTTGTCACGGCGACTATCACCTTGGCCAGGTACTGTACACCGGCAAGGACTTTGTCATCCTGGATTTTGAAGGAGAGCCGGGGCGATCGCTCGCCGACCGAAAAAACAAGCGCAGCCCGTTCCAGGATCTGGCCGGTATGATCCGTTCGTTCCACTATGCTGCGCATCAAGGCTATTCAAAACTGGTCGCTCGCGGGATCAGTACAGCCGAAGACGCGCCATTTCTCGGGTCGGCCGCACGACTATGGGCCGTCTGGAATAGCGTTTCGTTCTTGCAGGCCTATTTGAAACGCTCCGAAGGCGCGATTTTTATTCCCGGAAGAATTGCGGATGCAGAACACCTGCTGAGCCACTATCTGATTGAAAAGGCGGTTTACGAGTTGCGATACGAACTCAACAACCGCCCGGACTGGGTCGAGGTTCCAATGCAGGGCCTGCTGGAATTGATGGCTGGCCGGCATTAGATGCCTGCTGCAAGTTAAGCCTGCGTATCTGGTTCCGGTGTCAATCGCAATAACAATGCCACTGGGAACCGGGCCAGGAGTTTTTCCAGCGAGAGCTCTCCTCCTTGGTATTCCTCCAGCGTGAACTGATTCTGCCACGTTCCCTCAGGCAGTTCGACCGAAGTGCCTTCCCACTGCGATTGCAATCGCGCTGTCCAGCGCGGAATCATAGTGATGGCATCGTCACCACGAATGAACGCAATCGCGTGCTCCTTTTTGCTTCCTTGCACTGGTAACTCTCGATAATCGGCCGTGCCGCTGAGGGCCGCTGGTCGTTGTTGGCGAGCCTGCATTGCACGCCAGATGACCCACATTTTTGGCAGGCCTTCGTCGGCACGTGCCATGACCTGCTCGACGCTCAATTTGCTCAGTTCGGCGAAGAGTTTTCGCCGGCGGTCATAGTCCACCGGCCGGCGGTTGTCCGGATCGACCAGACTGAAGTCCCACAGCTCATTACCCTGATAAAAGTCGGGTACTCCAGGAGTGGTGATCTTCAACAACAACTGAGCCAGCGAATTGGTGCGACCTGCCTGCTGAATTGACGCGATAAACTTTTCCAGGCTGGCGAGAAACGGTGCATGCTCAAAAATGCCGGCGCAAAACTGTTCGAGCGCTTCTTCAAACTTTGGATTAGGATCAGTCCAGGCGGTGTTGGCCTTGGCCTCACGCGTCGCCTTCTGCATATAGGCCTGAAAACGTGGCAACTCGATGGGCCAGGCTCCCACCAGATTCTGATAGAGCATGTACTCGGTATTGCGATCCGGCATTAGATCGGTGCGAAACGACTCGTTCAAACTGGACCATTCGCGGACGGCTGCAGCCCAGGCTGAGGGAATTTCGGACAAGACATACAAGCGGGCGCGAACGTCCTCGCTCCGCTTGGTATCGTGCGTGGTTGTGGCCAACTGTGCGTAGGGATGATTCTCTTTGGCGTATTGGCACTCGGCATGGAACTGCTCGGCGGGCATAGACCAATGGCCAGGATCTCCGCCAACTTCATTCAACGCAACCAGCCGGTTGAAATTGTAAAAAGTCGTATCCTCCACCCCCTTGGCCATGACCGGGCCGGTCTGCTGCTGAAACTGCATGACCAACTCGGCCTCGGTTGTACCCCGAATTTTTAGCTGCAAAATGTCGCGTAGAAAATCGAACAGATCGGCGTCCACATCGCTCCGGCTGGCTTTGGCTGCTTCGATGGCAGCTTCCAGAATACCGATATCAAAATCGCTGATCTGGTTTTGGTTTCTCGCATAGGTTCGGTACACCGGCAAGCAGGCGATGGTTTCACGCAATACCAGCAGCAATTCGCGCCGAGTGTAATCGCGATACCGACGGTGGCGTTCGCAGGCACTGGCAAACAGTTCCGTCAGTCGATTGAGATCCGCCGAAAACATCGACTTCATGACCAGCATTTTTTTCTCATGCACAATGACCTTGAAGTCCGTCGACTCACCAGTGAAGTCCGCATAAAACTCGGTGAGCGGTGTTTCCCCTGCCGGATCGACCAGGACACCCGCTGCGCGAAAAATAAAATCGTAGCCCGTGGTTCCCTGCACGGGCCAGGACTGTGGTAGACGTTCGCCTGGGAGGATGATCTTCTCCGCCAGGATCCAGGCCTCTGGCGCGGCCGCGCGCAGCCTCTCGAAATATCCTTCTGGGTCGCGTAAACCGTCCGGATGGTCAACGCGCAAACCGTTGACCAGTCCTTTTTGCACCCATCCCAGAACGTGGGCGTGTGTATCTTGAAAGACTCGTTCGTCCTCGGCACGCAAACCCACCAGAAAATTAACATCGAAAAAACGCCGATAGTCCAGTTCATCGCGCGCGGTTCGCCAGTAGGCCAGGCGGTAATTCTGTCGCTCCAATAGCACGTCCAACTCGTCGGGAGACGCGTTTGTATCACAGATGACTTCTTCGATCGCAGCGGCGATTTCTGCATTCTCGGCACAGAGTCGTTCCAATTGAGCACGCAAGACTTGCTTATTACGGTGCCGTCGTTGAACGCTGGAGCGGTCGGTGTCAGTCGCCAGAGGGAGTTGATTCAGACAGTCCGCAATAAAAGCCAAATCGTCTGACTCGGCACGCTCTGCGGCATCGTGCAGCATGCCATCCATCGAACGTGGTGCCACTGGCAAAACGTGATCAAAGTATCGCAGAATGAACGAACCGCCATCACGTTCCAGGCGGATGTCCTCTGCTTCCAGAACTCTTCCATAGTGGTCCCCTAAAATCGCCATCAGCACCGTATTCTGGTTTTTAGCCTCGGGCGATTTCCAGTCGACGTCAAAAAATCCAGCGTACTGACTTGCCTGTCCATTTTCTAAAACATCCCACCACCAGCGATTGCCACGATGCGAGATGCTCATGTGGTTGGGAACGATATCCAACAGCAGTCCCAGCCCGTTGCGTGCCAGAGCATGCGAGAAGACAAAAAACGCTTCGTCCCCTCCCAATTCATCGTTAGCGCGGTGATGATCGAGGACGTCGTAGCCGTGCAGGCTACCAGGGGCGGCCTGCAAACAAGGGGAGGCATAAAAATGACTGATTCCGAGCTTGCCCAAATAGTCTGCGATCGCGGCGGCATGACTGAATTGAAATCCGGCGTGCAGTTGCACCCGGTAGGTGGCACGCGGTGATTGTGAAAAACCGGACTCCGACATTTGCACTCCCGCAATGAATAGAGACGCTGCCAACAGGCAGCGATGAAAACAATACTACGCCCCGCAGCGTCAGGCGCTAAGTCCCCGGTCATGGTCAGCGGGATATACGACAGCCAACCTGGATGTATACCGATCAGATCATTCGTGCGCAAATATACAGAGGCCCGGCGTAGGCTAAACTCTTCTTCAAAGCCGCCAAAGCCAGTGAATACCTCAGTGAATATTGGTATTGGCACTTATCGCGCCGAAACGGCCATTATAACTGTAGGGTATTTCGGACAGTGCTGGGAATCTGGATAGAGTCGCACCGCGAAATGGCGAACTTTGGTCCCAATACTTTGCCGACTCGAACTAATAGTTCACTGCTGCAAGACTTAAAATCGTCTTAATCGGCATGCCGTTTGCTGTTTTGCCGGGAGCTAAAAATTCGCGCGACTGGTGGCAGCCCGCGGAGAAAAATCTTAATGGGCTCTAAATTAAAAGGAATTGGATTCTCTATGATACAACCTGCCAACACTCGGGCGACAACTCTCGGAAGCGATCGTGAAGTAGTTCACCCGTCGGCAGACGCTGAACTCAGCAGGCGCGTTCAAAATCACCTTTTGAGCCATTTGATCAGTAGCATACACGATCTATCGATCGAGGCGGTCAACGGGGTGGTCACTCTCAGCGGAAATGTCCGGTCCTTCTACCATAAGCAGCTCTGCATTCACTGCTGCAAACGAGTGGCCGGAGTCGTGCAATTGGTCGATAATATACAGGTTCTGCGTTGATGTGCTGCTTCGGTGAATTTTAGCTTGAAGCAAGACGCTATTTCGTTGTAAAGTTAAGCTGCCAATGACCTGCAGCATTCGCGAGCAACTCTCGCGGGATCCTGATTTTTTGCCAGGCCGTAACAGCTTAGGAGATATATGAGCGAAATTCGTGTTTGGCCGGGAAAACCGTACCCGCTCGGAACCACATGGGACGGAAGCGGGACGAATTTTGCCCTCTATTCAGAAAATGCCACCAAGGTGGAGCTTTGTCTGTTTGACGAGATTGACGCGATCAAGGAAACCACGCGTATCGTCATGCCAGAGCACACCGATCAGGTGTGGCATTGTTATCTGCCAGACATTCTGCCCGGCCAACCGTACGGCTACCGTGTGTATGGCCCTTACGAACCGGAGAACGGCCATCGGTTTAATCCCAACAAGATTTTGCTCGATCCGTACGCCAAGGCCATCGCGCGGCCATTGAAATGGGCCGATGAGGTCTGGGGCTACAAAATCGGCGATCCGAAATCGGATCTATCGTTCGACGATCGCGATGATGCGGCTTTTGCACCATTGGCCACAGTTCTGGACGAGGCATTCACCTGGGGAGACGACCGCGCGCCACAAATCCCCTGGAACAAAACGTTGATCTACGAGGTCCACGTCAAGGGCTTCACTAAACTGCACCCAGAAGTTCCAGAAAAAGTGCAAGGGACCTACGCCGGATTAGGGTCCGAAGGAGCGATTCAATATCTGAAGAATCTTGGCGTCACTGCGGTCGAACTGCTACCGGTACACGCGCACTTGGATGATCGGCACCTGACCGACGCGGGTCTGGTCAACTACTGGGGCTACAACACGCTGTCGTTCTTTGCGCCACACCAACAATACGCATCGACAGCGCTACCCGCCGATCAAATTCGCGAGTTTAAGACGATGGTGCGGAATCTCCATGCGGCGGGAATCGAGGTCATTCTCGACGTGGTTTACAACCACACTGCGGAAGGGAACCAGATGGGGCCGACGGTCTCGTTCCGCGGGATCGACAATGCCGCCTATTATCGGCTGTCCGGCGAGGATCCTCGTTATTACATGGACTTTACCGGGTGCGGCAATACGTTCAACATGCAGAACCCACGTGTGCTGCAGTTGATTATGGACAGCTTGCGCTACTGGATTGAGCACATGCATGTCGACGGCTTTCGCTTTGATCTGGCCAGTACGCTGGCTCGCGAGCTGCACGAGGTGAACAAGCTGGGTGCATTCTTCGACATCATTCACCAGGATCCGGTGATCTCGCAGGTCAAACTGATTGCCGAACCGTGGGATCTGGGCGAGGGTGGTTACCAGGTCGGTAATTTTCCGACTTTGTGGTCGGAGTGGAACGGCAAGTACCGCGACTGCATCCGCCACTTTTGGAAAGGGGACGGTGGATTTGTATCGGAATTTGCCACGCGATTCTGCGGCTCTAGCGATCTGTACGAATGGAGTAGCCGCCGCCCGCACGCCAGCGTCAACTTTGTCACTTGCCATGACGGTTTCACGCTTCGAGATCTCGTCTCGTACGATCACAAGCACAACGACGCCAATGGCGAGAATAACCGCGACGGTGCCGACGACAATGTCAGTTGGAACTGCGGGGTAGAGGGGGAGATTAAAGATCCGGCGATCGTAGCGCTCCGCGCCAAAAAGATGCGCAACATGCTGGTCACACTATTGTTCTCGCAAGGAGTGCCGATGTTGCTGGCCGGAGACGAATTCGGCAATACTCAGGGAGGAAACAACAACGCCTACTGCCAGGACAACGAAATTTCCTGGCTCGATTGGAAACTGTCCGCGGATCAGCAAGCTCTGCTAAAGTTCACTCGCTCGATCATAGGTATCTATCAGGACGCACCGGTCTTTCATCGACGACGTTTCTTTCATGGGAAAGCCATTCAGGGAATCGGTTCGCAGGAAATCGCCTGGTTGGAACCGACCGGAGTCCAAATGACCGCTGAGGCCTGGAGCCAAGGACACGTTCGTTGCCTGGGCGTGCAGTTGTTCGGAGGTCAGGTCGACGTGGACGCGCGCGGTACCGAGATTCTTGGGGACGGCATGCTGCTGCTCTTCAATGCCGACCATGCGTTATCGATTCCGTTTGTGCTACCCCCCGCCGATTCGGCACCGTGGGAAATCATGTTTGATACCTCGGACGACTCAATTGTTGGCCCGCAACCTTGCAAAGCCAAAGAGTATCTCTTGCAGCCCTGTTCGATCGTGTTGTTTCGCAGTCAGCATCCGGTTGAACCGGTGACTGGAATTCTTAGCTAGCATTGCCGCAGAGGCGACTAATCGGGGTTATTCCGTGTAGTTGCTCATGTCAAAAATAATACCAGGCTGGTCTCATCGTAGTCACTGTGACTTGACCTGCTTTTCGTAGAAATACGCTTCTCAGCAGCCGCAGAATCGTATTGACGACATGCGGCGTCGACTTTGTGTTGGTCGTAAATGCGGATCTGCACATTATCTAGAATATTCTTCCAGCTTTCTCTGTGGCTGCGACAAAAGTGGAACAGCATCTGCAATAGGGTTTCGTCAAGAAAAAACTTCTGACTGTGAAGTTCAGCAGTCGGACGAAACAAAACTTGTAGCAGAAGGATTGGAACGATGAAAGTCTCAGCGTTTGTACTTGGAAGTGCGCTGTTTTTTGGCGCAACAGGAATGGTTTACGCTCAAGCTGGCGGAGGGGGTGGCGGTGCTGGAGCGAGCGGACCTGGCGGTACTGCAGGTGCGGCCGCCAGTGGAGGTGCTGGAGCCGATGCCTCAGCTAGCGGTACTGCTGGTGTGGGAGCGACTGGCAACACTGATGGCGCCGGTGCCAACGTTGGTGGTGCAGCATCAGCCGATGGGAATGCGGCTCCGGCATTGCCACCGGCTGTGGACAATGCCGCTGGTAATCCTCCAGCGAACACCGAAGCACCGACACGTGATCTGAGCGACGACCCATTACGTGCTGGACGCGAAGGGGTGCAGGCAGACGGTTCGTTAAACACACAGACCTTTAGCCAGGGACAGGGCCGGCTGGATCAAGCCAGGGACGGTGTTGCTGATCGTGCTGATGATCGAATAGATAATCGGGTTGATCGTCGCGACGATCGAATTGATAATCGCGCCGACGATCGTTACAACGATCGCGCCGATGATCGCCGAGACCTGCGCGACGACCGAATCGATGATCGAATTGATCGCCGAGATGATCGAGCTGGCAACACCGGCGAGAATAACAATCGCTGGCGATATCGTTGGCACAATAATCAGTGGTGGTATTGGATGCCAAGCAATAGCTGGGTGATCTGGAACGGTTCAGATTGGCGGCCCTATGTGGCTTCCTCACGCCCAGCAGTGACATACGGATACGCTCCTGGATATAACTCCAATAACTACGGCTACAACCGTGGTTACCGTAATTACAACAACAACGGTCCATACCGCTATGGCACCGGATATCGCGGCTACGGTAATCAGTATCAATACGGCCCCGGAAATGGCGGACGTGAGTTCAACCGTGGTGTAGGCCAAGGAGCGGCCATTGGCGGTGCAATTGGAGGGCAGGGGGGTGCCAACATTGGAGCCGCAATCGGCGGTACCATCGGAGGTCGTTAACCGCGTAGAGGCAAAATCAAATAGTGACGTAAACTTACAGGGAAGTTCACCCAGCCCACTTGATGTAAACCACATCAAGTGGGCTTTTGTGATTTACACGGAACGGAAAATGCACCAGTATTGCTTTGGAATGCACGGCTGATATGGGGATTGGCTGAGGCGACTACCCAAAACCAGAATACAAGACGCCACTGTTCTTATAATCTGAGGAACCAAATCATGAACTCGCTGCTATTACACGACGATTTTGACCGTGAACAAGACTTGCAACTTCAACAAGCTCGCCAGCAGGCCGCCGAGGCCAAAGGTTGGGCCAAGCTGCTCGGTGGTGCACTTTTACTATCGAGTGGTGTGCGTCGACCGAATTTCATAGGGGGACTATTGGCGGCGGCAGGAACCTGGCTGGTCTGCCGTGGTGCTTGTTCGGTGATCGGCCAATCGTGCGGCGCAACTAGCAACATTGCTTGTGACTCGGATTGTCCCGATCCAACGATCGCCGAAAATCGCGTTGACGAAGCCTCGTGGGAATCGTTCCCCGCCAGCGATGCCCCGGCGTTTAATCAGGTGACGCGGTAGTTTCAAACCGCCGTACCGGAGTTAAGGCGAGAGTTAATCACTACCCTTCTCAGGCCGAGTACATATGCACCAGCAGCGGAGCAATTCGGCCACACTCCAGGCCTGAGCTATGCAACCGCGCGGCGCGAAAGGAAGCGTGGCATCGAAGATTTCGCTGATCGAGCCGATGCCTGCTGCGGTCAGGTGCTCTGTCAAACCGGATAGCATCGCTCTGCCTCGCTGTTTTTCTGCTGGATACGTTTTTAACCAGGCATCCAGATACGGCCCAATTAGCCAGCTCCAAACCGTCCCTTGATGGTAAGCGGCATCGCGAGTTGGCAGGTCTCCTTGATACACAGGTTTGAACTGCGGATCGTCGGGGCTGAGCGACCGCAGTCCGTACGGCGTCAACAATTGGTCGGTGCAAGTATCCAGCACCGGTCTCCAATGTTCTGCTGCCAAGACTGGATTGGGGAGCGAAATGGAGAACAACTGGTTCGGGCGAACCGACTCGTCATCGCCATCTGGACCGTCGATAACATCGAACAAGCAGCCGGTCGAAGAATTCCAAAATCGGCGACTAAATGACTCGTAAACGCGATCGGCATGTTCCGCAATTTCGCTGGCACGAGCATTCTCGCCCGACTGCTCCCAATGCGCGGACAGCACACGCAGCGCATTATACCACAGCGCGTTGATCTCGACCGCTTTTCCACGTCGCGGAGTGACCACCCAGTCGCCGACTTTGGCGTCCATCCAGGTCAATTGATAGTCGGATGCCCCTTGCACTAGTAGTCCGTCGGACTGATCAACGTGTATGCCAAAACTGGTGCCACTCAAATGCCAATCGATGATCTCTTGCAGCAGGGGGAGTAATCCATGCAGTGTCTGGCGGTCATTGGTCCATTCGACATAGCGGTCCACCGCATGAAAGAACCACAGCGTGGCGTCCGCGGTGTTGTACAGACCCTGCTGGCCCCCTTCAGGAAACAAATTCGGTATCAATCCGTTCTGAACGTGCCGCGCAAACATCTGCAAAATCATCCGGGCTTCTGCCGCACGACCGGTGACTAGTGTGAGGCCTTCCAGGCTGATCATCGTGTCACGTCCCCAATCGGTAAACCAGGGATAGCCGGCGATGATTGTGCGTTCCTCGGTGGACGATTGAGGCACTACCGCATCCGGTGCCTCAGTTGGTATCTCCCGGCGGAGTGGCGTAATGATGAATTGGTCTACGGCCAGGACCAGTTGCTGCCGAACAGAAGCACCGTTTGAAACACTATTGCGATGTGGTTTATCGGCTTGCGATAACAACTGGCGGCGTCGAGCCTGTTCAGTGTCCAGAGTCGTCTGCGGATCCGTTGCTTGGATTGAGCTCCAGGACTCTGTCGACGCCAGAACATCGACCGTCGGGTGGTCACTTCTCAGCCACGATTCAAATGTCCCACTAGAGAACACTGAGCCGCGTCCGTCGTAACCGCAGGCGGCCTCCTGAGAGTAAAATTGCGGTCTCTCCTGATTCGTCGCATACGGATGCCAGATCGCGTTCTGCGGGAACAGTATACGCAACGATTTTCCAACTGCGATATCCACGTCGAGCGTCGTTTCTCCGGATTGTTTCAAACGCCCCACCTCAATTGTCGCCAGCGGAGCTTCTCCAAGTGCGCGAGCATCCATCATTGGCTCCAGCCGCAGACAAAGTGGTTGCTCTGACTCCAGCAAGCGATACCGGACTTGCACCGTATTCTGACCTTGCGGCATCCAGACTCGCTTTTCTAAGCGATTATTGCCCCAGTGATATTGCCAGACCGGCAGACCATTTTCTAGACAGAACGACTCCAGCTCGGCGGCCGACGCTTCGGCTTCCGCACCCTCGGCAACTGGCGTCTGCGGAATCAGCAGCGTCTGTTCAATGCTTTGCAATAGCACTTCTTTAAGACTGCTCAGAACCAACATCCGCCCGAGCGGCGGAGCAAATGCGGCGGTTAGCAGCCCGTGATAGCGCCGGGTCGCCGGCCCAGCGACCGTGCCAAAGCTATAGCCGCCGATTCCGTTTGTTACCAGCCATTCTGATTCGAGGGATCGTGCTACGGCAATCTTCACAGCCATTACGATTGGCGGAGGTGGCGTCAGCGTATCAGTGTCGTCCAGACCGTTCATATCGAGAACTTTAGGAGCCGCCGAGCCAATTGTCCACTCGGCACGCAGCTCGCAGAACGCTTTTCTGCCGCGCGGCAGATTCCACATCGGGCACTTGATTTGCAATGGGGATGCTTTTGACCAAAGCCCGCCAGGGGCCAAATAACTGTTGGCTTGGGACTGCCAGTCCGTGATAATGAATTGCAGAAGAGACTAGAGATGATTAGTCTGCATGGCACCACGGTCTGATTTGCAAAGACCGCGTAACCTGGTTGAAAGAATTCAAATATGGCTCAACTTCCACCATTCGTCACCCCGACCGACGCGGCGCGCGAGATTGCGTTGGCCATCGACCGCTTAGGAGGGCATGTCGAACTGTACAAGGAGTTGGTCACCCGGTTTCTGACAGACACAGCGGGAACTCGCCGGAACTTGCAGGCGGCAGTTGAAAAGGGGGATCCAGACGCAATCCATCGAACCGCACATAGCCTGAAGGGGCTGGCCGCTAGCTGCGGCGCAATGGGCGTGGCACATGTCCTGAGCCAGTTGGAATCCATAGGCCAGGAAAATCGAATGTCCGATCTTCCGGCAGCGTGGGAGCAATTCCACAATCAAATGGTATTGGCAGAAAAGGACCTGGCACCGTATCGAAACGGGTGAATCGTCGGCGGTGATCCGTCGGCATCGACCTGAAATCGGCACGGTTTCTCATGCACATGCCTTACTTTCGGCGAAATGACCGGTGCAGCCGGAATCTCCTGGCACAAAATATGCACAGTTGATATCACTGATCGTGCTGCGCCGTATACTCTTAAATTAAGTGAGTTTCCTTTTGCCCCGCCAAATATGGCAAGTTATCGGCACAAGGCGACTCGCACATTTGTGTTCCGCTTAGTCTTTATCGAATAGGAGTTTAGTCATGCCCAACCACGCTTCCAAATCGCAGCATTCGGCCGCCGAACAAATTCGTGAAAAAGGTGCCGAGTTGAAAGAGAACCTGCAAAATATGGGTGCCGCCGCCAAGGACGCCGCTCAACGAAAACTGGAAGGAGTGTCGGAATCACTCTCTGGTTATTACGAACAAGGACGTGAGTGCGCAGCCGATTTCGAGCAATCGCTGGAAACGAAAATCCGTGAGCGGCCCATCGGAGCTATCCTGGTCGCGGCTGGTGTAGGTTTCCTCGTCGGCATGTGTTGGACGCGCAAGTAAATTCAACCACCGCTTTTCGGTCGAATGATTTTCTTGCACTGAAAGGTTTGCAAGCGTTATGGTAACTCAGCAAGGAACCAATCCGGACTCGACTGCCAATGTCTATGGCAGTCGAGGCGATGCTCCGGCCACACCGGTCGTCGGAACCTCGCCTCCAAGCGAGGGGGATGCCACACCGCGCGCCGTGGGGCCTCAGAATCAAGGCTACCAAACCCAACATGAGGGTCGACAGACGGATTCCACGGGCGAACCGCCACCGCACCCGCTGGAGGCGCTATTCGCACAGATCCGGGAAACGAGCGAGTACGCTAGCCTGTATATTCAGGCCAAGAAGGATGGTTTTAACGCCCAGATTCGCGGACTGGTGTTTCGTCTGGTGCTAGTGCTGATGGCCGGTTTTCTGGGAGTGGTTGTACTTGCCGTGGCGGCCGTGTACTTGCTAAGCGGCGTCGCGGCGGGGGTAGGTGAACTGCTCGGAGGCAGGCCAGAATTGGGTAAGTTTCTGACCGGTTTAGTCATTTTCTTGATTGTGGTCGGAGGTGGCTGGCTGGGAGTCCAAGCCATGTTCAAGAAATTTAAACAGAGGATTTTTAAGACCTATGACCGCCGTTATGAACAAGAGCGATTACGCTTCGGCCACGACGTACGAGACCGTGCCGCAGAGGTACGAAAACCTGACTGAGGTCGAATTTCTCGCTCATCAGGCCGAACTTGCCAAATCAGCGATTGCCAACTCGTCTACGCAGTTCAAGGAGGCGATCAAATCCGCCACGGATTTGAAGGCCTGGGCCCATTATCACCCCTGGCTTTCGGTCGGCGTTGCCGGTGCAGTTGGCTTCAGTTTGGCCGCCGCGCTCAAGGGCAAAAAGCCAATGCCCGCGGCGTCGGTCAACGGCTCGGCAGCTACCAAGGGCGAAACTTCGGCCAATGGCGCCGCCGCAACCGCAGCCCGCGCGGGTATGGCTACGCCTCTGCTAGCAGGGATCTTTCGGCTGGCTGGCACGGTGCTAGAAACCACGGTGCTGACTGCGCTGCGTACAGACGCATTTCAAAGTCAAGCTCGCGAATCGGCCGAAGAGTCCCGTTCCGTGCCGATCTCCTCTAAGCAGTACTAGCTGACGCAGTATTGTGATCGGCCAGGGCCGAGTGGCAGCATTGCGACCAGCAAACGGTGAAAAACCGTGGTCATATTTTGACCATGTTGCTCTCTTCGCGAACGGTCTCGTCTAAGCCGTCGCGTCTGCCAGCGGGCAATTCCGCGATCATCTATGTGTTTTCCCGCATGGTAGCATGTGTCGGCTACCAATTGAGTTACGACTTCAACGCAAAAATGCCTGAGAGTCAGATTCTTAATGTGTCAGGCATGAAGTTTGCAACAAGGCTGCGGCGTTGCCAATTTGGCCGACAAGAACGCTGTCACCTACTGCTGCTACTCTTACGAAGGGATTCGATCATGCTTATTCTCTCACGACGCTCGACGGAGTCGATCATCATCGGGGACTCGATCCGAGTCAAAATTGTGGAAGTGTCTGGCGACCGCGTTCGCCTGGCGATTCAAGCACCGTCTAATGTATCGGTGGATCGTGAAGAAGTTTGGGAACGGAAGCGTAGCGAACGGCTGCAAAACGAACGTCGCGAAGTTCCTAGTACTCTGAATCCCTTGCTTGCTGGTAGGTCGACTCAGCGCATGACAACGGTCAGCATGCCAAATGCGAAGTAGGGTGAGCTTGAAGTGGATGGCGTGCATGCGGTGATCCAATGGTCATGCGCAGATGCTCTTTCACGGAGTGAAAGGCAACAATCAACCACTCTGTCTCAATCTGTACCCATGGCGTTGCCCTGGGCTGCCTTAGATTGCCCCTTCGGGGCACAGAATCAATTCATTCCAGCTACTCCTGCCTCCGTGACCTCCCTTTCTCAGTGGTGAATCAAAAAAGCGCAACTTCAAAACGTGCGCGCCGGGTGAGGGTAAGAGAGTCCAAAAAAAGGAGGCCCGTCTTTCGATCGGACCTCCCGGATTGTTGGCAATGTTCAAAAATGAACCTTCGTCACACCAGCGGTCCACGGCGACCGAAACCACCGAAGATCAAGCTGACGACGAACAAGACCAGGAACACGACAAACAAGATCTGCGCAATTTGCGTTGCGCCAGCAGCAATGCCACCGAAGCCAAAAACCGCAGCGACGATTGCGACGACCAGGAACATAAGTGCCCAGTACAACATTGTACACCTCCGACGTGAAAGAACTTTTTGTTGGAAAGTTACCAACGCCAATTGCGACAATGTCTGTGTTTTCTAGTACGACATTGAATTGCTGGCGTAACTGCTAAGACCTTAATGCATGCGGCGTGCCAAATACCCGGCAACTTTGATGAACTGCTCGTAAGTTATTGATGGATAATCGCTTACCGCATCAGAAATTAGTCGGCGCTCTCAGCACGACCGATTGTGTGGCTCTGTGGACAATGGCAATGATCGCCGAGCGACCAACCCATCGAACGCTGGCATACCAATAACTCGCTGAATTGTTGCCCGAGAGGATGCCGGGGAGCGCGAATGTGATTCGGTCGCCGAGAATGTAGCGACTCCGCTCCGCAGCAGGATTTAAAGAGATTCACTCGTCAGCGGACGTGCCAGGATCTCCTGCAGTTTGGCATAACTGATAGGCTTGACCAGATGCTCGTCAAAACCAGCTTCAAAGGACCGGCGGCGGTCTGCTGACTGGCCAAATCCAGTCAAAGCAACCAAGAACACTTTGCGAAGCTCTCCGTCCTCGCGAAACTTCTTGGCCAGCTCCAGCCCACTCATGCCCGGCAACCCAATGTCAAAAAACCCAATATCGGGCCGGTTCTGTTTGGCGAGATCCCAAGCCGATGGGCCATCGGCAGCGATTTCGACCTGGTGACCAGCAATGCGAATCAGGGCACCCATCGTATGTGCGATGTCGGCGTTGTCTTCGACTAGCAGTACACGCAGCGACCCAGCAGCCGGCACCGCCGCTCGTTTTGTTTCCAGTGGCGCGCGTTCCGCAGGTTCCTTCTTTCCGAGAATCCGCGGCAACTGAACGATGAATTCGCTCCCCTTTCCAGCTCCCTCGCTCAGGACGGACACCGTGCCACCGTGGGCTTCTACTAGGTTTTTGACGATATTGAGGCCGATCCCAAGGCCCCCTTCGGCGCGGTGCAACGAGGGATTTAACTGGAGAAACAGATCGAAGACCTGTGGAAGCAGTTCCTTGGCGATGCCAATACCCGTGTCCTGAATCCGAATTTCGGCAAGTTTATTTTTGGTCTGGATGGTGGCGGTGATACGTCCGCCAATGTCGGTGTACTTGGCGGCATTCATCAACAAGTTGACAAAGACCTGTTCTAGTCTGGCCGAATCGCCGTGGACTTCAATTGGCTCATCTGAAATCTCCAGACGCACCGAATGCTGTCGCGAAACGATCGTCGACTCGCAGGCCTGCAACGAGTGCTCTAGTACTTTGCGCAAGTTGACAACTTCTTTGCGCATGCGGATCTTGCCGCTGCCAAGTCGCGACACGTCCAGAATATCATCCACCAACCGCACCAGGTGCTGCAAATGCGAATTCAGAATGTCGCGTGCTTCGCCGAATTCGGCGTCGCGAGGTTCCAGAACCTGAATCAGTTCAGCGGAGCTAGTGATAGCCGCCAGCGGATTGCGCAGTTCATGACCCAGCATGGCCAACAGTGCATCCTTGGCCTCATTGGTGCGGCGCAACTCGGTTTCGACCTGCTTGAATAAGGTGATATCCTGAAAGACCAGCACCGTGACCGTATCGTGATTGTGCATCGCCGGCAGCGTGTCGGCGTTGATCATAATGGTCCGCATTCCGTCGGGGCGGTGCAATTGAATTTCATAGGCGCGAAGCTGCTCACCGCGCGCGGCACGAGGAACCGGCATCTCGTCCTTGGGGATCGTTTTGCCGTCCAAGCCCGTAAAGTAGACTGTCCCGTTTCCAACGTCAGCAGAATCGGCCCGAAACGCATCCGCCACGGTCCCCGCCGCCTGATTTGCAAAAGTCACACGCGAAGTCTGGGGATCGATTAGCAGCATCGGGACCGGCAATAGATTCAGAACTGCTTCGAGCCACTGCCGTTGCAAGACTAGGTAGTCGGCTGTACCGCGTAGTTTGGTCTCAAGCTGTTTGCGAATCGAGATGTCGATATAGACTCCCAGGCAGCCGCGCGGTTGACCATTCGCGTCGAAGAGGGGAGAGGCGTATTCGATCAGCTCCAGCGATGTGCCGTCTGCGCGGACCACAGTGAATTCGCCGCCGCGTACTTCAGCCCCAAGGCGTGCCGCGCGTTGCATGGGCATCTCGGCAGCGGCCAACTCACGTCCTTCCTGGTACATGCGAAAGCCCATATCCGCGTCATTGTTCTTGTGTACTACGGTTTTCTGACCGGTCGGGAAACCAAACATCCGTGCCGCCGCTGGATTGAGTTCAATTTCCGCACAGTCCGACGTGCGTGAAATTCCGATTCCGACTGGTAGAACATGTAGCAATTTCTCGAGTTCCGCGACACGTTGTTGCAGTTCGCCAATCGACCGGGCCGATTGTTCTGCGGTGAGGGGCAATTCTTTCTTAGCGGTCGAGTTGTTGCTGCTAGGGGAAGTTTTACGGAAATAGAGTTCCAAGATTCTCGCAGGGATTTCTTCTACCGTCGCACATTGCAGCAGGCCATCTGTCAGGCCGACAGTACGTCGATTAGTGCCGGTGCCCCTCTTAGATTCGCCAGAAATCGACGAGAGCTCAATCACCAAAAGACTCGATCGTTGCAGTGTTGCTATCTGCTCAGGTTGAAGCAGATCATTCGGTGAGCTGAGAAAAACCGCAGCACCATGCTCGCCAGTATGCGATGCAACTGTTTGCAAGCTGTGTGCGAGTCGAGATTGCAGTGATGAGGCAATCTCATTGTTTGATAGTTGCACGGTCAACTGGCCATCGCGTTCCATCAGCGCTGCCGTTGGTGGTATCAGGCAAACCTGTCCCGGCTGAATTGCCTGATCACGCGCTGGGAGAACGACTTCGGCGGTCGTCGAGAGACTCAATTCGCGGAGCAACTTCGCCAGATCCCAATCAGCCGGGATCCCCAAAAGTACAACCGTGATTGAACGGTGTTCAGGCATGCAGCACAGCAGGCGAACGAGCAAACTCGGTTCGATTGCGCCGCAGACTACGCCGACTAGAAACGAAGGTTCATCGTAAATTGACAAAGGGGATTTGGATGGCATGGCCTCGATCCGAGCTGAACTCAATACGCGACATCAGTTCACCACGGATAGCTCCTCGTGCTCGTCCTCGGTCAACTCATCTTCCACAGCAACGCGCTGGTCGATGGTAATCCTCAGCGTGCGGATCTTGTTGCGCAAGCTGCCTCGAGTGATTCCGAGGATTTTTGCCGCCTTAGATTGGTTTCCATCGGTATGACGAAGCACCCGGGTGAGTACGACACGTTCCATATATGCTAGGGCCTCGGCGTAGAGGTCTTCGGTGTTGGTGCGTAACTGCGCCTCCACGAAATGGTCAAATTCCCCACGTCCGGTCCCTTCGGCTTGACCTGCGGAGGTCGCAGCAGCACGGCGGTCCTGTCGAATGTCGCTCGGGAAAAACTCTGGCAACAGGACCGGCCCAGTCGCCTGCAACATGGCCTGTTTCACTACGGCCTGTAGTTCTCGCACATTTCCCGGCCAACTGTATTGCATGAGCATCTCAAGTGCCTCTGGCGAGATGTCACAAACACTGCGGCCTAGCTCACGATTGAAGTGCCCAAGAAAATGCTCGAGCAGCAATAGAATGTCATCTGCTCTTTCGCGCAGGGAAGGAATCTTAATAGTGAATCCATTGAGGCGATAGAACAAGTCGGCGCGGAAGGTTCCCTCCGCGACCATTTGTTCAAGATCGCGATTCGTGGCCGTAATGATTCGTACGTCGGTCTTGATGGATTCGTTGCCACCAACACGTTCAAATCGCTGATCCTGCAAAACGCGAAGCATTTTGCTTTGGACCAGGGGAGTCATGTCGCCGACTTCGTCCAGAAAGAGCGTCCCTCCGGAGCATTGTTCAAACTTGCCGATGCGCTTATTGTCCGCGCCCGTGAACGAACCTTTCTCGTGACCAAAAAGTTCGCTTTCCAGGAGTGCCTCTGGAATCGCTGCACAATTCACGGCCATGAATCGACCGGCTGCGCGGGTACTGTGTTGATAGATCGCACGCGCCACCAATTCCTTACCAGTGCCGCTTTCGCCACGAATCAGTACGGTGACGTTTTGGGGAGCTACACGTCCAATCGATTTGTAAACGTCTTGGATTGCCGCACAACGGCCGATGAGACAATCTGCAGTTCCGTTACCGGGGTTGTTGGTTTGCAAAAGGCGGACTGGCACGTTCATCAAGCGCCGAATCTCAAACGCCCGAGCGAGCAATGTCTCAACCTGAGGAAAATCCAGCGGCTTGAGCAGATAATCAAATGCACCGAGTTTCATCGCTTCGATGGCGGTGTCGCTGGTACCACCAGCGGTGATGAAGATCACCGGGATCTTGGGATCCAATTGCTGGATCTTTTGAAAAGTATCCAGTCCAGATGCATCGGGAAGCATAATGTCGACAATCGCAACATCAGGCGCTTCGCTGCTGACCATCTTCAGACCAGCAACTGCTGATTCGGCAGTGAGAATGGTGACATCGGATCCCTCGAAAATCCGGCGGAACACCAGTCCAACTGCAACGTCATCATCAATAACCAAAACTGAAGGCATTTATCCATTCTCCGAAGAGGCGTTCGGTTCCCAGATGGAGGTTTGGCATCCGGGAAGACCGAAGATTAAAACAGCTCAAATTTTGGTATCTGGTGGCCAGTACTAACCCCAATCCCACCAACTGATCCTAGGAAAACCACCACCGAATGTCAAACTAGCCATTGTGTAACTCGATAATGCGTAACTTGACACTGCAAGCGGACTTATCTGCTTTGATAACTACGACAACCCGGTCCGATTGTTTGGCGGATTTTACGGGCGATGCCGGAATCACGCATAACTATCTGACATATCGTCCAAAGCCAGAGCCGTATTTCAACTTCTCGGCCAGGCGCCGGAGGGTAGGACGGCGCGAAAAGGCCGCCATAACCGATTGTGCGGTGTGCCCCGGCCGATGTTGCTAACCACAATGGAAGTGCAACTTTGCCATCCAAAGCAATTGCGTGGTCGTTGCCGGTCAGATTCTACCCATAAGCACTAGAATGAGAACAATCACCAGTGCGAGGCCCAGACCACCGGTAGGGCCATATCCCCAACTGCGACTGTGTGGCCAGGCAGGGATAGCACCCAGCAACAACAAAATCAGAATAATGAGTAAGATGGTAGACATCCTCAATCTCCTCTTTGGTAAATGTTCGAAATAGAAACATGAGCAAGCCAGTGGACTGGCCAAGCCTGTAAAACAAAAAACGATCATGCGGCGAAGGCGAGTTGAACCGAAAAGCTATTCTTCCGCTTTTGGCCGCCGTAGGGATTTGGAGACGGGATCTTTCGACGATTGACTAACGTTGTTGCGATCGTGATTAGGCGATTTCTTTTCAGCTCGTTGCCGCCGAACGGTTTCTTTGGCCTGCTTGGCCAGTTCTTCGTTGCCAGCCGCCTGCACAAGATCCTCTGACGATGATTCACCCGTTGACTCGGATCGCTGAGCTTCCACATTTACGGGATCCGCGACGTGCTCATGCTCGTTCCAATCGCGAGATTGCGATTCAGACTTATTTCGGGGAGCCTTCATAATGAAATGATCCACAATATAAAATGTTGGTGAGATACACTTGCAGAACTGTGGAGACAGACAAATGCAATCTCCATGCCAAATCTAAAAATGGGGCAAATACTGCTGCAAATGGCTCTTGCACCAATAATTCCGGCTGGTGAGAATGCTAGCTGGTCGTTTTGCGACCAGCCCCCGGTCTTAAGAGTATGAGAAGCATAAGGGATAAATGCATTTAACTGGGGGACGGCGTTCAAACGACCGGTACGAGGTTTGCTTTTACATGTTTAGATTGCAATATTCAGGAAGTCAGCTTGGTCGATGAACCATCGACTAGACCTGAGAATCGCGTTTGCCCCTCAAAGGAATGCAAAAGACCATGACCGATACAACGCCATCCACAAAAACATTTAGTTTTGGAGTTTTCAGCACCGTACCCGAGGCGGACAAGGCTGTCGCCAAGCTTTTAGATGCTGGCTTCACAGTGGCTGAAATCAGTGTTGTCTGCTCCGATAAGACGATCGAACGTCATTTCATTCAGTTTGAAAAGGAAGAACCGGCCGGGACTTTCACCCCGTTTAATGCGCTAGGCGGGGGAGCCATCGGAGCTGCCCTGGGCGGGTTAGCTGTATTGACGGCCAGTGCCGCAACCGGAGGCTTGGCAATCTTGGCCACTGGAGGCATCGCCGCCTGGGCCGGAGGAATGGTCGGCGGTTTGGTCGGTGCCATGATGACTCGTGGCGTCGAGGGAGAATTGGCTGATTACTACGATCAGGCGGTTATCGCCGGCGACATTCTGGTCGCGGTGGAACTGCTTGATCCAGGCCCTGAGTCGCATACACCAAAAGCGACCGCGCAAAAGAAAGACTTGGCTTTGGCGCGGCAGATTCTGGCTGAAGCAGGAGCCAAGCCGCTGAGCATTCGCGAAAGCTAGCATTTATTGCTATCACGCGAAAAGCCCGCATCGCCAAAAAACCCGAGGCCTTTTCCAACTGATTCAGCTGGAAAAGGCCTCGTGGCGATTGTTGAGTTAGCGAATTCGCAGTTTGATTACTGCTTGTCGCTATCAGCCGATTTATCATGGCTGATCTCTTTCATCAGGTTCTTTGCATATTCCAGATGCGTCTGAGTCGATTGCTGACCTTCGCGGAAGATCTTGGCCACTTCAGGTGAGGCGTGCTTTTCGTAGACTTTCAGTTCGGCAAGCATTTGCATGTGCGCCATCACTTGAGCGCCAATAAAATGCTTGTCGAACTTGGCAGGGTCGAGTGTGGCCGCTTCCTGTCGCTGATCTTCCAGGCATTGATCCAACACTTCCTTTTTGATCGAAAGCATTTCTGAGCCTGGGATGTGGCCCACAACAGGTTTCGCAACGGTTACACGGACGTCTGAACCAGTGGTCGCCGGCGCGGCACGATCGGCTGGTCTCGCAGCAGTACCTAGGTGAGTGTGGCCAGCAGCACTTTGCAGTTTTTGCACAAACTGTGTGTGCTCTTTGATCATCATGTCGGCAAAGTCCTTGACCTTCTGATTTTGCGAGTGCTCTTTAGCTAGTTTCGCACTCTCAATTTCGTGATTGTTGCAAAGGATGGTTGCCGCAATCAGATTTTGCTCCACATTGGGTCTTGCCTGCTGGTCGCGCCGAACTCCAGAAAGACCAGGCCGCCGAGCACCAGGTTCCAGGCGATCAGAGCGGTCTAGCTTCTCACGTGGTTGGGCAGGCGCATCGACCTCAGCCACAGCAACTCCTCCTGCGAATAATGTCAATCCAAGTACGGTACTCAACATTCGTCCAAAGTAGAATTTCATGACTATCACTCCTCAAAAGAAAGGAAAAAGTAGGGGATACGCAGGAACATGTGCAACATGTTCTCCAAGCTCACGGATTTCTGTGTGGACCTTGATCATCGCCACAACGCCGCCTGCAATGAGATGATCTGCAATCGTCCAATTCTGTTCTTGCTAAAATCCGTCAGTTGGGTTCGCAGCAGATGACATGCCTAACCGCTCCGCCATAGTGGTCGCAAGGCATGCTGTCATTTAGAAGTACCGAACCACTATGAGATTGCGTTGCGATTTTGTTTTTCAGAACCAGAACCGCCCATCGCATGCATGCTGTGCGCTACCGAGTATTTTTCAATCAATTGACTGTCGAGCAACCAGATTGATGTCAGGTAATGTGGAACGCGGGTGTTCCGAAAAAGGTCGGGGGGAGAAGTTTACTTCTAACACAAACAAAAAAAGCGGGACCACTTTCGTGGGTTCCCGCTTTTTGCAGTGCGTTGACAAAAACGTGTCTAACCGAAGATCAAATACGCGATGAACAACAACGGAAGCGGTACTCCCAAAAGCCACATCAAGATCCAGCCCATTTTTCCTTCGCGTACCAGCGTGGTATTCCTTTTCATATCATTCTCTCCTGTAGAATCAGTGAAACTAGGGCCTTGATGGATGTTTTTGCAAGCCGCAAAACGCATCTTATTCGGCCTGTAGAACAGTAACTGTTCCGACTACATGCAGCTTTCGTGCCGCAACGTCGCTTTCTGAATGAAATCGCAGTGTTTTCGCGATAGAGACTTTTGACGAAGAACTTCGTCAATGGATGCATAGAGTTCGTGTGGCCATTGAAGCGCGCAATGCGAAGAAGCCACTTGATTGCTCAGACCCCACTCACGATTAGCGCTCTTAGGGAACCGAGCAAGATTCGCTGTCGGCAGTGGCCAGCCGCACCGGAATCGGCTCACTTCGGCAGTTTGGCTTCCAGAACCAGGCATCCGTATCCTGTTGCTCCCGTTCAGCCGAGAGATTGGTAGTAACGTTGGGAAGAAAATCCTCCATCAGTCGTTTCGCTGTTTGCCCGATGGTGATGACTGTGTCGACAGAACTACGCAAAGATTCAGGCAGCTCTGCCGTGTTTTTCGTCAAAAACAACATGCGTTCAAATTCGACTTCCGTATGATGCTGCGAAATGTCTTCCTCAGTTAAAAACTGATCTACACCGTTGAGAATAATCCAGTGTGGGTGCCCACACTGCTGGCGCAAAGTTTGCAATCTGTTCAGCAGTTCAATCAGACAGCTACTGCGCTCGGCTGGCGAGATAGCTTGAAAATGAACTACGCAGTTTTGCCCTGGCTTTTCCATAAGCTTAATGACCGAATCGAAATCGGGACGTGACTCTGCACTCCCAACATCCGGCACGCGGTCGAGCTTCCAACTGACTTCTCCCGATTCAATTAGGCAGTACTGGTATCGCGCCTCGGTCAATTGATTTATGAAATAGCTTGCCCAATCGACTAACTCTGGCGCTTCTGCTGAAACGAGCACGTTGCAACAATGCGGGGGGAGCGAAATGGTTTCGCCCGCTTCATCGTGGCCAATCAATAGGTTATGCCGCGTTAGTTGACACTCGACCGAGGCCAGGTCATCGTCCAGCATCCGGTCGATCAGCTCGCTGACTCCGGCACCGTGGTGATTGCGCAGGACGATATCCGCAGTCTCCTTGAGCGTCGGCAAGGCATTCGCTACGGCAGCCGAAATTTCACACGACATGCACAGAGCGTGATCATTCTCAGCATCTCCAACAGCGACCGTATTATGTGCGGATAACCCCAGCTCGCTCAGCGCCGCGCGCAAGCCGGTGGCTTTGTTTACCCCGGACGGCAGCACCATGACCGCCCCTTTGTTGAAGATGACCTGCAATTCCAACCCCAAGTCACGAATGGTCTGCAGGACAATCGTCTCGTGCGGCTGCCAGGTGGCAACGATCACTCGGCCTACAGAGATCGGGCCAACTTCGCGCGCTTTGAGCAAGTCCACAAACTCATCTGGTGGACGAGGAACCAACGGATTCTCTCGTTTGGTCGCGGGATGGTACAGCAAAGCGCCGTTCTCGGCGACAATTCGGTCAAACAACTCCAACTCAGGAAAGACACGCAGTAACTCGGGAATCTCTCGACCAGTGACCATAATGAGTTTTCGCCCCGAGGCCTTCAATCGCTTCAGGGAGTCCACTACGTCTTGCGGAACTTGTCCCCCAGTTGCCAAAGTGCCGTCGTAGTCGCACGCCAGTGCCAGATACCGCATAAGAATGGTTCTCGTGGTGCATTGACGGCCGATACCAAAATTCCGCCGCGGTTTTTGCAGGCTGAGGCGAAACCCACAAAATCGCAAGAAATACAGGTCAAACTTCTTTGGCCCAGGCAGTCGGTTGATCAAAAGGAGGTTGAGGGAACCCTTCGAGACGATTAACCCTAGAGCACACTGCAAACGGCTTGCCAGAACGTAAACCGTTATCGCACAAGCATTATCGCCAAAATTGGTGGCTCCGCTGCCTCATCCGTGACCAGGCTGATTCCGTTCCGCTCAAATGCACTTCAAGCAGCTAACGAACTGGTAGTATCATTCTGCTGGGTCAGAGGAAGGCAGGCCTCCGCTAGGTAGGCCGGACAGCCTTTTTCCCGACACAATGGTACGTGAAGCCTGCTGCTTTCATCTGCACCGGGTTATAGAGATTCCGCCCGTCAAAGATGACTGGCGACTTCAAAAGCTGTTTCATCTGGTCGAAGTCTGGTTGACGGAATTCGCCCCATTCGGTGACGATTGCCAGGGCGTCG
>JAWXCH010000238.1:0-11567 GCA_034440595.1 Planctomycetota bacterium | reverse complement strand
GCCCCGGGGGCGCTGCCCGGCCTGCTCCGCGCCATCGAACGAGAAACCAAAGTCAAGGTGGTTGCTCCGCCAGAACCGATCGAGATCATCAGCGGCAAGCTATTTGACAATCATCTGGTCTTCATGCATGGGCGGACCAATTTTCGATTGACCCCTGCCGAGCGCGTGCAACTGCGCAACTACCTGTCCGAAGAACGTGGCGGGACGCTGCTGGTCGATTCGATCTGCGCGAGCCGTGGATTCACCGATTCGCTACGCCGCGAGCTGGCCGAGATTTTTCCCGAAAACAAACTTGAGCCGATCCCCAAGAATCACGAAATGTTTACCAAGCAGTTCGGCGGTTTTGATCTCTCGACTGTTTCGCGACGCATCCCGCGCGCACGGGCCGCAGGGGACCGCGCCGAAGCAGAGATTCAACGCGGCCCACCCGAACTGGAGGGGATCAAGATCGGCGCCAGTGGTCGCTACGCAGTCATCTTTTCGCGATATGACCTGAGCTGTGCGCTGGAGAAACACGATTCGCTGGAATGCGAGGGGTACATCCGCGACGACGCCGAGCGAATTGCGATCAACGCAATGCTCTATTCACTGCTGAAGTGAACTGGATTCGACCGGGCGATAGCAGCCTATTTCCAGCTCAACGTGCTCGTTCTGAAGTATCTTACCGCAGAGTTCGCAGAGCAGAACGCAGAGAATCCGTTTTGGACTGATACAACAGTCACCTTTCTTGGCGTCTTTGCGCCTTTGCGTGAAACTAATCTAAAGAAGAAGAGTGCACGCAAAGTCGCGGAGGGGCAAAGGTAGAAGTGCAATCCGAATCCTGCATACCCTGCTCATCCTTGTTCAGTAAAAACTGACGAGCATGGAAAGGATATTGACCAACGCATCTCCGCAAGTCCGTGATGACCGCTGCGGTGAAACAAAAAAACCGCCGCCAGAGAAACTTCCTGGTTCGGAAGTCCCTGGCGGCGGCGTTGTGTCAAACCTCTCTTCGATTGCGACGGTGGCAGACGCTGCGAGAATAACGCGGATCGAGCCGTGCTAGGCACTAGCTCTTATTGATCCGGGTCAACGCAAATGGTTAGGCTCCTCCGACGGAATGCATGAAGAGAGGCTTGTTTCAATGTAAGGTTGTTGGATCTTATGCCGTGACTGGCAGGCGGTCAAATTATTCTGCGGCCAACCCCACCAAATTCACGGCGCCAAATTCAGGGTGGCTGATTATTGCTAGCCGGCCAAGTTCTGGCAAGCTCGTTCTAAAGCCAAAGTCGCTTTAGTTGTAATTTATTTCTCCGGCCAGTCTCTCTTCGGCAGCCAGAGCAGCAAATCTTGTTTCAAATACGAATCCGGGCTACCAATTGTGCGATTTCCCAAACTATTTTGTGAATTGCGGTCACCTGACAATACTGGTTATTGTTTCTTGCGCCGGACTGAGTTGCAAGGAAATTGACAAAAATGTCTGTCAGTCAAACTCGATTTGTACTAGTGCGAATACCGTGCCGAGCGGGCTGGCAATTATTGAGAAGTATTCTCTGTGTGCCACTGGCTCCGCCAGTGCTGAGTAAATGTTGTGTTAAATCGATTGATACCGGCAAAGCCAGTGGCACACAACACCATGCCATACGCGTCACAGAAATTCTATGGAATCTCGAATAGCGATTGGCTTTTTACAATCGCATAATCATCTGGAAAAGTATGAAACGCCTGAACCAGCAGGCTGCGGTTCCGCATTTCAAAATGCACGTACGACAGCGCACCGAGCGCCATCCGGCCGCTGGAATCAAAGCGGTGCATCACGCCATGTTGGACACCTTCCAGTGTTAACTCCTGCTGGTAGGTCCAAAAAACTTCTGGGGCAACCGGCTCCAGCGAAAACTGCACCTGATACCGGCAGCCGCCGCGTGTCTCGATCTGGTCGGTGCGGTCCCCCTTGAGCAAGTAAGACATCAACCGCCGCTTTTGCGGCAACGGGTGCTGCGCACTGGCGGCAACTTCGGTCAGCGTGATCCCTTTATACTGCCAGGTGACGACATGCCCGGCACTGGTGACATTGATCGTAGCCTGATAATCTCCGCGGGAAATCGTCCGCGAAGCGTGAATTACAAACAGCTCGGGGTGGAGTGCTCGCCCGTACAATTGAAAGACCAGCTCGGCAACTTTGGGTCGAACACTCAGCACGGCGACAGTTCCTTGGACGATTGCATTACAGTCATTTGCATTACCAATAACAGACGAGGGGAGGCTGGTGGCAAGCGTGCCAGCCAGCATTGCAACGGCAACACGTGACCCCAGCACTCTACAAACTCAACACAGCACAATCTGATGCGGCCAACGTCGGCCACAACCAGCAGCACTGAAGTCCATTATAAACTCAGCAGCAAGTCAGCACCAAGGGCGCTTGGCTGATCGAAGATAAGACACCCTTTTCGGACTTGACTTTTCTGAAATCGCAAGACTCAACCGGTCAGTGCTTCCTGCCGAGCAGTGCTAGCACCACGGGCACGACACCTCCGCGAACCGCCAGACTCTTTTTGAACTTCTATCCTGTGAATCCTGTCCATCCATGTTCAATTCAACTGAGAAAGACAATAAACAAGGATGAACTGGATAGGGGCAAGCCTCTTCTCTGCGTCATCCTCTGCGTTCTCTGCGGTGAAACATTGATCGTCGGGCCCAATTTCTGGCTTGCCCAGCAGCGCTTTGCTGCTCTAGGACGTTTTCGCCCAGTGCGCTATAATCGCTGCGCGGAACTGCGCTGTTTGTGTGCGCCAGTTCTGACTGGCTCGTCAATTGCTGAAAATGGAGTTTCGGCCATGCGTTCGATTGCGATACTGAATCAAAAAGGTGGCGTGGGAAAAACCACCACCGCGGTCAACCTCAGCGCGGCACTCGCCGCCACCGGGCAACGTGTCTGTCTGATCGACCTTGATCCGCAGGCACACGCCACGCTGCACCTTGGCTTGACTCCCGGTGAAGCACAGCTTTCGATGTACGACGTGCTGACCGGCGACACCCCGCTGGCCGAAGCACGCACGCAGGTCGCCGAAAATCTTTGGGTTGTCGGATCGCACATTGATCTGTCAGCCGCCGAAGTTGAACTGGTCGGTGTCGTCGGGCGAGAAATCATCCTGCGCGACAAAATGGCTGAGGATGCTGCTGCACCCGCTGCACAAGAGTTCGACTACCTGCTGATTGATTGTCCGCCGTCACTTGGGATTCTCACGCTCAACGCCCTGGCCGCCGTGGATGAAGTCTTCTTGCCGTTGCAGCCGCACTTTTTGGCACTGCATGGCCTGAGCAAACTGCTGCAAACGATTGAGCTGGTTGCCAAACGCCTCAACGAGCGGCTGAAGCTCAGCGGAGTGGTCTTCTGCCTCTATGAATCGGGCACACGCCTGGCAGCCGAAGTCGGGCACGATGTGGAGCAGTTTTTTCAAGGCCAGAATAATCCACACCCGGCCTGGTCGGCGGCGCGGACGTTTCAAACGCGAATCCGCCGCAACATTCGCCTGGCCGAGGCCCCCAGCTTTGGCCAGTCCATCTTTCAATATTCTTCGGACAGCAACGGCGCGATGGACTATCAGCAACTGGCCGAAGAGGTGCTCGGTTTTGCACCGGCTGAGGCCAAGCCCACACGGGCTACGCGACTGGTCTCTCCGCGATCGTAAATTTGTTTGGCTCCAAACGTCGACAGCGGCACCAGCAAAGTGATACCTTGTGGCATAGCAGTGGTGGCCACAATCTTCCCAACCTATGGAGCCTGATCGATGAGCCTAATCAAAGAGTTCAAAGAGTTTGCCACACGTGGCAATGTGATCGATCTGGCAGTCGCCGTGATCATCGGCACAGCCTTCAACCCGATTGTCAAATCGCTCGTCGACGACATCATCATGCCCCCGATCGGGATGGTGCTAGGCAAGGTGGATTTCTCGAATTTAAAAATTACTCTCCAAAAGGCCAACGAGGCGGCGGGAGTGAGCGAAGTGGCGATTCGCTTCGGGGCGTTTCTTAACACCGTGATTGGCTTTCTGATTGTCGCCTTTGCAGTCTTCATGCTGATCAAGGGGATCAACTCCGTTCGCCGCAAAGAAGCGGAGAAACCGGCCGCCCCGCCTGCCCCGACGACGGAAGAAAAACTGCTCACCGAGATTCGCGATTTGCTCAAAGCGCGGCAGTAAGCACAGTTGCCTTTCACTCTCTGTTGCCTTTCACTCCGTGAAAGAGCAATCGTACTGCGCGTCGAACATTACAGGAACGACGAACAAATCACGGACACTCTTTCGCGGAGCGAAAGGCGACTGTGCGGAGCAACTCAGCAGGACAACGCGTGGCGCGGCACTTTGCTTTTACGCGCCCTCACCCGCGGCTGATACCGCGACCTCTCCCGCAAGCGGTAGAGGTGAAGAGATAGCTGTCTTCGATTGCAGCCCTACGCGCTCCGCTAGCGCGTCTCGGCTAACATCGTTCGACCTCTTATAGATGGTCATGGTGTGTCGCACGCTTCCTAGAAGCACTCTTTCGCGGAGCGAAAGGCGACTGTGCGCTACTTCGCCCCCGCCACAAACGCCTTGATCCGCGAGAAGCCTTCGTTGAGTACATCCAGGCTCGTGGCGAACGAGAGCCGTGCGTATCCTTCCGCACCGAAGGCGCTCCCCATCACCGTGGCCACGTTATGCTGCTCCAGGAGCGCCAAACACCACTGCGTCGACGTGTCGCAGCGCACGCCGCCATAGGTCTTGCCCAGGTGCTTTTGAATGTTCATAAACGCATAAAATGCACCGGCCATCTCGGGGCAGGTGATGCCCGGTATCTCGGCGATCTGCTGCCGGACAAACTCGCGCCGCGCGGCAAAGTGCTTTAGCATCTCACCCACACACTCCTGTGGACCGGTCAGCGCCGCCAGTGCCGCGTACTGACTAATACTACAAGGGTTGCTCGTCTCCTGGCTCTGCAAGTCGGCCATCGCCTTGGCCAGATTCGCCGGCGAAAGCGTCCAACCAATACGCCAGCCGGTCATCGCGTACGACTTGCTCACACCGTTGACCACAATCGTGCGGTCCTGCAAGCCGGGTCGCACCGTCGGGAAACTGACAAACCGGTTGCCGCCATAAATCAAGTGCTCGTAGATTTCGTCACTGATGACGGTCAGGTTCCGCTCCAGCACGACATCGGCCAGTCCACCAAGATCCTCGGGCGAGTACATACTGCCGGTCGGGTTACTTGGCGAGCACAATAGCAGCGTCGTGGTACGCGGGGTTATTGCCGCGCGTAGTTGCGACGGCAGCAGACGGAAATTGTCCTTTTCTTCAGTCGGGACAATCACGGGCACCGCGCCGGTCAGCTTGACCAGCTCGGCATAGCTGACCCAATACGGAGCCGGAATGATCACCTCGTCCCCTGGATTGCACAGCACCGTAAAAATATTGTGTAGCGAGTGCTTGGCACCGTTCGAGACCACGACCTGCTGCGGCGAGTACTCCAGGCCATGCGCTTTGGCGTAGGTCTGCGCGATGGCCTTTTTAAGCTCGGGGATGCCGCTGGCCACTGTGTAATGCGTGTGCCCTTCGCGCATGGCCTCAATCGCCGCCTGGCAGATATGGTCCGGGGTGTTGAAGTCCGGCTCCCCCACGCTGAAGTCATAGACGGTCTTACCGGCGGCGGTCAGTTCCTTGGCCTTGGCGGCCATAGCCAGCGTGGCGGATGGTTCTAAAGCCTGAACAATACGAGAAATAGCAGGAGGCATGGCGATCGGGAAGGCTTTTTCTTGGCGAATGAAGGACAAATACTGGGTTAGTAGGCGATTTTATCGGGACTTTCCCTGGGATTGGACAGCAAAGCTGGCCAAATTACACGGTCAGGGGGGCGTCAGCGCGGCTTGACGGACATGCCCCCAAACTCGACAATGATAGTTTCTCGGAGGTTCGCTTCCTAGCGGTTGAGCGTCTTACAGAGCAGAATCCTGGTATTCTGCTCGCGATCCAGACGCCTCATCGCCCCAGACGCCGTCGCCCGCGGGTTGCCCGTTGGCTCTGCATTCAGGTCGCAATCTACCGTTCTCCGCTCCCTCCTCGTACCCGCACACTCTCGCATGGCTCGTAATCGTATCGGTATTTGGCTCATTGGCGCGAAGGGTGGCGTCGCGACGACCGCAATCACAGGACTTTTGGCCTTAAAAAAGGGATGGATCGGCAACGCCGGGCTGGTCACCGAGCTGCCAAAATTCAAAGCGCTGGATCTGGTCGACTGGAAGGACTTTGTCATCGGCGGACACGAGATCCGCGATGGCAGCCTGTACGAAGAAGCGCTGCGGATGCATACCGAAAGCCGCGCGATTGACCTTGGCATTTTGGAAAAGTGCCGTCAGGAATTCGACCGCATTGAAAAGAGCATCCGGCCCGGCTGCGTTGCCAATGTCGGCCCGACCATCACTCAGTATGCTACGCCAGGGATACAAAAGCTGAAGGAAACCCCGCGCGAGGCGGTGACACGTTTGCAAGGAGACCTCAAGGAGTTCGTCTCGCAGAACAAGCTGTCGCACGTGGTGGTGGTGAATGTGTCGTCAACCGAGCCGGTGATCGACACGACCTCGCTGCCTGACCGTTGGTCCGATCTCAATAAACTGCTGGATAAACCCAGCAAATGCCCCCTTCCGGCCAGTTCGTTGTACGCCATTGCCACGCTGGAACTAGGGCTGTCGTATATCAACTTCACGCCATCGCTGGGTAGTACGCCCGAGGCGATTCAAGAACTCGCCACGCTATCAAAAGCGCGGCACTACGGCTACGACGGCAAGACGGGGGAGACACTGCTGAAGAGCGTGCTGGCTCCGATGTTTGCCAAACGCAATCTGGAAGTCATGAGCTGGGTTGGGCACAACATCTTTGGCAACATGGATGGCAAGGTGCTGGACGATCCGATCAATAAAAAGAGCAAAGTCACCAGTAAGGACCGTCTGCTAGGGGAGATTCTGGGGTACGCCCCGCAAACGCTGGTCTCGATCGAGTACATCCAAAGTATGGGGGACTGGAAAACAGCCTGGGACCACATCCATTTCCGCGGTTTCCTGGGCACGCCGATGACGTTCCAGTTTATCTGGCAGGGGTGCGATTCGATTCTGGCCGCCCCGTTGGTGCTGGACTTGGTCCGCCTGACCGAACGGGCCTGGCGAAATGGGGATGTGGGTGCTTTGACGTTTCTGGCACCGTTCTTTAAGAGCCCGTTGGGGACGACTCAGCACGATTTTGGCCTGCAATTCCAGGTTTTGGAAGGCTGGGTGGACCGCGTTGCTAGCGCAGTCGAGTAGAAGCCGATTGCCATCTTATTCCCCAGGCGCGGCCTTTAATTCTGCCAGATGGCGGGCTAGGTGCCCCAGAAGCGATCAATTGCCATAATGCCGCTAGCATATACGCGGGTTATTTCTCATTCTAATTGGAAATATTTTCTCAAATCACTTGCGGCGGACGGAGCGAATCGTTAGCTTTCCGTTAGGTCAGTGTTAGCGATTGCGTAAGCCTGCCTGAATATTCGGGCAGTTCGAGCAATACGCGAATCAATTCGTTGGATCGGGGGATTCTGCCGTCAGTTGTTTTACTGCTGCAAATAGGGAGATATCTTCAATGAAAATGCTTCGTTCAACTCTTTTAGCATGTGTCGCCTGTCTGGCATTCGCTGCCAACGCACAAGCTCAGATCAATATTGTCGCAGGTTCAAACCTGCAGACGTTTGGGTCTGCGCCACCATCTTCGCAGTGGTCGACCAGTTTTTACACGCATGCGTCGAACCCGGCGAGTAATACGGCAGCTCAGAACACGGCACAGTTGCAGACGCTGTCGATTAGTGGCATTGCGAATACATTGCCAACGTCTTCAACAAATCCTCCTTCGAGCGATTCTTCTGCGCGTTACAACACCACTAATTTAAATCTGCAAACAATTCCCACCGGTAATGCAGCGACGTTTTTGGCCGCACGTTTAACCAATGGAACCGGGTTGAATGTTACCAGCCTCAATCTCGGTTATGACCTGAAAATTGCCCAGTCTACGCTTTCAACCGAGCAGTATCCCGGACACTATCTGTATTACAGCTTGACTGGAGCCAGCAACAGTTGGACATCGCTGGGCAATTTTGGAGCCAATGGAACCTCCTCGACGCCCACATTGACCCCGAGCATCGACATTCCAGTGGGAACATGGACATCGGGATCGCCGTTGTACATTGTGTGGATCGACGACAATGCCGATGCCGGTACGGAAGCGGCGTATCAGATCGACGACGTCACCTTTACACCGACCGTGGTGCCCGAGCCAGCCACACTGGCCCTTCTGGGTGTCGCAGGTGGAATCGCTGGTTTGGCTGCTTTGCGACGCCGCAAGGCCTAGATGTTGGACTGAAAAATATTGTGATACATCCAAGGGTGGTTGCCAAATTGGCGATCACCCTTTTTTTGTGCGCTGATTGCCAAGCAAGCTGTCATTTCTCCGAAAATTTCTGGCGGTTGGACATCATCTGTCCAACCTGTGTTTGCCTTGCCAACCTCTGGCCCGCATACTATTACACTTGGCGGAGCGGATCCTTGCGGTATTCCCCATTCTGTATGACAATCCAGACAACGTGCAATTCACCATTCACCCAGGGCAGCCCTGACACGCTATGATCACCGATTTCTGGAATAAGGTTTCCGACTACGTCATCAATCCGCGGGCAGAACCTGTTGACTTTGATGAGCAGTTTCGTCGCGCTCGCGAGAAGATGCCGACGCCCGTTTTCTGGCTATTCGGCAAAACGCAATCTGGCAAAACCTCAATTATACGAGCGCTTACGGGGGCCACTGACGCTGAGATTGGTAATGTCTTTCGCGCCTGCACGCGAACGAGTCGAATATACTCCTTTCCGTCTGAAGAAGATTGTTTGATCCATTTTCTGGATACGCGCGGACTTCAGGAAGTACACTACACCCCTGCAGATGACATCGCATACCATGAAAAGGAAGCTCATCTGCTGATCGTAGTCGTTCGAGCTATGGACCATTCTTTAGATGAGGTTCTGCATCATCTCCGAGCGATTCGCAAGCGAAAACCAAAGTGGCCGGTCATAGTTGTACAGACAAGTTTGCATGACGAGTACGCAGTGGGCATGGGACATCCGTTGCCCTATCCATTTGACCAGCAGCCTTTACCCGACACAGTACCGACGGGTTTGAAGCGATCGTTAGATGCACAGCGAAAACAGTTTGGCAGCTTGGCCGATCGATTTGTGGCAGTAGATCTGACGTTACCGGGCGATGGCTATGACCCGGAAGACTACGGATTAGACGCGCTGTGGCAGGCGATTGAAGAGGTACTACCGATAGGGCTATCTGCAATTCTGAAAGAGCAACCGGAATTTCAGAAAGCAACTGAGGCGTACTCTCGCGCGGCACATCCGCATATTGTGTCGTATGCGATTGCCGCAGCCGGGGCAGGCGCAGTTCCCGTGCTCAATATGCCGTTGGTTACTGGAATCCAAGCACAAATGTTCCGTGCAATCTGCTCGATTTTTGGTCAACCCTTCACAAAACAATTGATTGCTGAGTTTGGTGCCGGTATTGGCGTCGGATTCTTAGCTGGGCTTGCCGGGCGGTCGTTGATGTCATTCATACCCGTATACGGAACAGCGGTAGGATCCGCTTATTCTGGGGCCGTGACGTATGCACTCGGTTGCACGTTCTGTTGGTATTTGACACAAATGAGAGACGGAGTCAAGCCAGATAGCGCAAAAATCCATGAGCACTTTGCCAAAGAAATACAGGAGGCGCGCACGCGGTTCAAGGAATACTTGAAAAGTCGCAAGAGCGCCGCAGCTACTACTTCCGCTGAATTAGCCATGCCACCATCACCAACATGAAAAACCGCGGCCGTTTACTACTGGTCGTCGCGATTGTAATCCTGCTCCCCTACTTGATCACCTGGGGACTCGGTTCGTACTGGCTATTTCAACGCGGCTATCTCTTGCTGTCGCTCGGTGTCACGGCCGCGTTCACCATTGTCGGCTGGCAAGTGGTCAAGCGGATGGCGCAGGCCTGCAAACCGGAATCATATCAGCCGCCGAGTGACAAATGGTCTCCGGCAGGAAACGCGGCCTGGCAAGAAATCGAAAAGCTTCGCCACGAAGTCGAAACGGCACCAGCTCCACCCGTGGAAAGTTTTGAACAGGTGTCTGAGCATCTGATGCCTCTGATGCAGCAGGCGTTTGAGACTGTTGCCAAAAAGTTCCATCCAGATTCCAGTCAACCGGCGCTGGAGGTCACCGCGCCACAGGTACTGCGCTGCGGCGAACTGGTCCTGCGCGATCTGCGACTGGCAATTGAAGAGCAATTTCCTGCCGCGCATCTGCTGAAGATCAAACACTTTGGGCACTTCATCAATACCGGTAAGACCGCGCAAGAGGCGTACCCGTTGTATCAAGCGGCCGCCGCGGTCATCAATCCGCTTGCGGGTGGCCTGCGGTATCTGGCTTCAAAGGCAATGTCCAAGACCACAGATGTTGTAATTATTAGCGTGGTTCCCTGGGCATTGGGGTTTGTCGTCAAGCAAACCGGCTATTACGCCATCCAACTCTACAGTGGCCAGCTCGACCTTGGTGAGCGGCAGTATGCGAACCTTGGTCAAGACAAACCGTTGCGTGTGCTGATTCTTGGTCAGACCAAGGCGGGCAAGTCGAGTCTCATCAATGCGATCTTCAAACAGACAATTGCCAAGACGGATGTCATACCTTGTACCAGCAGCATCACTCCGTACGAACTGAACACACGGGCGGACTTACCCAAGACGATCCTGCTAGATGCGGTCGGTTTCGGAGGAGACTGGACCAAGAGCGAACAGAAGGCGCTGGATAAGGAACTGGCACAGTGCGACCTGGTGCTGGCGGTCTGCTCTGCGAACTCTGCCGCACGGGAAGCCGATCGAAAACTGATCTCTGACGCGCGACAGCGTCTGGCCACGCTGACCCAGCGTGCCGTGCCGCCCACACTGGTCGTGCTGACGCATATCGACAAACTGCGGCCATTCACGGAGTGGAACCCACCATACGATTTTGCCGTCGGAACATCGACCAAGGAAACGAATGTTCGCGACGCCATACAAGCCGTCTCGGACGATCTGCAAATTCCTAAACATGAAGTCGTGCCCGTCTGCTTACGCCCGGACGCGGTCTATAACGTGGACGAACAACTAGTCAGCACCATGGCAACCGTGCTGCCCGATGCGGATCGTGCGAAGTTTTTGCGGATCTGGGGGGATACACGGAGCGCCGAAGAACAAGAAAAAACGAAACAACAATTGGTGCGGCTTGGTCTGGCGGCGGCAGAGCTTGGCATCAAAGCGGCAGGCCAGTATGTCACTGGTGGTGGAGTCGCTTCAACTGGAATCCGTGTCGTGACGAGTCTATTGCAGTCCAGCGACAAGTCGCCGCCGACGCCAAAGAATTGAACTCTAGCTCTTTGTGACAAATAGGAGTTAGGGTTGTGTGCCACTGGCTTCGTCCCTAGGTATCTACACTTCCATGCTATGTACCCGATAAATTTAACCGCT
>JAWXCH010000237.1:0-18396 GCA_034440595.1 Planctomycetota bacterium | reverse complement strand
GCGCAGGGCAACTCCATCGACTATCGCAATCCCTCCGCCATTCTTTGAGGTCACAATGTCTACACTCACCTGGTACGGTCATGCCACCTGGCTGCTTACGAGCGGCAAAACGAGAATCGTGATCGACCCGTTCTTCAACGGGAATACGCACTGCCCGGTGAAGGCCGAGGATGTCGCGGCCGACTATATTATGGTCACACATGGTCACTTTGATCACACCGGTGACCTGGTGGCTCTGGCCAAGAAAACCGGAGCCAACGTCGTCTGTAACTGGGAAATCAGCACTTGGTTGGAAAAACAGGGGGTCACCAATCTCACCGCCATGAATACCGGCGGCAGCGTGAAGTTACCGTTCGGTCAAGTGAAGTCTACGATTGCACATCACAGTTCGTCGCTGCCCGATGGAACTTATGGCGGCAATCCGAACGGGTACGTCGTCTCGCTTGAAAACAAGAAGATCTATTTTGCCGGCGATACGGCACTCTTTATGGATATGCAACTGTATGGGCGTGGTGGACTGGACTATGCCGTGTTGCCGATTGGAGACTTGTACACTATGGGAATTGAAGACTCGATCGAAGCAATCAAGCTCTTGCAGCCAAAGTACGCGCTGCCTTCTCACTTCGATACATGGCCGCCCATCGAGCAAGACACCGCCGCCTGGGCGGCAAGAGTAAAGGCGGAGACGAAGGCAATTCCAGTTGTGCCAAAAGTTGGCGTGGCGGTGGAGCTGGGGTGAACCACATGACTTTGTGGTGCAGGCATCCTGCCTGCTGAATCGTCAATTCGTTTTTCTTGCAGGCTGGATGCCCGCACCACAATGGTTCCTGCCTGCTACGCTTGCGGCACCCTCACCTGCACATCATCTCCCACGACGCGCACTTCGTAGCAGTCGGTCTTGATCTTTGGGTTATCGCACCAGGTGCCGTCACTGACGCGGAATCGCCACGCATGCCACGGGCAGGCGACGATTCCATCAACACATTCTCCAGCACCCAGCGACGCCCCCATGTGCGGGCAGAGATCATTGATCGCGTGATACTCGCCACCTGAATAAAAGACCGCCACGAGTCGCTCGCCCACCGCGACGGTGATCCCCTGATTTTCGGGAATGCTTCCCACTTTTGCGACGGTAACGAATTCGGACATTGGAAGTGCGGAGCAGGGGAGGGGAGGAATGGAATCACATTATTCTACCGCATCGTGGCTGCCGCGAAAATTGCATGAAGCTAGCTTGTGAATCTGCTTTTACCAAGGAATTCACGCGAAGGCGCAAAGCCACAAAGTACTTATTTTCAATCACATCCTGTACATCCTGTCCATCCTTGTTCAATTGCATTTCTCTACGCGCGTCCGTCGCGCTCTTGGCGTACTTTGCGTAAAATCAACACGATCAGCTTCAATCTGGCGCGTCGGGTTGGTGTATGCTGGCCTTAAAATTCGGCTATATATCGGCCGCCAAACGTGTCATAATAATGGCCTCACGCACGCGCGTCTCTTAGTGCATCGGTCAGTTCCGCCACAGCAGACTCTTTGCCATGCTCAACACCGCCCTTAAAGATCAAATCACTCGGCAAATCCTTCCCAAGGTTCAGTCCCCCGCTCAGTACATCGGCGGCGAATTGAACATGGTCTCCAAGGACCACCGCTCCGTGCGTGGCAAGCTCTGCCTTTGCTTTCCGGATACCTACACCATCGGCATGAGCCACCACGGGTTGCAGGTGCTGTACTCGCTGATGAATGCGCAGCCAGACTGGGCCTGCGAGCGAGTTTTTGCTCCTGGTATCGATATGGAGCAGGCGCTGCGCGATGCCGGCCTGCCACTTTACGGCCTGGAGACATTTACGCCGCTACGCGGATTCGACGTGCTCGGCTTTACGCTGCAATATGAAATCTGCACCAGCGGGGTGCTGACAGTGATCGACCTGGGTGGGATCCCGCTGCACAGCACCGCGCGAACCATGCACGACCCGTTGGTGATTGCTGGCGGACCTTGTGCGCAGAATCCGGAACCGCTCGCCCCGTTCATTGATCTGTTTGTCAGTGGAGATGGCGAACCAAGCCTTCCGCGAATCTGCGATTTATGGCTACAACTCAAAGATGAATGCCTGGAGAACGGTGGATTCTTGACCGGTGAAGCTGGTCAGCAGCAACGCGAAGAGTGCCTGGCGCAATTGGCCGCTCGCCTGCCGTTTGCCTATGTGCCGCGCTTTTACGAGCCAGAGTATCTGCCAGATGGACGGTTTGTGGCGCTCAATCGAACTCGCGCCGATGTGCCCGAGACGATCGAGCCATCGGTCATCGATGACCTGGATGGCACGCCACTGCCGACGAAGCCAATCGTCCCCTTCGTCGAATGCGTTCATGATCGGATCGCCATCGAGATCATGCGTGGCTGCCCTTGGCAATGTAGGTTCTGCCAGAGCACCGTCATCAAGCGCCCCATGCGGATGCGATCGGTCGAGACCATCGTGCAGGGTGCATTGGATTCGTATCGTTCTACTGGGCAGAACGAGATTTCGCTGCTCTCACTCTCCACCAGCGACTACCCGCACTTTGAAGAGCTGATGCGGCGGATGCACGAGGTTTTCACCCCGCTGGGTGTGCATGTCTCGGTCCCCAGCCTGCGCGTGAACGAGCAACTGCGGACCATCGCGACGATCCTTAGCACCAGTCGGCACAGCGGCCTGACGCTGGCGCCGGAAGTAGCCCGCGATGATATGCGCGAGCAGATTCGCAAGAAGATCAAGAACGACGACTTGTACGAAGGGTGTCGCGTGGCCTTTGCCAATGGCTTTGATCATGTGAAGCTCTATTTCCTTTGTGGCTTGCCAGGGGAACGCCCGGTCGATTTGGACGGGATCGTCGACATGGCCGAGACGATTGCAAGAATAGGAAAAGAGGTTCGCGGGCAGTACGTCAAAGTCACCGCCAGCGTCTCCAACTTCGTCCCGAAGGCACACACGCCATATCAGTGGAACGGGATGCAAACGCGCGAGTACTTCCGCTGGGCGGCCCAGTACCTGCGCCGGCGGGTTCGTATTCGGAGCGTGACGGTGAAGTGCCACCCGGTCGAGACGAGCATGCTGGAGGGATTGCTCAGCCGTGGTGATCGCCGCGTGGCCGCCGTGGTCGAGTTGGCCTGGCGACGCGGGGCACGGCTCGATAGCTGGTCGGAGAATCTGAACCCACAACTCTGGTGCGACTGTGTGGCCGAGTGCGGTCTGGACTTCGACAGCATCGTACATCGTCCGTCAGAAATCGGCGACCGCCTGCCGTGGGACCATATCAATGTGAAGAAGGGTCGCACATACTTGGAGAAGGAGCAGCAACGGAGCGTGCTGCAACTGACCGCAATGGCGGATGCGAAGTAACGCATGCCAGCCGTTTAAATAACCTACTTTCGGGGACAGTATGAAAAAACTTCTCTGGATCGCCGGCGGAATCATTTGCTGCCTGATTGTCGGCATGGTCTTCGCATGGACTTCGTTGCGCTGGCATCCGAGTGATTTGATCGTTTCTAAGGAGACGACGTATATTACTAGTCCCCTTTTGCCGGACGGGTATCCGGATTATGCGTCCGCACTAGAATCGATAATGAAAGATGGCGTCACGCCAGAAAATAATGCTGCGTCGGAGCTTTTAAAAGTTGTTGGGCCTAGTCAAATCGCTCCCGATGAATCGGAACAGTTCTTCAAATCACTCGGAATTCCGCAGCTTCCTGCTGAAGGCGATTACTTTCTTCGCTGGGAGGATTGGCGAGCCTACTTGCTTTCACAACGGCATGATATTGCGAATTTAAGCGAGGATCAGAAAAAGGCATTGCTAGAACCATTGATGGGCGAGATCGGCCAATTGAATGCGAGTTTTGAGCAAGCCACACTTGGGCCTTGGAAGTCCGCTGAAAACCCGATTATCAATGAATGGCTGGAGGCGAATGACATACCGCTTCAAGCGGTTGCCAAGGCGGTTGAAATCCCCCGGTTCTTCCTGCCGGTTATCCGATCCGGGCCACGGAAGCCATTGGATGTAAATCGAGTTGGAGTACGTAAAAATGTCGAGGATCTGGCTCTTGCATTGAATGTCCGCGCGATGCGAAATCTAGGAGAAGGCAAAGAAGATACTGCCTGGAAGGATTTACAAATTGCGACTCAGATTGGTCAATTGTTCAATACTTCCTCACTAGGTACTGATGGTTGGATCGGCTCAGAAATTGAGCTCCAAGCAATTAGAAGTATGTTGATTTATCTGGCCAAGACTGAACCGGACGCTGCTTTCTGTCAAACTCAGTTAGCGAAACTCTCTGAGAGAATGGCTAATGCCGTGCCGATGGCTCAACGACTCGACACCGCAGAACGGATGGAAATGCTGGATGCAGTCTGTTTGGAAGCAAAAGGAGTTGAACGCGCGAGCTACAATGGTCTTCCGCCAAATAATCCTATATTGGTCGACTGGAACTTTCAGCTAAAGTTTCTCAATCAGAAACTGGATAATGCGATCAAAGCAGCGGCTGTAGTTGATCCCCGGCAGCGTCAACTTGCCCTGCAGTCATTCGATTCGGAAATCGAACAATTGCGATCCGAATTTCTCTCATGGGAGGAAGAAGATTCCAGTCACGCGGGGCGAAAGACGCTTACCAATCAAAGCTTTGCTGAATGGTTAGTAACCGAGCGGCTTCCGCTGGTGGTGTTCCTTGTGGGATATGAGTCCCAGGTGCAAACCAATCGTAACCTCCTCCGCCTGGCCTTGGCGCTGGCTTGGTACAAAGCGGAAATTGGCAAGTATCCAGCCGCATTAACTGATCTGGTTCCCAAATTTCTGCCAGCCATTCCGGTCGACGACTTCCATGGGCATCCGTTTTCGTATCAATTGAAACCAGACGGCTACTTGCTGTATAGCTTTGGTCAGAATGGTATCGATGAGCAGGGCGCGAACGCAGAAAGCGACCCTAGCTCCAGGGCAGACGACATCACCGCGCGCGTTCCAGCGGTCAAACCGGTACCGCCGCCAAAAGAGTAGCATGCCACTTAAATGAACTTGAATCGAACACTCATTCTAGAATATCACTCGGGCACAGCATGAAAAAACTACTTTGGATCGCCGGCGGAATTATTTGTTGCCTGATTGTCGGCATGGTGTTCGCCTGGACATCCTTACGCTGGCATCCGAGTGATTTGATCGTCTCTAAGGAGACAACGTATATCACCAGTCCCCTGCGCGCGGATGGTTCGCCGGACTACTATGCCGCCATCAACTCCATCGGGCAGGCAGGGGTAACACCGGAAAACAACTCCGCCGTGTTGATTATGCAGGCCGTGGGTCCGCACGAGATTGAAGCATCAAAACGTAAGCAATTTTTTGCCAAGTTGGGAATGGAAGCGCCTTCGCCAATCGGCGAATACTTTGAAGAGTGGGGCAAGTATTGGCGAAAGTTGGAACCGGCGACACCGGACGGTGCCAGTGCGGAAGAAATCGAAGCCAGCCAGGCCCGTTGGCAAGCAGAGACGGAACGATTTGAGGCGGCCGATTCCAGGACGCTTGAGTGGCCCTGGAAGGAAAGCGAATACCCTGAAGTGGCCGCCTGGCTGAAAAAAAACAAACCGTATCTGGCACTTGCTGAAGCGGCCAGTCGCAGGCCGAAGCAGTTTGTCCCAGTTGTTCGTGCTTCTGAGCACGATTCTATAATCGATGTGCAGTTCCCATTCATCAATATACAACGCCAGTGTGCTCTCGCCCTAGGAGCGCGCTCGATGCTGCACCTTGGCGACGGTCGAGTGGAAGCTGCCTGGAACGATACAGAAACGATCGCGCGGATGGGCCGATTGATTCAAGCGACCGACGGCACTCTTGTTGAAGGATTGGTGGGAATAGCGATCGAAGGCATCGCTAGTAGCCTACAGCACGTCATATTGGGAACAGCGTCTCTCCCGCCGGCAAAGTGTCAGCGGGCAATTGCGACCATTGATCAAGCCAATCAAACCACGCTGCCATTTTCTCGCCGGCTGGCTCATGGCGATCGATTCGTGGCGCTGGACGCAATGTGTGCCATGGCAAAAAATCGAATTCAAAGTTCCGATTCGGAACATCAGATTGGGCTAGAGTATTCAACTCCGTACGCCGACTGGAATGCCACTCTGAGACTGTACAATGAATTGATGGATCGCGCCGCGGCCATTGGCAAAGCGACATCGCCGCAGGCACGTCAAGCGGCAATTGCGCAGTACGATTCGGATATTGCTGCGATGGGACAGCGGGTAAAGGAAGCACCGAATCGTTTTACCAGTGTTCTTAATCCGTGGATTGCGCGAAGATATTGCAGCGAACAGGTTGCGAGTCTGTTTGGCGGGGCCAATACCGCTGCCTATTCCGCCGAAGGACGCAATAAAACAAATCGCGATCTATTGCGCATGGCTCTCGCCCTCGCATGGTACAAAGGGGAGCGCGGCAAGTATCCAGCGGCACTGACCGACCTTGTTCCTAAGTATCTCCCTTCCATTCCGGTCGACGACTTTCACGGCCATCCGTTTGTTTATCAACTGAAACCAGATGGTTACCTGCTGTACAGCTTTGGCCGGAACGGCGTCGATGAAAAAGGAGTCGACTGGAATATCGATCCAGACACCGAATCCGATGACAACAATGCACGTGTACCGGCGGTGAAGCCAGTGCCGCCGAAGGTGGAACCAACGATCGATCCTGAGTTGGAGGAGCCGCCTCCAGCCGACTTGACCGATTCACCCGACACAGCGGACAATGCAGATCAGCCAGAACCTGACGCACCCGCCCCACCTGACGAACCCGCAAAGTAGATTTCTTGTACCGCCTGCTCGCTCTCGATATCGACGGCACGCTGCTCAATAGCCGCGATGAATTGACTTTGAAAACGCGCCAGGCCGTGCAGGCGGCGCGGCTGTCGGGCATGCACGTCGTCCTGGCCACCGGGCGTCGCTATAGCCGCGCGCTGCCACTCGTCGAACCACTTGGGCTGGTGTTGCCGTTGGTGACAGCCAGTGGTGCGTTGATTAAACACCCGGACGGCCACCGCACGCTGCATATGGCTGACTTTGACCGCAAGCTGCTGAAGGGGGTGCTGGCTCATTTGCAAACCGCCGGGCACGAAGCGGTGTTGTATTCTGACAGCTTTGCGGCCGGTTTTGACTTCCATTGCACCAGCGAAGTGACCGAGTCTGCCGAACTGGCCGATTTTTTGCGGCTCAATCCGGACTGTGCCCGTGTGCATCCCGAGCTGATGACCGACCCGCCCTCGGGGGTCTTTGCCGGGTTTGCAATCGGCGGCCGACCGGCCATGCTGCAACTGGAGGCTGAGTTGGAGTCGTTGTTTCTCGGTCAGCTTTATCTGCACGTGATTCGCAGCACGCGGTATCTGGGCTACATGTGCGAGATCGCTCCGGCTGGGGCCACGAAATGGGCCGGAATTCAGCATTTGGCACACGAGTTGGGAATCGCCGATCACGAGATCGTGGCCGTCGGGGATGAGGTGAATGACATTCCAATGGTGGTCGGAGCCGGGCTTGGCATAGCGATGGGGAATGCTGTGGAACCACTGAAATTGGTGGCCGATCGAATCGCCCCCTCGCACGATGAAGATGGCGTGGCGGAGGTGGTGCGGTGGCTGTTGGAAGAGTAACTTGTGGTGCGGGCTTCCAGCCTGCAACGAACCGACTAAAGTCAATTGCAGGCAAGATGCCCGCACCACAACACTCATCCTCTAGACACCTTTCGGTTTCGCACCGATACTCAAGGTATCCATCCACTGGCAACCACTGGAAGTGAAAGGGTTTTAGTGTCCGATCCCGATCAGAATCGCGTTACGCCCGAGGTATCATTCGGGCAATTTCAGCAGCTCATCAGCCAGATGTACTTGGAGAAGGATCTGGCGCGGGGCGTCGATGGGACCTTTATGTGGTTCATGGAAGAAGTCGGCGAGCTGGCATCGGCGCTGCGCAGCGGCACGCATGAAGAACGGCTTGGCGAGTTTGCCGATGTGATTGCCTGGCTGACTACGATGGCGAATGTAGTCGGCGTGGATCTGGCCGAGGCGGTCTCGCTGAAGTACGGCTCAGGTTGCCCAGGGTGCAATCAATTCCAGTGCACCTGTGCCGATGCGGAGAAGCCATGATTGCTCGCTTCTTCGTTTTCCTAGACACCGGTCGCATGCTGCTGGCGATTTCCATGCTGTGCACGATGTTGCAGCCTAGAAACGTCGATGCAGCAGAAGCTATAGCAATTGATGCCTCGTCGGTTCCTACGATCAAATCGTTACACCTCGGATTCAAAAATCAGTACAAAGTTGGCTACTGGACACCGCTGCAGATTGAATTTCTTGCAGGCCAGGGAGAATTTCGCGGCAGCATTCGGCTACGAACCGTCGACGACAATGACCTGCCGGTCGAACAAACGGTGTCACCGCTAGACATTGGTGGAAGCAATAAAGGCTCGATCCAGACAGTGATCAAGCCGGGTCGTCCCCGCAGTGCGATTACTGTTGAGTTGCTGGATGCTCAGCAACAGGTTGTTGCTTCGCGGACATTTTCTGGAGACGAGATCCCGCTAGCTAAACCGACCTCGCAAGAGATGATCCTGGAGGTTGGCGAATCGATCGGGTTTAGCAGTTTACTGGTTCTTTCTAAAGTGCCCGAGGCGGACCGCCCGGTGGTGATCCAGATTGCCAGTCCATCGGCGCTCCCGACCGCAGAAAGTGCCTATGCGGGGATTGACCGGATCGTGGTCTCGACCAGTGACGAGCAGGCCTTGCTAAGCTGGAGCGAGGCGCAGGCCACGGCGCTGTATCGTTGGGTGCAGCTTGGTGGCAAATTGGTCCTGTGCGTAGGGAAGAACGGCAAGACTGTTCTGGCCGACACCGCACCGCTGGCGCGGTTTGCCCCGGGCGGTTTTCTGCGCGTTGTACAACGTCCGCCGAATGCCTGGGAATCCTTGGCTGGAGCGTTGGCCGAACCGATGGTCGGTGCCGGTGGAGCCAAGCCACCGCCGATTAACTCTACGGTGCTGTCAAACGTAATCGGTCGCATTGAGGCCACCGATGGCAATCTGCCAATGGTGATTCGATCGGCGCGCGGTTTTGGCGAAGTGCTGTTTATTGCAGCCGATCTGGATCAACCGCCGTTTGCGGATTGGCCGGCCCGCGGTCGGCTGCTGATGCGGATTCTGGCAGCCGATAGTTCCCTGGAAGCAGGATCCAATCAATCTTCCTCGCTAGGAATGCGGCTTGGGTATACCGACCTGGCGGGGCAACTGCGTAGCGCGCTAGATCAGTTCGAGCATGTCAGCGTGATTCCGTTTTGGCTGGTCGTCATGCTGGGACTTGGCTATGTGCTGCTCTTGTTTCCGATCGAATACTGGCTGACTTCGCGGGCTAGGAAGTACGTGGAGATCGCCTGGATCACGGTACCGTTAATACTGATCGGGAGCTGTGCACTATTTTACTGGATCGGTCAGCAGCATAAGGGGAACGAACTGCGCGCCAGCGCGATCGATCTGGTGGATGTGGATCTGGTGAGTGGAACATGTCGTGGAAATTCTTGGATGAATCTGTTCAGCCCTAACACGGATCGCTATACGATTCACTCCAAACCAAACGTTGAAACTCCCGACGGCAACCAATCGGTGAGTTGGTTCGGACTACCTGGAGTTGGGCTAGGGGGGATGAACTCGACCCTGGCCGCGCCGGCGCAGTTTAGCGATGCGTACCAAATGTCTACCAGTGGAAACCAATTGCAGCACGTGCCTCTCGCCACTTGGTCGAGCAAATCGTTCTGCGCCAGTTGGTCATACGATCTCGAGAACTTGAACACAGGCCCCGAGTTCACGCTCACCGAATGGAGTAGTGATCGCGCTCCGGCTGGAACGCTGGTCAATCGGACCGGGCACAAGCTGACCAATGCGGTCTTAATGTACAACGGCTGGGCTTACATGCTTGGCGAAATCGAACCGGACCAGACGATTCAAGTTGAGCAGTTTCGTAGCATAATGAATTTGGAGTCTTACCTGACGCAGCGGAAGGTCACAGTCAACAAGGAGGAGGGAACACCCTACGATGCAGCCGGCACCGATCCGTCCCGCGTCCTGCAGATGATTCAGTTTTACCGTGCAGCCGGCGACCGCGAATACACAGGGCTGGCCAACCGCTACCTAAGTACACTGGATATGTCGGATCAACTCGCGCAGCATCGTGCCGTGTTAGTAGCCAGTGGTCCTGCGGCTACAAAGCTTACAGCACAGGGATCGGAGGAACAGACGCTGCATGTTGGACAGCATGCGGCGATTTATCGGTTTGTGCTCCAAGTGCTGAGGGTACCGCCGTCAGGTTTTGTCAGCCAGCCGCTGGAGTTAAGAATCGCCCCGCAACAGCAGGCTGTTTCCGGTTCTTTGCTGGAAAGTTCACCCTAAGATGAGTTTGCTAACAGTCGCTATGAGATAGAATTGACTGGAATAAAATTAACTGTGGCTAAACTTTGCCACGCAGGAAGTGTTCATCAGGAAAGCACCGCACACGTGATCGAAACTCGCGACCTCACCAAAAAATACGACGAGCTATTCGCGATCAAGGCGCTGAACATCCGCCTGGAGCCGGGGGATGTGTTTGGGTTTATTGGACCCAACGGAGCCGGCAAGACCACCACGATGAAGATCCTGGCTACGCTGCTCAACCCGACCTGGGGTGAAGCCTACGTCTGCGGAAAGTCGATCTACACCAATGCTAAAGATATCCGCCGGCTGATCGGCTACATGCCAGATGCCTTTGGCGTGTACGACGATATGAAGGTGATTGAGTACCTGGAATTCTTTGCCTCGGCCTATCGAATCAACGGTCCAAAGCGAAGAAAAGTTTGCGAGGATGTGTTGGAGCTAGTTGGGCTAACCTACAAACGGGACGCGATGGCGACCAGTCTGTCACGCGGCATGAATCAGCGGCTTGGTCTGGCGCGAGTTCTATTGCACGACCCTCAGGTTCTGCTCTTGGACGAACCGGCCAGCGGGCTGGACCCGCGTGTCCGCATCGAAATCCGCCAGGTCATAAAGAAACTTGGCCAGATGGGCAAAACCATTATGGTCAGCAGTCACATTCTGCCGGAGCTGGCCGACATGTGTAATAAAATCGGCATCATCGAAAAGGGGGAGCTGCTGGTCAACGCCACCGTCGATGATGTGATGAAGCAAGTGCGCCGTCAGGCCATACTTTGGATTGGAGTTTCGACCGACCGCGACGCCGCAGCTATGCTCCTACAAGATCAACCGATGGTCGAGCGCGTGGAGTCGCACGACAATTTACTTTTGGTGACAATTCGCGATGGAGTCACCGACTACGGCGACCTGCCAACAGCGCTGATCCAGGCCGGCCACCGATTGACACTTTTCCGCGAGGAAGAGCTGAACTTGGAAACCGCCTTCATGGCGTTGACCAAGGGAATCACTGCCTAAGAACCGGACGCTAGCGCGTGTCGGCTGATGGTGTATGTGGCCGTTGAACCAATCAGCCATTGGGCGCTAGCCCATGGTTCTTACGGCGGATCAAAATGCACCGTTGGCTTGCCAGGCGTTCAGCGCCTACAATAACCAGTCATGCAATTCATTCCCGGAACAAGGAAGCCATTATGCACGCCTCTCAACGAGTCGATCGAATTGCTTTTTGCTCGCCGCTGAAAGTTACCGCTTTTGTATTAGCACTGGCGATGACGACCGCGCCGCACCTGCTGGCAGCGGAATCTGCGGAGACAAATAAAACACGAACTGAGGCGGTCGATCGCGGCGTGAAATATCTCCTCGCTTCTGGTGCAAAAACCGATGGCCAATACACCCCGCGAACAGGGATCGGCGTGACGGCGCTGGTGGCGACTTCCTTGTTGCGCAGCGGCGTACTGCCGACAGAACCAACGCTGGCCAAGAGTCTGAAGTTCATTGAAGCCAATGTTCGCGAGGACGGTGGCATCTATTCCGCTAGTTCGCGCATGAAGAATTACGAAACCTGTCTGGGCGTTGTCTGCCTGAGCGAGGCCAATAAAGATGGCAAATACGATCGGATTCTCAAGCACGCCGACAAGTTTCTCAAAGGACTGCAAATCGACGAACGCGATGGCAAAGGCAAGGATGACCAAGATTTTGGTGGAGTCGGTTACGGTGGCAAGGGTCGCCCGGACCTATCGAACACCGCCTTCATGCTAGAAGCATTGGCCGCCACCGGCAACGGGCCTGACGACGAAGCCGTTCGCAAGGCGTTGATTTTCGTATCGCGCTGCCAGAATTTGGATAGCGAACACAACACCGGTAAGATTGCCGACAAGATCAACGATGGCGGTTTCAATTACACCGCTGTCGGCGACGAAGAACCTGAGGATACCAAAGCGGACGGCGGACTCCGCAGCCAGGGTTCGATGAGCTACGCCGGTCTAAAGAGCATGATCTATGTAGGCCTGAAGCCGGACGACGTGCGAGTGAAGGCCGCTACCGAGTGGCTGAAAAAGAACTATGACCTGCAAAGCAATCCGGGTCTCGGCAGTGCCGGGTTATATTACTACTATCACCTGATGGCCAAAGCACTGGACGCCGTCGGTGACAAGGATTTTGTCGATGCCAACGGCAAATCTCACGACTGGAAAGCCGACCTAGTCGAAGAACTGGCGAAGCGCCAGCAAAAGGATGGCTCCTGGAAAAACAGCAATGAACGGTGGCTGGAGGCCGATCCGAACCTGGTCACCGGGTACGCACTACTGACGTTGTCGTTCTGCAAATAGGCTATCTGAAGTCCGCCGCGGCCGCTCGGAACGGCTGTGCGGCCGAACCAAAGCGGGCTGTCACTTGTCACGGGTGGTGCCAAACGGCACAATAGTGCCTCTACGGACGCGCGTCCGTTTGGCCATCCATTCATTCATCTTGCAGATCTGACTTCTATGCCCTCTTGTGTGCTTGCTTATTCCGGCGGACTGGATACTTCGGTGATTCTTGGCTGGTTAATCGACGAAGGGTACGACGTTCACGCGGTCTATGTCGATCTCGGTCAGCCTTGCGAAGACCGCGAGGCCACGCTGACCAAGGCCCTGAAATGCGGTGCCAAGTCGGCCCGCATCGTCGACGTGCAAGAGGAGCTCTGCCGTGATTTTGCGTTTCCTGTTCTACAGTGGCAGGCAAAGTACGAGAGCATCTATTTGCTGGGCACGTCGATCGCACGCCCGCTGATCAGCAAGGTCTGTCTGCAGGTGGCCCGTGAAGTGGGTGCCGACGCTTACGCGCACGGAGCCACTGGCAAGGGGAACGATCAGTGCCGCTTTCAGTTGGCGGCCGAGGCGCTGGACCCGGGCGTGAAGATGATCGCCCCCTGGCGGATCGAGCGGTTTCGCCAGTTGTTTCCCGGTCGGCGCGAGATGATCGACTATTGCACCGCCAAAAACATTCCGGTCAAGGCTTCGGTCAGCAAGCCGTATAGCTCCGACGAAAACTGCCTGCACATCAGCTATGAGGCAGGGCGGTTGGAGGAGTTGGACGTTAACGGCGTGGAGACGGTCGACTTTGGCATGACCATCTCTCCGCAGAAAGCACCAGACAAAACTGAAACGATCACGCTGGGGTTTGAAGCGGGAATTCCCATCTCACTCGGTGGGCGCAAGCTATCGCCGCTGTCGATGGTCCGCGAACTAAATATGATCGGCGGACGCAACGGCATTGGCCGGATCGATATGGTCGAGAACCGGTTTGTCGGCATGAAAAGCCGAGGCGTTTATGAATCCCCAGGCATGACGATTCTCTACTCGGCGCATCTGAATGTCGAGCAGTTGACGGTGGACCGCGATCTGATTCACTTGCGCGATCGGCTATCACCAGAGGTTGCCGAGATGGTTTACTATGGGTTTTGGTACACGGCCAAGATGGACGCGCTGATGGCGTTCAATCGCGAGGCGCAGAAGAACGTCACCGGCTCGGTGACGCTGGACCTATACAAGGGGAATATCAATGTTGCCAACCGTAGCAGCCCGTTGAGCTTGTATGATGCTGGCATTGCCAGCATGGAAGGTGGCGGCTCGTACGATCAGACCGACGCCGAAGGATTTTTGAAGATTCAGGGCTTGCCGGTTCGTGTTCAAGGGAAGGTCACGCCGCGGAGTTACTAGCCCGCTTGCGACAACTAGGGGTGGTTTAATGTACCTGTTTGAGAATCCCGTTCTGCAGCGTGAACTGCTGGTCAATCTGCGCACCATCCGTGCGTTTGTGCTGCTGTTTTCGTATAACGCGATTCTTGGGCTGGTGGTCTGGATGGCCTGGCCGCAAGAGCAGCAGCTCGATCTCAGCAACAATCCAGAAAAAGCGCAAACGCTGGTGCAGTTGTTTTTTCTTGGCCAGTATGTGCTGGCAACCATGATGACCCCCAGCTTTGCGGCGGGGACCATCACCGGAGAGAAGGAGCGCAAGACCTATGAGTCGCTGCTGGCCAGCCCGCTGCGCCCGCAGGCGATTGTTTTAGGAAAACTGGTCGCTTCGCTGGCACCGCTGGCGTTGCTTATATTCTCCTCGCTGCCGATCGTCATGCTTTGCCTGCCGCTCGGGGGTGTTTCGATCTATGAAGTGCTGGCGCAGTACATTGGCCTGATCATGGCGATCTTCATGTTTGGCATGATCAGCGTCGCGTGCAGCAGTTTTTTTCAACGCACGGCGTCGGCGCTGGTCGTTTCGTACTTGATGATTCTCGCCGTCAATCTGCTGCTGTTTGTGATTGGCGGTTTTTCGCTGACTGTATTGGCCAGCAGTATCGGCGGCGCGGATGGCAATGAATCGCGCATCCGCTTGATGCTGTTCTTCGTGCTCTTTCCGCTCGTCAGCCTGGCGCTGTCGTCGATCCTGTTTGCCATCACATCGCGACGATTGCTGCGTCCCCCTGATGTCGGCAGCGAGGGGAACGAAGTGGTCGATATCGATCAAGAATCACGCCAGGCGATGGGCCTGATCATTCAGCGCGATCGCTTTCCAGACAAATTGTTTGCACCGGCCAAACGCACGACTTTATTGGCCGATGGTGCCAACCCGGTCTTTGACAAAGAAATGCGCAGTGAGATTTTCGCGCAAGGCACGCTCATGCTGCGCCTGGTGATCCAGCTCAGCATGCTACTGGCCATTCCGCTGATGGCTTGTTTTTTGTACGTCTGGACCCAATACGCCGCCTACTACATCAGCTACACGCTGCTGTTCAACATGTTGGTCGGCCCAGTGTTCACGGCAGGAAGTGTCACCAGCGAACGCGAACGTGAAACTCTGGATCTGCTGCTGACGACCATCATTTCACCCTGGGAAATCCTGTGGGGCAAGCTCGTCGCTGGTCTGCGGGTGTCCAGCGTGCTGACCGGGTTTCTGCTCTGGCCGTTACTACTTGCCTTTGTCATGGGTAGTTTTGAATTATCCAATATCCTGTCGGTGCTGTCGTATGTGGTGATTGTGGCATTGACTTGCTTGACGACGGCATCGGTGGCGCTGGCCTGTTCGGTCATGTTCAAGCGCACGGCCACCAGCCTGATGACCACCTATTCGATCATCGTGCTGGCGTTTGCAGTACCGCTCGCCATGACCAAGTTCGTCGATGTGTTTCTGCCCAATTCGCCAGTGACGCCGGTCGTTCATGCGCTCAGCGTGATCAGCCCGATTGCGGCGGCTTTCAATGTGCCGATGGCTTTTGATATGCCCGGCAAGGAAGACATAGTTGGTAGCTGGCCGCTAGTGCTGAGCTACATGGGAACCGCCATTTTGATTAACGGCTGCTTGCTCGGTGCAATGATTTGGCTGTTCAACATGCGCTGGCGCGTGGCGCAGTAAACACCCACTCAGGATAAACGGCTCACATATTCGTCACATCATCCAGGCGGCTCGGTCCAACCAGCCGATCCATTGCCGTAGAGACGGCCAACGCGTAATCGGTCGATTCGGCATACACTCGGCAAATCCGGTGTGCCAGCGGTAGTTGCCGAAAGAGTTGATCGTCGGTCAGTGGGCGGATTTTCCCAGCAGCGCTATCGTAGAGAAAATTCTGACCATCTGCCGGCCCGCGCGTGTCCGGGCGATGTACGTGCCGCGAGATATCGATCCGTAGCGGAATCTCACGAACGACCGGCGGCAAGTTGTCGCGCAGTTCGCGCTCGACATATTTCTCGTTGCGAAAGATGCTCTGGGCCTCGGAATCGTCTGGACCAAATACCAGATTCCGCTGACAGACGCATTTCCACTGGACTTGTCGATTCAAAAACAGTCGCCAGCGTTCTCCTAGCTCCCGTCGCTTGGGGTCTTCGCTGCGATACCAACGAGCCACGTCGACCAGCAGCGACCACTCGGTAAAATGCTGATACTCGTCCAGATGTTCCAGCGGATTACCCGGAAACATTAACGAATGGCTGTCCGCAAATAGATCCCGCAGCGACAAATCGATCGCGCGCACCGTACGGTGAAAATAAATCGTCCGAAACAGCTCACCGCGAACGCTCATAAAGCGAACCAGTGCGTCAATGCCGCGCGATTGAATCGTCAGTCCACGCTCGCTGAAAAAGCTGTACCTGAGCAGCCTCTCCAAATCAAACGCTCTGCCGCTGTAGCCGGACATGTAAGCATCGCGCAGTACGAAATCCATGTTGTCGACGGTATAAATCCCACTGAACAAGCTGCGCAAGAAAATCAGCCACGGCGGCGCATCGGCCTGCTCGGTTTTGGGCCGTGTAATCAAAAAGCTGATCTGTCGGGGATCCAGCGTCTCATCTGGCAATAGCGCCAGATTGGGCGTGCGCCTCACGCCGCGGATCAATTCGGCCAACTCCTGCTCGACAATCACACTCCCTAGCGACTCGTGATTCAGGCCATACTTTGCCAAAAAGTGCTGATCAAAGAAGTGCCCGAACGGGCCGTGCCCGACATCGTGCAGTAAGCCTGAAAGCCGCATTAGCGACTCGACGTAACCCTGGCTCGGCACATCAGGGCAAACCGACTTCAGACTATCGTACATGGCGGCCACCGCGCGGCTGGCCAAATGCATCACCCCTAATACATGCTGAAACCGCGTATGTTCGGCCGTCGGAAAAACCCACCACGCTGTCTGCAATTGGTGAATCTGCCGCATTCGCTGAACCCACGGATGATCTACGATCTGCCGCTCGGAAACCTCGCCACTACCTTCCGGGCAAGCTGTGAAGGGAATGTACCCGTGGATCGGGTCAAAGCTCAGACTTTCAAACTGGGGGTCTTTCATTAGATTTGCCAAACATTGTGACGCGCAAGTGCAGAATGGATTATGGACTCGGAATCTGTCAGGGGTGAAACAGCGGTTTTTTGTCGGGTCCTCTACAGCGGCAATTTAACATACTTCCGGTGATATAAGTCCTGTTGATGAATGCCCTCGTCGGATGTCCACCACGAGACGGGTTGCAATCCTACCGGAAATGGGGTCAACTTTTAAGCTAGGTAAACTGAGTTGAGATTAACGGCAATTCGGTTCCCTCAGTTTTTGCCGGCTAGGTATTTCCCGGCGAGACGGGTGCGAATAACCACAATGCAAACGAGGGTAATACTTGCAGGAAAACCTGACCGCTCAAATACCACCGAGCGGTAAGTGCTGGCGGCTAACGAGCAGAAATTACACGGTATGAAGCGGTTTTGTTCTGTAGCCAGCAGCAGTGAATGTGAAAATCGTTCGGATAAATGCAGGTTTTGCAGCACGAACCGTGTAAAAATGTACGGCTGGCCGGCCCTCCACAAAGGTGGCACGTTAGTTGCTAAGCTTTTACGATAATACTTTTGATGTCGATGCGGGCATGCAGATAATTCCAATTTGAATCGGACTAACGTGAGATCCGATACAAGCAACAGATCCCTAGCGTGCCCGCTCTGGTGGTGACGATGCGCTACTTAGTTAAGGAGTTCCACGTGGCTTTGCGGTTCTATTCCAGTGCACTGATCGTCGCCGTTCTTTCCGCAACGATTGCCCAGCAAGCTCTGGCTGCAAAAAGTAGTGACCAATTGCTCCCGGCAACCACCAAAGGGTTGCTCAGCGTTCCAGATGTGGACCTTCTGCAAAAGGAGTTCGACACCACGCAATTCGGGCAGTTGCTGAAAGACCCCTTGATGGAACCGTTTGTGGCCGATTTTAAACGGCAGCTCCAGGAAAACGGCAACCGTCGTATGGAGAAGATGGGTCTGACCTTGTCGGATCTCGATAAACTTCCCACCGGCGAAGTGGCTATGGCAGTCATCCAGCCAGCCGCAAATCAAGGCGCTGTTGTACTGATTGCTAATGTCGCCGGCAATGAAGAAGCGGCCAAGAAAGTTCTGGATAAAGTATCTGCCAACCTGAAAAAAACAGGTGGGCGTCAAGTTCGTCGAGTTGCAGGGGACGTGATC
>JAWXCH010000236.1:0-22163 GCA_034440595.1 Planctomycetota bacterium | reverse complement strand
GGCCGGCAATGAGGCCCCTGGTCGCCCGAACCAAGAACGTATGATTCCGTTAGACGCTGTTGAGGGCGAAACTCAACCAGCGATGGCTCGTTACGTAATGAAAATATTAACTCCGCAGATTTGATCTGCTATTAAAACAACTTGACAACCTACACAGTCGCTCACCCGCCGCTTGGGCGTCGACCTCTCCCAGAGGGAGAGGTGAAAAATGGTCGTTTCACGTGAAACTGTAGCGAATAAATCAACCCGACGCGCCAGCGAGGAAATGCATCGAACGGCACTGCGCCTCGCTGGCGCGTCGGGTTGAAATGCGGACACGTTTCAAGCTATTCCAACGGGTTCACCACCAGCCCGCCGAGGAGCTTGGGATAGAAATAGGTGCTCTTGGCCGGCATCCGCTCGCTATGTTCGCTGATGACGCGGATATGCTCCACCGTCGCTGGCATGACCAAGGCCGCCAACGGGTATTCGCCCGTTTCCAGGCTTTCGACCACTTCGCTCACGAGGTGGACGTAATGCGGCTTCGGGTGCCCCTTGGCTCCGAGCAGCGTATCGACAAGCAAGCGGTGTAATAGGGCGACCCCTAGCTCCTGCCAGTCCTCCGAATGTTCGCTAGCGATTTCGGCCATTTTGGCACGCCCGGCGTCGGTCAGGGTGGCAATCGTCCAGCGGTCGTCTTTCTTGGTATATAGCCCGATGGCTCCCTGGTCGGCTTCGGATTCGATCTTATTCCAGACGGTTTCGGCCAGATCGGTCCCTTCGCCAACAACGCGGCAATCGAAGCTCGGCTTCAGCTTGGCGGCCAGTTCGCTACTGTCTAGCTCTGGGATTCCGCTGAACAGGCGATGCGTAGGGAGCACGATCAGGCCCGGGTCATCCATGCCAATGCAGACCATCAGGACAAAGTTGGCCGGGTGATTGTCCGGGAGGGTGCCCCCGCTGGCCGCGGCGATTTCGTCTTTGTAGTTGCACGATGTCTCGTACCGATGGTGGCCATCGGCGATGAAGATCGGCTTTGGACCCATCACCCCGGTGAGCTGCGAAATGATGGCCGGATCGGTGACAGCCCAGACGCGGTGGATCACGCCCAAATGGTCGGTCGCCTCGGTCGGGGTCTGGCCCGCGATGTGCTTTTCCAGCAGGTTTTGAGCGGTATTCTCTGGGTCCGGGTAGAGGCCAAAGATCTGGCTGAGGTTGGTTTTGGTGGCCTTGGTCAGCAGTAGTCGGTCCTGTTTGGGGCCGGACATGGTCTCTTCGTGCGGGTAGATGTTTCCCTGGCCAAAGCGAACCGTGCGGCAGCGGCACATGAAACCCCGCCGGGTGTATTCTTGGCCACCGTAGCTAAAAACCTGGTGATAAACGTAGATCGCAGGTTGGGACTCGTTTTGCAGCACTCCTTCATTCAGCCAGTTCTTCAGAAACCGGGCGGCACGGCTGTACTTGTTGTTCTGCTCGTCGTCGCCGGGTTCTTCGCGGTTCAGCTCCAGGCGTATGAAGTTGGCGGGGTGCTTCTTGTACAGGTCGTCCTGGAACTTGGCATCGATCACGTCATAGGGAGGGCAGACGACATTCGACAGCGAGCCGACATGTTTGAGGTCGTAACGGATACCGCGAAAAGCTTGGATGTCAGGCATGATGCAGGGGGTGAAAATCAGCGTGGATTGAGGTAGCACGCCGATTGCCAGGCAGAGGTAGAGTCTGCGGCCAAATTCAGCGTGATGGGGAAACCAAATTTATCCCGGAATGGCGGAGGATTGTCAAAGGGGGTGGCGGGGCGGCGGTTTTAAAAAGGCGTTGCAAATGCACGCGAATCGTCCAGACCTGTGTGGCCTAACCTCTGTAGGCCGAACCGGAGGTTGCCGATTACAATTTCGCGAAGTGTCAATCACTCCCGCATCACTCATACAATTAGGGCAGCGAAATGAATCTATCGCGAATTGCACTGCTGACGATTTGTCTTTCCGCAATATCGGTGGTTGCCGCCGAACCGAAGAAAGCGGACGTGGCGAAGCTGGATAAGTCGTGGGTGGGCATCTACACTTCGACCAGTGAAGTTGGCACTTACACTGACACGGTCTTGGCAATCGAGGAGTTTAACGACGAATTGAAGTTTCGCATGCAATTCTCCTCGTGCGGAGGAAAAATTGAAATAGGACCGTTCAAGCATATGGAAACCGGAGAAGAGCATGGCACCGTCTTGACAGATGGTGACAAACTATACGTCCCCAGCGCGCACGGCTATTATTACGAAGGAAAGCCCAAGGTGACGGCTGGGATTACCAGGTATACACGCATGGAGATCAACGGCCGAAAGGTATTACTCCGCGATGATGCACTGAAGGCGTTTAAAGAAAACGACAAACTTTATGACTATGGCGTGCTCATCAAAGTTGCGGATGATATTGGGTTGTCATTGATTCAAGACCTGACTAAGGAAAAGCACGAATCAATCGAGATCCTGTATAAGGATATAGCCAAGTTCAAAGGGTGGAAGGATCCGTTCACGAATGGACCGAACAGCCGCTAACAAGATTCAGGCAGGTGCAGAACTCCCCTCACAACCCATGCTCAATCCCAATGCTCCGCAACTGCGCCTGGTTGATCCAGACCATCTGCACCTCACGGACGCCGTCGACGATCATTTCTTTCCGTAGGCCGTAGAGCGCCGGGCCGCCGTCGTTCGGCTCCCACTTCGTCAGGCCAAGCGGGGCGTTGGCCCAGGCTTCGATCAGTGAATCCACTGGGCGTGGATCTTCACCCGGTCCATCGCTGTCGTCTGAATTGGCTCTCATGGGGTGCCTTGCGAGTTTACAGTTGATCGTTTGATTAGGACGCAACAATGAACATGCGTTCAGTATAACTGTTGGGAATCTTTCTTGGAGCTGTGCGTGCCGACTGGCACGATGCTTGTCCCCTGACGGCACTCTTGTTAGCCTGCACGCGAAGGATAGCAACACTAAACCAGGAACGGAGCATGACCAAGACCCTTCCCAAAATTCTCATCGTCGGTGGCGGTTTTGCCGGCCTGCAAGTGGCCAAAGCACTCCGTCATGCTGAGATCGATCTGACGTTGGTCGACCGCCGCAATCACCATCTCTTCCAGCCGCTATTGTATCAGGTGGCCACCGCTTCGCTCACTCCGGCAGAGATCAGCGCCCCGATCCGCAGCATTTTGCGAAAGCAAAAGAACTGCCAGGTGCTATTGGCCCAGGTGCATAGCGTTGATGTCGAAAAGCGGCGGCTGATGTTTCACGATGGCTATGTTCAGTACGACTATCTCGTTCTGGCGGCCGGTGCGCGGCACGCCTACTTTGGCCACGATGAATGGGAGAAGTACGCGCCCGGCTTGAAGAGTCTGGAGGACGCTACCGAACTGAGGCGGCGAATACTATTGGCCTTTGAGACGGCTGAATTTGAGGGGAGTGAAAAAGCACGCATCGCGGCGTTGACCTTTGGCATTGTCGGTGCCGGTGCGACCGGTGTCGAGCTGGCCGGAGCCATCATGGAGATCGCCGGTAAGACCTTGCCGCACGACTACAAGCACATCGATACTCGCAATACGCGTGTGGTGATCTTTGAGGGTACCGACCGGGTGCTACCCCCGTTTCCACCCGAACTGAGTAAACGGGCGCAGCGCGACCTGGAGCGGATGGGGGTTGAGATCCATCTCAATTCGATTGTGACCAACATTCAGCCGCATGGCGTTTCGGTGGGAAATCGATTCTTTCCAATGCAAAATGTCTTTTGGGCCGCAGGTGTGCAGGCCAGCCCGCTCGCCAAGGGCCTGGGCGTGCCGCTAGACCGTGCCGGGAGAGTGATTGTCGGGCCAGATCTCAGCATTCCAGGCCACCGCGAGGTGTTTGTTCTAGGAGATATGGCAGCGGCGAAATGGGGAGACGCTGGCAAATCGGGAGGCACTGCGCGAATGATCCCTGGAGTTGCGCCCGCAGCGATTCAGATGGGACAATACGCGGGGTATATTATTCTGAAGGAGCTGGCCGACAAGACCGTCGCCGACCATCGCCCACCGTTCAAGTACCGTGACAAAGGCTCGCTAGCGGTGATCGGGCGTACACAAGCGGTGGCGCATGTCGGCAAGCTAAAGATTGGTGGCTTTGGTGCCTGGCTGCTCTGGGCAGTTGTCCACATCTCATTCCTGATTGGCTTTCGTAATCGCGTTTCTGTGATGTTTCGCTGGTTCTGGAATTGGCTACTCAATGCGCATGACTCGCGACTGATCATTGGGCCGGTGCGGCTGGATATCGATACGCCGCGCTCGGCCGATTTTGTGCCGCTGGAGACTCAGCCAGAAAGAGGAGAGAGCATTTAACGTGAGCCCGGTTGCCAACCGATCAGATTTTGCGCACCCAAGGTTGCAATAATCCGCATGGCGGTAACCGCTTCTTCAGTCGCCTTTCACTCCGCGAAATTGCGCTTTCGCAGATCAACGTCTAATCCAATTTCAGTGCTCTTTCGCGGAGCGAAAGGCAACTGTGGGCTACCTTCCGATCAGGTTCCTTGCACCGAGCGTGGCAATAATCCGCAGGGCGGTAACCGCTTCTTTGCCGTTGATCTTCGATTGACCACGCTCACGATCAGCGAAGATGATCGGTGTCTCGGCGATGCGTGCCCCGGCGCGGTGGAGCATCCAGAGGATCTCTTCTTGAAACGAGTACCCGCTCGATTGCACCGCACCCAGGTCTAGCTTCTCCAGCATTGCAACGCGGTAGCAGCGGTAGCCGCCGCTGCAATCGTGCGGCGAGAGCCAGAGGCACCAGCGTGCATAGAGATTCACGCCACGGCTCATCAACTTGCGACGCATTGGCCAGCCGGTAGTTCCACCGCCCGGGATATATCGCGAGCCGATCATGACGTCGACTGGTGCGCCATTGGCGGGATCCATGCCGGAGATCATGGCGGGCAGATAGCGCGGGTGATGGCTGAAGTCGGCATCAATGTTCAACATATGCCGATAGCCATGCTCGCTGGCGTATCGCATTCCGGCGATGATCGCGCTGCCGAGGCCCTGCTTGCCGGCGCGATGCAGGCAGCGGACACGCTTGTCTATCGTTGCACGCTGGTCAGCCCAGACGCCGGTGCCGTCCGGTGAGTTGTCGTCAACTGCCAAAAAATCGACCTCGGGAGCGACGGCGAAAACCCCGTCAACCAGGCGTGGTAGATTTTCGATCTCGTTATAGGTCGCCGACATGACGAGCGTCTTGGTGGCGTTGTTTGAATCAGGCATGTGCAATCAGATTACCTAGGGGCAAACTCGGCTGTGGAATTGGCCGATTGTAGCGGGACACCGTGAACCGGCGAACGGCGATACGGCGTTATTTCCGGAAAATCAGCGATGGTTATCCTGCCTGATAGCGATTTTGACTCACTTTCATTGCATTGCCAGCGGCTTAGTCCTGTCGATTGTTGATCGCCCTCACCCGCGGCTGATACCGCGATCTCTCCCCCACGGCGCGATGTATGAGATCAATGTCCAGCGGGTGGAGAGGTGAGGGGCTGCAGGCAGATATCAGTTGCCGACACGAAGGCAATTTACCGCAGTGCAATGCACCCAACCAGGTTAGCGCAGTGTGAGAGAAGCGACTGACGTGCCTTTTGTGCCGCGGCAGCGGAGGTCCGCCCTAGCTCCACGAGCAGTAACGTCGCATCGGCATGTTTCATCAGGTACGGGGCGATCTGAACGTCATCCGCATCGACGGCAATCAGCATCATCGGGATCGCTTCAGAAAGTGCCTGATAGGACTCGTTTGCCATGGCTGGATCGAACTGTGTTGACACACTGGATCCGCGGCCAATCAGCCCAATACCGGGCGTACTGGTCGCCATCACGGCCGATTCGATCGGCGCGCCTTGGAGTACTTCGCAGATCCCTGCTGCCGGAGATAACCCGATCAATTGAACGCATTCTTGACGCAGGGTGGCGTCGACTATTAGCAGCGACTCCGCAGTGGCCCGCACAAATTGCTCGGCCAGAGAAATGAGTAAGTTGCTATTACTGGAGTTTGCAATATCGCCAGAGATTCCCTTCGGCCAGGCGAACACCAGCGCATTAGAGCTGCGCGGCAACAGCAACGACCGCAGTCGTTCGACTAATCCGGCATGGTCCAGCAAACGTGGCTGCGCTGCTGCATCCAACAGATCTAAAGTCTCCGGCTCACGATCGGCAATCGGCGCTTGATCGATCGCGGCTGCATCAGTCAGTTGAGCTGGCGGCAACAGTTCGCTCGACCAGTCTGGAACTTGCTCGACAGCCGCCAGCTCACCATCCCAGGCATCATTCACTATGTCGGCCAACAGGAACTGATCGTTACCCTGCTCCAAGAACATCTCCAGCCCGATGTCCGACAACTCTCCCTCTTGGCAGTTCGGCGATTCGGACGGTATCGAATCGGCCACGAACTCTTCGGCAGTCGGTGCGTCAGCCTCGGCGGCAATCTCCACAACCAGCGTTTCTTGATCGAGGACCGTGTCCGCCAGATCTTCCTCGTCAGAAACTGCCCCGGCGCTCGGCAATTGCCAGCTAAACGGCTGCTGCAAGAAACTCGCCTCATCCGGCATCAAGCTATCCATTGCCGTGGTAAGCTCGTACACTGGTGAGTCCGCCATTGGCCACGTCGCAGCAGCAGCCTGCACCGCTAGTGGATCTAGCGATTCGACCGCATCCGACAGATCAACAGCAGTCGAAGTCTCGCTCTGTGCTGTGTCGCTTGTTGTCGACTCAGGCGGCGCACCTTCAACAGGCGCAAACTTGCTAGGCCGCTGCCGCAGATGTTCAGCCGGATGCAGGTAGTAGTACTTCTTGTTTTCGCTAGCGGCAGCCAGCTTGGTAGCTACCGACAGCGGCACCTTTGGCTGCGTGACGCCGGCACCTGACGGTTTTGTCTTCGACTCAACCTTGGCGCGATCAGCAACCTGCCATTCGGTATTGATTCCGTCGAATGGTGGCTCTACTACGGCGGCGCTGCTCAGAAAACTATCCAGAGTGAAGTGCGGCCTGGCTACGTTGGAACTATCGTCGATCACTGCGGATCGCCGCTCCAACTGCTTCAGTGCTTTGAGCATCAGGCCCATGAGATCGATTGCCTACTGGTTGATTCCATTCACACACTCACTGCGAATCGTTGCTTAACCGCGCCGCAGATTGGCGAACAATTGACGATATTGCTGCTTGCGAACAACCGTCACATGCCGCGTCGGGTTGGGATCATCTTCAACAATAATCAGGTTCTCATCGTCCTCGGAAATCGCTGGCGAGTCCTGTTTCACGGGCGTCGTCGCGGACACCGATGTGCTTGGGGCCGACTTACTTTGTGTCTGCGCTGTTTGCGGCACCTTGGGCTGCGATGCAGGTGCAACCTTCGGCGGAGCCTGCGTCCCGCGCAGGCCGCCGATTTCGATCGTCGGACTCGAAGCATTGGAGACCTTAGCGGGCGGTTTCGCCGCCGCCGGGCGTGCTGACTGCTCTGCGCCCGGCCGGGCCGCCGCCTTGAGCGCCGCACGAGCACATGCGTCGCCGCATTTTTTTCCAGCAGGCCCGCCGCAGGTAGTATCCAGCGAAAGCTTAGGAGCAAAATTCTCTGGCAGTGGTTGCAACAGCGCGGCCAGACTGTGTGCCTCGTCGCACTGCACCAACGGGCGGTTCTGCAAAGCATCTGCCGTCGATGCCGAGTAGCGATCGATCACAACCTCTTCATCGGCAAATGCCTCTTCAAACGGATTGCCCGAGAGATTGATCTCCAGGTCGATCTCTGGCACCTCAAAATCGTGGTCGCTGTCCATTTCCAGATCGCTGTCAATCTCGGCCAAGCGCCGCTGCATATCGCTAATGCGTCGAAGCGGATCATGCGATTCCGTACGCTCGGGCCGTCCTCGGCCAGCCCCGGGAAACGGCACCGCAGCCGGTTCATCGGCGTCTTGCAGCTCCGGTCGTTTAGCTTCAGTTGGTTTGGCGACGGTCAGCGGTTTGCGCTGCGCGGCAATGGGACGGGTCGGAACCGGCTGCGACTGGCGATTATCCAGCGGCTCATCACGCAAGATACCAAACTCAATCGTTTCACTTGCCACCGGCAAAGCGGTGGTTTCCGCCGTGTTATTCCAAGGCGAAGGCAATTGCTGCAGGTCGGCCCAAGCCTCTTCGATGCCGTGTCGGTCAATCCGCGATGTACCGCCCGCACAGGCGAGAATTAGTGCATGATCGCACACCTGATTGATCAGGCGCGGAATGCCGTCGGTGGCGGTTTGGACGGCATCCAGTGCATCGGACGTAAAGATACGATCGGGGTCACCACCAGCCGCATGCACCAATGCACGCACGTACTCGCGCGTCTCGGCACGATCAAACGCCTGCAGGTAGCAGCGTGCGGCTAGTCGCTGGTTAAACGACTCCAGCTTCGGGCTGGCAAACCGCTCTTCCAACCGAGATCCGCCCGCCAGCACCATTCGAACGCATTGCTCGCCATGCTGAGCCAGGTTGCTGATCAATCGCAGTTCTTCCAACAGCCGGATTGATAGCGTGTGCGATTCATCGATCAGCAGCAGCAAGCCGGGGCTGTTGTCGCCGAGCAAGTGATCCAACAGCGAGAGCCGTAACTCGTTTTCTTCCAGGTCGCGATAGGGAAGGCCTAACTCGAACAGAATTGCCTGGAACAATGCCGTTCGTGTGGAGAGCCGCCCGCAATCCAGTCGGACTACTTCAAAGTTGTTCTTGAACTGCTCTGCCAGGACTTCCAGCAGCATGGTTTTACCGGTGCCGACCGGGCCGATGACCAGTGCCGGACCTTCGGCTCGTTCGATGCAGCGAAACAGCGTCTCGCGGGCATTTTCGATGGCCTCCGCGGAAAAATATCGATCCGCAGTAGGAGCTGAAGCGAAGGGACGGTCCGTCAATCGGAAGAATTGTTCATACATAATGGCTTCGCACCTTACAGTCTGACAGTCGAATCGCTGTTTCCATACTCAAACGCTACGTCTGCTCCCAATCGCCAATGTCGCGAGCCATCAGGCTCTACCAATGGCACTCCCCTTTGGTCGGCATCGGTCGCCGGTAAACTCCACCGCGACCGGCACATTGACCGGTTTTTATCATCGCTGTGTACTGCCACATTAAAACTATGCGAGCATTCGGCATATTCGAGGTTTTCAGGCCGCCTTTCGCTGCACTTCTGCTAGCACCGGTAGCTCCAAAATTCGCGGGATATCTTCTGCATTGTTCAACAGTTGCTCGGCAGACTCAGTTGCGGTGGTTGTTGCGTTTTCCTCACCACGCAGCATGAAGAACAGGATTGCTAGAAACCCGCCAATGCCGATTGTGGTCAACAATATCGAGAACCAATTTTCTGGATCGACGTGAAAGAGTCCTTCGGATTCGTCAACTGCGGGTGGCGCTATGACGGTCGAAGTCTGCGATGCAGCCATCTTTTCGACACTTTTAACTTTCGCTTCGCGTTCAGACGATTTTTCCCCCGCCGCGGTGGCAGACTTGGTGGCTGCAACCGGCTCACTCGGCACGGCAGGCAGGTCAGCCGGCACACTTGCGGCGATGATATCGGCTTTGGTCGATGAGTTCGTCTCTGATCGTGGGGGCCAAACATTGTCGTCGCTGTTGTTGGCCGCTCTGCCGGTCGAATCTTCACTATTGGTAGGCTCGCTCGCCTTAGCCACTGGTTCCGGCCATACTGAGTCAGTTGAATCAGTTGCTACGCGGCTGATGGCAATGACTGGTGGCAATTGGCTTGCAGCATTATTTTGCGGATTGGCTTGGTTTTGCAGATCGGCGTTGGATGCGGCAGTTGGTGCAGTTGTTGTCGGAGGAGTAACTTCCGACACAGCAGCCCGAGCAGCGGCGTCCTTGGCCGCTTCGTCGACATCCGGTTGGATTGCTGCAGCGGTGGCAGTCGGTGCTGAGATAGGCGGCTGTATAGGCTGAGTTGTATCAGCAGCAATCGCCGGAACAATCGCAGGTGAAACGCCCCCGTCCGCTGCGGCAAGCGGCAACGCTGCACTTGGGACGACCGCCGCATTGGCGAAATCGGTTGCCACTGCAGGCACTGTCACATCCACTACTGTCGCGACTGGCGTGACCGTCGGCAATGAAGGCGCAGCGCCCTCGAATGCGGACTGTTTGACCTCTGAAGCTGGCTGCTCCGTCACCGCTACGGGTGTATTAGCGCCAGGCGCAGTACCGGGATATTTTCCAGGCTTCACTTCGGGTGATTTAGCCCACACCACGATCGGCTTCGACTGCGCCATTTCGCGCAGTTCCGCTTCCAGATCTGCCACGCGACGGTTGGCCGACAGTATTGCATCATTCTTGGCACCGTCCGCAGTCAGTGCACTGTTGCGCGCTGCGTCCGTCTCGGCTCTGGCATTTTGCAATTCTTCGGCGTGCTTGGCATCGGCCAGGTCTCGCGCTGCCAGAACAGCCTGGTATTTTTCGTTCGCAGCCGCGATCGCCTGGTCAGCCTCATGCCGCGCTTTGGCAATTGCTTCTTGTGCCGCAATGGCGACTTGTTCGGCATTTGCCTTCGCTGCGGTCAGGCCGGCAATTTTGTCTTGAACTTCGTTGGCCGACTGGCTGGCTTTTTCGGCAGTGCTACTGGCCCGTTCGGCGGCGAGTTGCATCTCCGCTGCACGGCGATTGGCGTGTTCGGCGGCCTGATTGGCCTGCGCCGTTGCCAGCGACTGCTTTTCCGCGATCAACGACTTTGTCAGTTCGACCTCGGCTTGCAAGCTGGCATTCCAATCCGTTCGTTCGACTTGCCGCGCTTTTGACCAGGCGGCCTTCAAATTCCCAGCAGTTGCGTCGAGCGACTGATACGTTCGTAGAACTTCCTGCTTTCGAGCGGCCTCCTCGGATGCATCGCTCGAACTCGTGGGTGCAATTCGATTGCCAGAATTTACACCACTTGCTGGACCAATCGCAGCCGCCTGACGATCGTCCGAATTGGGATCCCACGGAATAATCTCCAACGTATCGTCCAGTTGCTTACGAGTCTCAAATATCAGGCTCTCGAGCGACACCAACTTGGGATGCGCCGCTGTCACCTGGCTTTGCAATTCAGTTCGCTGCTGTCCCAGCGCCTCCACCCGCTGCCGCAATTCGCGGTACCGCGGGTTCGGCATCGTCGTCGGCTGCGCAGCGTGCAAGTTCGGAATATTGATCCCGCTGGGCACAGTAATCGTCGGTGAGCTTCTTGCCGGCGTTTTGCTCTCTCCGTGTTTGATTTGCTGCAACAGATAATGAATACGCTGTTGGTCGGCCGCTTCATAGACGCGGCCAGCCGCCATTTCTGCCATCACCGATTGCTGATGAGTCGCCTGCACCTTGGCCAAAGTCGCACGCAATGCTGCTACCTCTGGCGAGTCTACGGCGGCGGGCGTGCCAGTTGCAGAAGGTAGCTCTGCGCCGATTGCGGTAGGCCTGCTGACCGCTATCAACGACAGCACTATTAGGCTGAATAGCGCTGCTTGCCGAGGACCGGTGGACCGGTCGGTCGTGCGTCGTTGATGGATCAAAGTCCAATGCATGCCAAGGCAGCTCTGAAAAGTAGTTTGCCTGTCATCAGTGCCACAACGCCGGCCTCTGCTAGCGTCCCAATACTGACTTTGGCCTATCGACCGCTGATTCGCGGTTTTGACAAGGGGCAGACGGCTGGCATGCGATTTTGACATGACAAAATTCGCGCGCTGCGGTCCCCTGTCTCGTCATCGTCGGAAGAACCATTACAACTTGAACTGAGAGCGGTGTTTCAACCTGAAACTGGGCTGGGCCTTTGCTAGCAACGATTTGGGGTGGGAATTGAGATAGCCTGGAGTACCCCCGTCGCGTAGTTTGGCTAGAATACTGAGACCTGGTCAGGCCGGTAGAATTCGGTGACTGGGAACCATCGCTGTCCAATCAAAGAGACTGAATTGTGCAGATCAAGATTTGTGGCGTCTGTCGACCAGAGGATGTAGCGACCGTGGCGGCGGCTGGTGCCGATGCCATCGGGCTCAATTTCTACGCGAAAAGTCCACGCTACCTGCTCCCCTCGCGTGCCGCCGAGGTGATTGCTGAGATCCCCCCCGAGATGGTCAAGGTCGGCGTATTTGTTAACGCGACGGCAGATGAGGTGATAGAGACTTTTACTAATTACGAACTGGACGCGGTGCAACTGCACGGTGACGAGACGCCACGGTTGATTGCCAAGCTGGGTGTGATCCCGGTCGTTCGTGCGCTGCGGCTCGGACCAGGTGGACTAGCTGCCATCGAGAAATATATCGATGAGTGTCGGCAGCTTGATGTGGAACTGGCCGGCCTGCTGATTGATAGTTTTGAAGCAGGCCAGTTCGGCGGCACGGGGCGAGTGGCCAACTGGGATCTGTTGAAGCAATGGGAGGTTGCCGACGATGTGCCCTTGATTCTGGCAGGCGGTTTGACCGCTGAGAATGTCGCTGAGGCAATTGCAACTGTTCAGCCAGTCGCGGTTGATACGGCCAGTGGTGTCGAAATCTCACCGGGCATAAAGGATCCCGCGCGTGTGAAGGCGTTCATTGACGCGGCACGCCGCGCGTTTGAGGAACTGGAGTAACCCTCAGTTGCCTTTCACTCCGTGAAAGAGCACCGTTTTTGATGTACCACACCAGCCTGCACTTTCGCGAATAATCGCTATTTCGCGGAGCGAAATGCGACAATTAGCATGCCCCACTTTGAACATCTCCGCCACAAACCGCCGCAAGAGCTGACTCAGCCGCGCGAAATTGTTGTCGCCTGCGCACCGTTGCGCAGCAATATCAACCTTTCGCATATCATGCGCACCGCCGGGTGCTGTGGCATCACGCGCGTCATCGCCTGCGGCACGCCAAAAGTGCTGGATAAGATCGCGCGTGACGGTGCCGATAGTGTGATCCTAGAAGTGCATCGCACGCTGCCGCCCGTGCTGAAGGAGCTGAAGCAGCAAGGGTACGAACTCGTTGGGCTGGAGCAGACCACCAACTCAGAAGATCTGCACAGTTTCTCCTTCGTGCACAAAACGGCACTCGTCATCGGCAACGAACGGCAAGGGCTGACCGAGGAAGAACTGCGGTACGTCGACCGCGTGGCCGAGATCCCGGTCTACGGCCTGCCGTACAGCTACAACGTGCATACCGCCACCTCCATGGCGCTGTACGAGTACTGCCGGCAGTACCCGACGGGGTAGAGCCACGCTCATCTTCCCTACAGTACCCCCAAGCATTTCGCTATATTTCCCCGCGGAATTGCACTCTTGAAGCCCGAAGCGAGGAGCGCAAGCGGTTTGCACGCGCGCTGCATCAATACCGTATCAATTGACTTAATGGATACTATAATGTACACTAACTGTATTAGAGGCTAATTTAGATAGCGTAATTATGGGCCGGAAAACCTCTCTCACCCCGCCGATTGCCGTTAAGCGCTCCCTGCGAAAGCTCGGTAGCGACTTACGCGATGCGCGCCGGCGGCGGCGAATTCCTACGGCGTTGATGGCCGAGCGAGTCGGTGTCACGCGGGCTACTCTGGCGAAAGCAGAGAAGGGGAGCAGCTCCGTATCGATCGGTGTCTATGCATCAATGCTGTTTGTCCTCGGGCTTGTCGAGAGGCTGAGCGAAATTGCCGATCCTCGCCAAGACGATCTCGGGCTGGCACTGGAAGAAGAACGCCTGCCAAAGCGGATACGAACCAAGCGATCGAAAGATAAGCCATGAGTGCGATTTTCGCGTATATCGACTTACAAGGAGGCCCCGTTCTGGTTGGTAGGCTATGGTCGCGCCTGCATCACGGGCGGGAAAGCGCCACGTTTGAGTATGACAAAGATTGGCTGACAGATCCGCAGCGATTTTCACTAGAACCGGCGCTGTATCTGGGTGTTGGCCCGCAACATACCGCACAGGACCAGGCCATCTTTGGTTCATTGGGAGATTCTGCCCCTGATCGCTGGGGGCGAACGCTGATGCGTTATGGTGAACGTCGCCGTGCAGCAAGAGAGAGGCGAACACCGCGTACGCTTGGCGAAAGCGACTATCTACTGCTTGTCGATGACGAATCGCGGCAGGGGGCGCTTCGATTTTCGCTTCAGGAAGTTGGGCCGTTTCTCGCCGAAGCGGAGGGAACGCGCATTCCCCCGGTGATCGAACTGCCCAGGCTCTTGGCTGCCGCATCCCACTTCGAGACGGAAACCGACACGGACGAGGAATTGCGACTGCTGCTGGCGCCAGGGTCTTCGCTCGGCGGCGCTCGACCCAAGGCGACCGTGCGTGAAAGCGACGGCCGGCTTGCCATTGCAAAGTTTCCGCAGCGAAATGATGATTTCGACGTCGAATCGTGGGAGGGAGTGGCTCTGTCGCTAGCACAGCATGCCGGAATTACCGTGCCTTCGTGGCGAATGGAGCAAGTGTCGGGCAGGTCGGTACTGTTGCTAGAGCGGTTCGACCGCAGCGGTCAGCGACGCATCCCGTTCTTATCTGCGATGAGCATGCTCGGAGCGCGTGACCACCAGACACATAGCTACCTGGAGATCGCTGATGCGATCCGACAGCATGGCGCCAGCCCCGGCAGCGACTTGAGCGAGCTATGGCGACGAATGGTATTCAATGTTCTGATCTCAAATACGGACGATCATCTGCGAAACCACGGGTTTCTGTACGATGGGACCGCCGGTTGGAAACTATCTCCGGCCTACGACCTAAATCCCGTCCCTACGGAAATCAAGCCCCGATTGCTGAGTACTACCATCACGTTTGACTCCCCTGCGGCATCTCTGGACCTGGCATTCGAGGTAGCGGAGGAGTTCGGCCTGCACGTACCTGCGGCTCGAAACGTTGCACGAGAGGTGGGCACGGCAACATCGCGGTGGCGGCACGTCGCCAAGCAGTATGGAATTGCAGAGAAGGCGATTGCCAGGATGGCTTCGGCCTTTGAGCACGAAGACCTCATTCTAGCCACGCGCGCAGGGTGAGGTTCGCGAGCCGAGATCACAATCGGCAGCAGATGTCTAGCTGTTCGGAATATTTTCCGATTCTCGGGAACTTTCGATAGAAGCCCTGCGCCTTACGCAAGGCATTTTCACGTTTATTCCGATATACGAAAGGCGGGATAAATGGTAAACCGGTGAACGGTTGGGATCACCGAGCGAAACCTCGTCGGAAAACATCAGAGGTATGCGATGGAACGCACATCATACAGTCGCTCACAACTGGCCGGAAGTAGAAGTGGTCAGTACACGCAGCTGTACCGGTTGTTCGTCTCACTATTGGCCGTAACAATGGTCGCTGGATGTTCAGCTAGCCGACCATCTTCAGCGAATCGCGCGGTTCTTCACGATTGCTCGCCGCCCAGAGACTTTGATACCGGCTACAGTGTCATTGCAGTCGACGGACGACCCGTAGAACGCGCGAGCCATCCGATCCACACAGTCGTACCGCAGGCTTTGATCCCGGCTGGAACCCACACATTGGCCCTCGATGCCGATGACGATCCAACAAAGGTCGCGACAGTGACGGCACATTTTGAGGCTGGTAAGTCCTACCAACTCGAAATGACCGATGGTCAATTGGGTATTGCGGAGTGTTCCTCAGATAGCGACAGCGAAAGTCCCAATGCTGCGACAATCAAAGCGGAACGCTGATAGAGCAGGACACCTCCCGCGGTGAATTTTGTCTGCAATCCACCGCAGATTTCGCTTGCAGAAAGCGTTTTCTATCGGGTAGCATAGATAGTCCCGCCCGAGGTGTTGCTGGCTGTTGCACTTAGGGCCAAAATCACCCGCCTTTTGCAGTCGATAACCTGTACTGCTCCCTATGCACGGCTCTCCGCTTTCAGTTCGGATTTTGCTGCCATGTGCCGCGGTGGGCGCGTTGGTAGCAGGTGCGTTGTTGGCGATTGCGGCTGAGCCTTTGAAACATGTGCCCGAAAAAGCAGCGCAGAAGTCCGTTGCGGCGCAGCGAGAGTTCTTTGAGAGTCGCATTCGCCCGGTTTTAATCGCGCACTGTTATGAATGCCACAATTCGGTGCAGGAACCCGATGGCGAGTTGGCGCTGGACCATCGCGAGGCGCTGTTGAAAGGGGGAAGCAATGGCAAGATCGTTGTACCGGGCCAGCCCAGCGAGAGTCGGCTGCTGGCAATTCTGCGGCATGAGGTCGAGGGGATGGAAATGCCGCAGGGGGGAGCGAAGTTTTCTCCCGAAGTGATCGCTGACTTTGAAACCTGGATCGCAACCGGTGCCTACGACCCGCGAGATAAAGCTCCGACGGCGGGGGAGCTGGCTCACTCTACATCGTTCGATGTGGCGCTGAAGCTGCGTCAGCAGTGGTGGAGCTTGCAGCCGGTCAAGAAGCCCGCGTTGCCGGCGGTCAAGAATGCTGCCTGGTCGGAGCATCCGATCGATCGATTTATATTGGCCGCGCTGGAAGCCAAAAACTTGGCACCTGCGCCTGAGGCAGGGAAGCAGATTCTGCTGCGGCGCGTGACGTTTGCGCTGACCGGCCTGCCACCGACGCGGGAGGAGGTCGATGCGTTTCAAAGAGATACTTCGCCGGACGCCTATGAAAAGGTGGTCGATCGGCTTCTGGTATCACCACATTTCGGCGAACGCTGGGCCAGACACTGGATGGATGTGGTCCACTATTCGGACTCCCACGGGTTTGAGCGCGATATACCGGTCAAGAACGGCTGGATGTACCGCGACTATCTGGTGCGTGCGATGAATGCCGATCTGCCTTTTGATCAACTCATTCGCGAGCAGATTGCTGGTGACCTGCTGCCCGCGCGAGTGGACGCGGCGACGAACATCAACGAGGCGATGATTGGCCCGATGGCCATGCGGCTGGGTGAGCGCCGCAACGGCGACAATGCGCAGTTTGAAGGCACTACGCAAGAGACAGTTGCGAACATCATCGACACGGTGAGCAAAGGGCTCCTTGGCACGACGGTCGCTTGTTCGCAGTGCCACGATCACAAATTTGATGCAGTCCCGCAGAGCGATTACTACGCACTGGCAGGGGTGTTTATGAGTACCCGCTGGGGAGCGCGCTGCGTCGACGCGGTGGATCCCAATTTAGCGACGATTGAGGAACTGCGAGGGATTAAAAGTGCGATTCGCGCCGAGCTGACGACCGATTGGCTCGCTTCTCGCGAAGCGTTGATCACGAATCTAATGTCGCTGAAGTCCCCTGCCGATGCGAAGCCGACCGCAATGGCTAATGCCAAAGAAGTGGACTCGCAGGAGATAGCGGCAACGCAGGTCGCGACGGTGTCGAAACGATCAACCAAGCAGCAGAAGTTTCCGGCAACACTGAGTGAAATCTGGCACCGGCAGACGACGGCACCACTGTCGCTGGATGAATTTCAAGCGGAACATAAGGGTCGCGCGGCAGCCAACAAGGCTAACCTGACCCTCATGGCCGACTTCACGCCCTCGGGCCAGGCAGAGCACGACTCAAACGATCCCGTGCCGGGCTGGAAATGGGACGGCTTCGGCATGCAGCATGGTCTGGTGGCCGATGGCGAGTTGGTCATCGCATTGAACGGAAATCGCGTGATTGATCAGATCCTGCCGGCTGGTCGATGGTCGCATGTCTGGTCGCAGCGGCTGGGTGGAGTGCTACGCAGTTCGTTTTTCGACTCTCAAGCACCGGTGACATTTTCGGTTGGCCATGCCGGGGGAAATCACGCGGCGCAGTCTTTTATTATCGATCAGGCGGTTCATCCAGAGCGGATGCTTTTTATTAATCAGCCGACGCTGGCCTGGCTGGAGATGAAGGCGGGCCGGTTTGTACGATTTACTGGAGATTTCGATACTGCTGTGCGTCGCATCTATTTTGAAATGGCGACCAAGACGCTCAACAATAACTTTCCGCCACGGGTCAATCTGAAGGGTATGTCCGTGGAGGCGATCACCGATCCAAATTCTTGGTTCGGCGTTACCAAGATCTATCGCCACGCGACGAAGAAAGGCCCGCGCGACGAGCTGGCGCGCTTTCAGCCGCTGTTCTCCGATGCCACTATACCGCAACCGAAAGCAGCCTGGGCTGACCGCTTTGCCGATACAGTGCTGGCGGCTGTCGAACGTTTGCGCGAAGGAAAAAGCACCAGCGAGGATGTGTTACTGCTCAATGACGCCCTCTCCGCCGGGTTACTGAAGAATGACTTTCCGCAAGATTCAGAGCTGGCTCAGCTATTGGCTCGTTACCGCCAGACCGAGGCGAAGCTACAGCCGAATCGCACGATCGGTTCGGCTGCCGAATGGAATGAGGCGCAGAACGAACGGATCAATATTCGCGGGTCGTATGAAGAGCTGGGTGACGAGGTGCCCCGCGGTGTGCTTAACCTATTAGGGGGCCAGGCCGCGCTCTCCGCCGCTGTACCACTGGCGGAAAACGATCGCACGAGTGGTCGCCTGAAACTGGCGAATGTCATTGCCAGCAGTCAGAATCCGCTGACTGCCCGTGTGCTGGTGAATCGAATTTGGCTGCAACTGTTTGGAGAAGGGCTTGTCCGCACCCCGGACGATTTTGGCCACCTGGGTGAGAGACCGACCCATCCAGAGCTACTCGACTGGCTTACGCACAGCTTCACACAGGAAAACTGGTCGCAGAAGAAACTGATTCGGTCGATCGTCATTAGTCATACCTGGCGGCAAAGTGGACAGACATCTGCGGTGGCTTTAGAAGTTGACCCTGAGAACCGGCTGTGGCACCATCGACCGCTGCGCCGCCTCGATGCCGAGGCAATTCGCGATTCTCTGCTGCTGGTTTCCGGTCGGCTCGATCCGGCAATTGGCGGACCGCCGATCGATCCACATCGCATGGCAGAGGATGCGAGAAAAAGATTGTTTATTGGCCCGCTGGACGGCAATGGGCGTCGCAGTATCTACTTAAAGATGACGATGATGGAGCCGCCGAAGTTTTTGGCGATTTTCAATCAGCCACTCCCTAAACTGACAATCGGCAAGCGAGATACAACCAACGTTCCCGATCAAGCTTTGGCGATGCTGAACGATCCGCTGGTGGTGGCGATGGCTAAGTACTGGAGCGAGCAGGTGCTTCGCAATAAAGATACCACGGCGGCGGAAAAAGTGGAGCAGATGCTGTACGCTGCCTATGCGCGACCGCCGCAGCCCGCAGAGGTGCAGCGCGTTGTCGATTTAGTGATCCGTTGCGCCGTCTTGCGCGGCGCCAAACTGGACGATGCTGCTCAATTTCAACCTGCCTGGCAAGACGCCGCCCATGCGATTTTTAATACCAAGGAGTTCATATATGTTTACTGATCGGAGTACCGAATTAACTGATCGGAGTACCGATTTCAATAATCGGCATGACGCGATGCAGCAGGCTCCTTCGCACAATCCGCTTTGCCCCGGGCGAGTGGGACCATCGTACTCGCGTCGTAGTTGGCTGAAGCAATCGAGCCTCGGCTTTGGCTACATGGCGTTTGCCGGTCTGGCCAATCGCTGGGGAGCAGCCGAGGCTGCCGCACCGCCGACGCACTTTGCGCCGCGTGCGAAGCATGTCATCTTTCTGTTCATGGATGGGGGTGTCTCACACGTTGATTCGTTCGATCCTAAACCGGAACTGGCCAAACGAAACGGCAAGTCGGCCGCGTGGAAGGCCGATGCACTTTCCCAAGGCGTCGGCGAGAGTCGCAAGTGGCTACAAAGCCCTTGGAAATTTAAACAGCACGGCAGCTCTGGCCTGTGGGTTAGCGATCTGTTTCCCCACATGGCCGGCGTGATCGATGACCTGTGCGTAATTCGCTCAATGGTCGGCGAGTCGCCGCTGCACGGAGCGCAGAACCTGCTGTTGCACACCGGCCGCAGTATCGGTGCCGCACCCAGCGTCGGTGCCTGGGTCTCTTATGGTCTGGGTACGGAAAACGAGCAACTGCCGGGCTACGTCGTTCTGAACAACGATTGGATTCCCAACGGTGGCTTTCAGAACTTTGCCTGTTCCTGGTTGCCGGCCACGCACCAGGCCACACTAATTCGCGCCAAAGGCCAGCCGGTGGACAATATTGTGCCGTCCGACCCGTGGGAAATTCAGCGAGCGAAGTTGGACTACTTGCGCCAGCAAGATGCACGCCCGGCCGGCGCAGGGGGAGCCGAGGCCATTGAGGCCGCGGTGAAGAATTATGAAACTGCCGCGCAAATGCAACTGCTGGTCCCGGATCTGTGCGATATCAGCGGCGAAACGCCGGCGACCCTGGCCATGTACGGGGTGGACCGCGAAACCGATTACGATCGATTTTATGCCATGCAGTGCTTGCGTGCGCGGCGGCTGGTCGAGGCGGGTGTGCGGTTTATCGAAGTGACGTGCCCTCTGACGCATTCCAATAATGCCCCTTGGGATCAGCATGGTCAATTGAAGAAGCGGCATGCAGAGAATGCCAGAATTACGGACCAGCCGGTGGCCGCCTTGATCAAAGATCTGAAAATGCGTGGGCTGCTGGATGAGACGCTAATAGTCTGGGCCGGTGAGATGGGACGCACTCCGCACACTGCAAGCGGCGATGGTCGCGATCATCATGTCAGCGGCTACACCATCTGCATGGCCGGTGGTGGAATCCGAGGCGGCATGACCTATGGCGCTACCGACGAGATGGGGATGAACGCCGTCGAAAATCTGATTGATGTTCACGATATGCACGCGACTATTTTGCATCAGTTGGGAATGAATCACGAGAAATTGACCTATCGCTTTGGTGGCCGCGATATGCGCCTGACCGATGTGAAGGGTCGGGTGTTGAAGGATTTGTTGAGTTAGGTATGAGTCAATGGGCGGGTGATATTCTCGCCGGACTTTGTTTTAAAATCAATAACAAATAATAAATGATTGATAACAAATGACAGATCAGCAGTGAGTGGAAAACTTCGTCCGAAAAGAGATTTGTTATTTGCTATCAGTTATTGAGTAGTTTGTATTTACAAATAGCCTCCATGCCCTCCACCACAACCCATCTGCGAATTCTGCTAGCGGGCGTTGCCATCGGCACGCTGGTGGTGTGCGTGTTGGTAAATGCCGACGAGTCAGCCAAGAGTTCGCCCAAGCAAGCGGCAACGGCTGCGCAGCGGGAGTTCTTTGAAAAGAAGATTCGCCCGGTTTTGATCGCGCACTGCTACGAGTGCCATAATTCGATCAAGGATGCCGATGGTGAATTGAAGCTGGATCATCGTGCGGGACTGCTCGCCGGTGGAGCCAACGGTCCAATTGTGATTCCGGGCAAACCGGCCGAGAGTCGTCTGCTGGCTATCTTGCGACATGAAGTCGAAGGGATGGAAATGCCGCAGGATGGATCCAAGCTGGCCCCGCAGGTGGTTGCGGATTTTGAAACGTGGATCGCAACCGGTGCTTATGACCCGCGCCATAAGCCGCCTACTGCGGCTGAGCTGGCACAGTCCAGTTCGTTTGATGTCGCGATGAAGCTCCGGCACCAATGGTGGAGCCTGCAACCGGTCAAGAACCCGGCTGTACCGGGGGTGAAATATACCGCCTGGTCGGATCACCCGATCGATCGATTTATCCTGGCTAAACTAGAGGCCAAAAATCTTGCGCCTGCACCCGAGGCCGAAAAGCAAGTGCTGCTGCGCCGCGTGACGTTTGCGCTCACCGGGTTGCCACCGACTCGCGCGGAAGTTGAGGCGTTTCTCAGTGATTCATCGGCGGATGCTTATGAAAAGGTCGTGGATCGGCTGCTTGCCTCGCCCCATTTCGGCGAACGCTGGGCCAGGCACTGGATGGATGTAGTGCATTATTCCGACACGCACGGGTACGAATGGGACGCCCCGACCAAGAATGCCTGGATGTACCGCGACTACCTGGTGCGTGCCATGAACACCGACCTGCCATTCAATCAGTTGATTCGCGAACAGATTGCGGGTGACCTGTTGCCCCCGCGCGTCGATGCCAGCGGGATGAATGAAGCGATGATCGGTCCGATGGCGTTACGGCTTGGAGAGCGTCGGCATGGCGATAGCGCGCAGGTGGAGGGAGTTACTCAGGAGACGATGTCGAACATCATCGACACCGTGAGCAAAGGATTTCTTGGTACGACGATCGGGTGTTCGCAGTGTCACGATCACAAGTTCGATGCGGTTCCGCAGAGCGATTACTACGCGCTGGCCGGGGTGTTTATGAATACCCGGTGGAGCGCGCGAAG
>JAWXCH010000235.1:0-11039 GCA_034440595.1 Planctomycetota bacterium | reverse complement strand
TTTCACCACGCGCTAGACGCGGGGGGGGCGCGTTGTTAAATGGGGACCATTGCGAGACTGGATCGGTTCCAGGCTCGCTCCATATGGGAAATGCCGGATTAGTAGTCCTTTTAGCGATAGCCGCCTGAATTCTTCGAGAATGTCTGCATGGTCGAGGCCAAACAAGGCCCAGTCCTGGTCAGCAATAATTCGGTGGTCTGTTCGCCCGGCAAAATGTAGTTCGTATGCCAGAACCGCAACAACGCGAGCCTCGATTCGGAACGGGAGTATCTTGCGTACAGACTTTTCACCAGCTTCCAACAACCCAAAGTCGGCACAGCAACCAGTCAAGTATGACGCTACGCGGCGAATTGTCGCGGTCGACCATGGCTTTGCTGTCTTTTGATCCTGGATTGCTCGGGCGACAAATTCGCGGGCAGTATCATTGCTAATCGTCTCATGGCCTGCCGTGTAAAAGCTCCAATAAACTTCACGCACGAAATCTCGAAGGATTACGTTGGCGCGGCAAGCATGGATGAAGAGTAGTTGGGTGAATTCGCGTGGCGCCAGCATTGTTGCGAGTATTTTCAGGTGCAATGCTGGCTTTGCTGCGCCTATAAGTAAGCGCGGTGCGAAGCACTCGATCACCAGATTGCGGATTCGGCGTGCGGACATCGTCGGAAAGCGTCCCGACTCCAAAGCTGCCTGAGATAGCGAAGACGGCTCCATGCCATCGTGCCAGAGATCCAAAAGAGATCGTGTTTCGTCGACCATCCCAAGACCTGCTTGCAACTGCGTTGTATACGGTGCTTTCGTCATTTCCGGTCGGCGAAGTAGGGATAGATCTCCGATCCACGATCGAATCCGCTTGAATACTTGGCGGCCACTTTGCCCCAAAACCTAGGATCGCGCAGGCTGCTGATCGGAGCCATGTAGGTTGGTCCAATTTCTCTATTCATCGCTTCGACAGTGTCTTTTTGCAAGAAGCGTAATGCTGCTGCTTGATCGCCGACAATTTCTTTGAGCCGATCAACTATATCCACACTGTGGAGTAAATGGTGAATCCCTTGCTCGATGTCCTCAGGAAGGCGAAATAGGTGGTAGACCTGGCCGACGCCGATACGCTCGTCATGTTTCCGCGACGCGGCACAGGTGACTCCCTGACACTGGGCCAAGAAATGGGTGCGCGGAAAAAGTGGTGAGAGAAACGCCGTGCTTCCGATTCCGAAGAACGAACTGGGCCACCATCCGGCCTGCTCCTTCTCTCCCAGAAAACCAACAGCGGCTCGCATCGCCGCGACATTTTCAAGGTGTTCTGGTTGCATTTCTTCTTGCTCTTGTTGGCACGGCGTCTTGAATGCACGAATTGGACTGGTTTGTAGGCAGCGCGGGCAAATGGGTAGCTTCTACCTTGGCTTCCGGGTGCCAATCGAGCTGTTGGTGTCGCCCGACGTTATCCAAGCGTCGACCTCTTCCTTTCGAAACTTCCACAAGCTGCCAACTTTGTGCGCCGGCAATTGTTTCCGGTAGATCCATTTGTAAATCGTGTCACGCTTGACACCGAGGTACGCAGCAATTTCGTCGAGGGAAAGCCATCGGTCAGCGGACACCTGACTCATCGATTTCTCCCAAACTTAGGGGCCGGGAATGAACAATATGGGCATTGAGATCCGTCGTTTCTTCAGGAAGGCTGTCCAAGATATCCCAACAGGTGCAAGAGCATCATAACGCTCTAGTCACTTGGGAGATACTGCCTCGTTTCCGCCGCGTAAACTCGGAATCGGAGAAGCGCGAAGGAAGCCTATCTAACCGCCTGATTTCAAATGGGCGAGCATCGCTACTGATTGCCGGAGGAAGGCAGTTCCAGGCATGGATCACCCATTGCAAATCAGCGTCATTCAACGCCGTTTCGCCATTCAGGGCAACAAAATGCAGCGAGACACTGTCCGCAAATCATGCAACCGCTAGGCAGGATATTTGGTTACGTCAGAATCGGGCACGAGTTCGATCCCCGTTCCGGAGATTTCATTTTCAATTTAAGCCTTCGCGGGGGAGTGGGCTTGGTTGGCGTGTGCAAGCAGCGGGCCCCTTGGCTTGCTACCAACATGCTGCCAGAAACGCAGACACTACGCTCGAAATCTCCTCTTCCGATACCGATCCAGAATAATTTTGTGCTACTGCAATTGAGCCGTTGGATGTGGGAGATGCAAACAATCCGTCTAAAGTGGTGTGAACCTGCGAGAACCATTTCGTTGAGAACGCACCACTGTTAAGCAACCGACTCAAGACCTCGCGCATTTCCGGCCACATATCGTGAGTCAGCATCACTACGTCAACTATGTGGCACGCGTCATTATCTTGTTTGCTTGGTCCACGTTTCTCACGAATAAGAGCTTTCTGCAGTATGAAACAAATTGGATGCGGCAACTTCAGCATGTGTTCGCCAGAGAGGCCTAACTCGGGAATTTTTGACACGCTGACATTTACTATCTCGGCAAGCAACAGGCTTAAGTATGGATCGGTCTGGGCGTGCAGTCCCGGTTGTACTTCCACGATGCCTTGATTGGTTTGTTTACGGCTGTATTTCGAACCCGTGCGAGGTGTAAGAAACTCGATATAAATGGGCGACTCCCCTGTACCTTGGCCGGGGTCAGGTACGTAATGAGTTACAGGCATCTTGGCAGAGCCCGATAGACGCGCCACGAAGCCTGATGCCAGCAATCGGCTATGGAGACTCTCCCCGCGGCTCGTCAGCTGCTGGGGTAAGGTCCAATCCAAATCAAATGTAGTGAGCGGCCGAAGTCTTGATTGTGGACTCGGCAACACTCGGCGGTAAATCACCGGTACCAACCCCCCACAAAGTACTGCATCTTCTTGATAGGGCCCGAATCCAACGATGCACCGTGCCAACTCTACGAAGACGCCGGTCAGTTCCTTGGGCAGATCACCACTCATATGCAGTCTTCCCAGTGAAGCACCTCGGTGAAGATGTACTGAGCCTGTTCGGCGCCCCGCGGCAATTGTCCAATTACGGCAAGTGCAGCTTCGAGCACATCAACAACCGGCAACTCATTCGCTGTCACGTGCCCCCTCAATACCGATTTTGGATTCGGCAGTTTTAGGATTAAGAAGTCCGCATCCCGCGGTTCGCATTCTTGCAGATGCCAGGCTTTAATTGCGATCTCAACATCTCCAAAGATACATACTTCCTTTCGGGGAACCGGCGTATGAAGTACTCCCAAGAGGTGGCAGGCCTCAAAACCTGTCACTGCGAACTGTGTCGGTCCATCTTGTTGCAGAAGGATTTTTGTTAGATCAGGCGCATGTCCAAAGATCCACCTGACCGCGACACTGTCAGTTCGGAATGCTAGTTCGTGATTCAGCCATTTTTGCAACATTTCTGCGCGTCGAGTCACAATTATCCCGTCACTTGTTTCACGAACGTAACCAGCCTCGGCAAACGCTCGTAAGAACGAATAGGCTTTTTCGGTTGATACTTTCGCGACGGTGCGCAGATCTTTCGCCGACATCACACGTTCCTTTGGGCCACCCCAAAGATTGCTCGGTACATCGCGCATTAGGAGAATCTTGAGCATCCAGCGATTGAGATCGCTGAATAACGATTCGCGCGCAGGTGAGCGCCGCGACTTGTATTCGAGTCGCGGCTTCTTCGATTTAGATATACCTAGCGTGGGAATTTCAAATCTGAAGGCTCCTGACGAGTCGAATAGGCACCAACCGATTTCTGGCGCATTTTGGGCCATGTAATCAAGTGCGAAGACCAACGCCTTTGGACCCAGTTTTGGCAAATCAATCATGATGACCGGACGCGCACCCGCTTCCTTTGCAAATCGCTGTACTTGCAATGATGCAGAGGCCAGCCGGCCCTCCAAGTCTACGAGTCTGGCGGATTGGGTTGCTTTTACCTTGACTACGATTTGGCTATTTGATGTCTTGAGGGCAAAATCAGGCCACCCGACAAGGGGGCCAGCTTCTGCGGAGGGCGCAACGGTTGAGTCGGGAAAGACTTCTTGCAAGATCTCTTTTGCTCGATTTAGCCTGTTTTCTTCGGTCATTTTTTGAATCGTTGGCCTTACATAGAGCCAGAATTATTCTAGTGACCACAGGAATTCTACTGCTCACTGGTATTCTATTGTGCAATAGAAATCAGTCTAGGCAAATACTGCAACAGCCCTTTCCGCACAAAAACCTGCAAAGGTTCAACTTTACGGCTCGAATTACGCCTTTACGCCTGGTCGAAGGCGATAAAACCGGTAAAACCCTGCCGTCAAAATCGCATGAGATCCCAGCCCAAACGCATTGATTCAGAGCCCCAAAGACTTGCTGCAATCGGCAGAACGCAACGCCGCATTCGAGCCATCAAAGGTCCACATAATCTGCGACGGCTCGCTTCGACTGCGTCGGGCACATGGACTGCATCGTAGCATTTGGAAGTCGTCACGATTAGCCTCCCGTTGGCTTCATTTAATGTCTGGCGATTCTTCGCCGTCGGTTGGGAATAGATCTTGCTGACCGCTCAGACAGTCGAGCCCCGAGATCAATACCCGCTGTTGAGCCCGCGTGTTCTCGAACCTGTCCGGCCTGAGTTTCGGCCGGTCATTCGCGAGGTTGAAATGGTCTTCAGGCTGACTGGTCATCGCGTTGGCTCCGTTAAAAAAGGTCGTTGACGTTCGGCTTGTCGGCGGCTTGCTTCCGGCCGGCGGCCTTCGGCGAGTGATAGTTGGACCGTACTTCGGCCGGCGGCTTGCTCTGCATCGCCTTGCGGGCTAGCTCCTTGTACTCGTCGTCGACGTAGTTGCTCAGCGTGGTCCCTTCGTTGAAAAAGTGATCGACACCCCGGCCCAACTTCCGCCCGCGTTGAGTGTGCTGGTCCAGAGCGTAATCCGGAACGTCCCGCTTCAGCTCGGCGTGACAACGCAGGTGATGAATCATCACGTGGTCGACGATGCGGCACTTCGGCGCCGTGGCGAGCAGGACTACGGCGTGAAAGACGTACAATCGTTCGCCGGTGAATTTGGCGCCCTTCTTGCCGGCCGCGAGTGCCTCTTGGTAGTTGGCGTGAAGCGCGGCGATCGTCGCTGGCAGGTATCGATCGGCCGGACCGATATCCTCGCTTGTGATGATGCGGAGTCGCTTCCAGAGGTACTCGCCGAAGCCGCTCAGGTAAATATCGGCGGCCCAATAAATTGCGTCGTCAACCAAACCTCGGCGGATGGTTTTCTGGAGAGCAGAAGCCGCCTCGGTCATCCGGTGACCGTTGACGGTAGTAATCAATTCGAGCGACATGGGAATCTCCTGTGGGGTAGTGGTTTCTGCAACTTTCTTCGATCGGTTCCGTTTGTAAATACAAACCTGAAAATTAGTTTTCTTCAGGCAGCATGATGCACGTCGAACTCCGGTCCGGTTCCGTAATGACGATCAGCTTCACGCCGGCCGAGGTGTGATAGACGGAGTGAATGCTGTCGCCAGTAATAAGCGAATCTTCATTCACCCGAGCGTCGTGCTCGCTCACGTCGCCCCAATCGCCAGTGATATGTCGATCGAGGAACACCTTCGCCTCCTGGCCGGCGGCACGCATGGCATTGACTGCCCCGGGCGTGCCGACACACTTGCCGACGTCGAACAAGTTTTTAATGCGTCGAATCATGGTCGTGTCTCCCCTTAGTTGGCGAACTCGACCGGTTGGCCGAGCTGCGACAGGATTTCGCGGGCGGCTTTGATAGCCGACTCCCGGTCGGTGACTACGGGCATCGAGATTGTTCGCGTGCCCTCGCTGACGTCGAGGTACTTGTCCCAACCACCGATTTTGTGAACCGAACCGCCGACGCAACCGGCACGCGGTAGTGCGCGGTCCCAACCATTCACCCGAGCGGAGAAAACCGCCGTGCGAAAAAACCAGCACGATAGCCCGCACGCCAGCGAGTCGATATCGAGTGTTCCGCCGCACTCTTTCAAGCGATAGGCGACGAACACGTCAGTCTTGCCCGATGGGAACACGTGTTCCGCGCGGCTCCAGGCCACGACTTCGACCGAGTAGCCAGCGGCTTCGAGCAGATCGGCGGCAGCAACGGCCGCAGCACCGCGCCAAAACATTTCGTCGGCGGTGACATCCTGCCGTCCGCCGATGTTGCACAGAAGCGTAATCGTGTTCGGCCCTTGCACTTCGTCGCGGTGCATGTCGCGGTAAAACATCGGGTCGCCGATCAGCACGCGGTCGACGTCAACTTCGCCGTCAACTTCGCTCCAGCGAGCACGACGGCGGCGGTTCTTCGGTTTTTCGACTGTGCCGCGAAGCTGTTCGATAAAATCGGTGATTTTCGCCAGCCCGTCAGCCCATGGCTTGCCGAACGAGCCGACTAGGTCGGCATAGTTCGCAAACTCGCGGCCAACCCAATTTGCGTTATGCAACTCAGCTTCGTTGAAACCGCCCGGAGCGAACCCATCCTTGCCAGCTTCGAGAATTTCCAACGGTCCGTTGGCGATTAGAGCGTAACCATTCAGGTCTTTGTCGGCGTGTCGCTGCATGATTACACCAAATCCTTTCCGCTCACTTTGGCGATTTCTTCAGTCGACCAGCCTTCGAAGAAAACGTCGAGGACAACTCGCGGGGTCCAGTTGCACTCGCGGGCCATGACCGCCGCGTCTTGGATGAAACGAGTCGACAAGATTCGGCGGAGGCCAGCCTCGGCAATCCGCTGCCGGAGAATTTGCAAGCAACCGCGAAGTTTGTCGCACGGGCAGAGTACTTTTTCGATTCGCTCGTCGTAGGTCATTTCGACGATGCCAATCCGGAACCGATCGAGCGTCGCCTCGTCAAGTTGATTCCGGCCAGCGTAGCTCCGGTTGGCTCCCCGCCCGAACGTGTTAGCGGTGGCAATCAGCACGAAGTCGGCATGTCGGTCGGCGTGGGGATGCCCCGGCCGATTCGGCAGATTGCAGTATCCGTTGCTGATCGCTGTGTTGATGGCGAGCAGCATATTGGGGTCGGCCGCATCGAGCTCGTCGAGGAGGAACACGCCCCCTTCTTCGTAGCAGCGGATGAAATCGGTCGATTGAAACTCGGTCTTGCCGGTCGAGAGGTTCGGCATGGCACGCCCGAGTAGATGGGCCTCGCTCATTCCGGCGGTGCAGCTAACCGCACCGAAACCGCGCCCGAGCTGATCGGCAACGAGTTTGGCCAGATGGGTCTTGCCGCAACCGGCCGGGCCAACGAGTAGGATATTCCGGCCGGCGCTGGCGAGATCGAAAACTCGCTTGAAAGCGGCAGGCAGAATGACGTCCAGATTGAGCGGCTTCTTCGGTTCCGCGACTGGCGGAAAAGAGACGTCGCCTTGCTCGCTTTCCGGAATCGACACGCCGTTGGCCACCGCCAGTTGCGCGACCGCCTCGGCGAACATGACGTCGCGAGAGGGCAACCGGTCGTGCGGTGAGAGTAGAAACGTCCAGAGGCGCTCGCAGCCGTCGTCGCCGCCGTACTCGGGGAAATCGGCGGCCAAGCCATCGGCCAGAGTGTCATATCCCGGGATGGCGGTGAAGTCTTTCCCGAGATCCGCCAGTTTGCCGAAGCTCGCTTGAAAACCGTTTGCCCAACGGCCAGCGTTTATGCGCCGCTCGCCGAAGTATCGGAGAGCCGCAGCTTTGCGAACGTCCCAACCGCGTTGACGTTTTGATCGCTCGCGGTCCTCAATCTCCGACATGAGCTGGCGGAGAGTGTTGCGGGATTGTACGGTTAAGCTAGACATCGTTTCGACCTCCAGTAAGGTTCGCGGTGTTAGGACCGGTGGAGTGTTTTCGGCACCCCGCCGGTCCGTTTTGTTTGAGGCCCCATGCCTCGAACACTCGCTATCATCATCGTACGTAAGTATTTGTAAATACTATAGTTAGGTGTATTTTTGACCCTTCATTTTGGCCTGTTTTTGACGTGCTGGCCCCTGGGCGGATGGCTGGTTTGGGGCTGTCGGCCGGTCGTTACTTCTAAGACCAGCGTCGGTTGGCAACGATTGACGAGGCTGCAGCGCGCGGATCCCCTCGGTATCATTGTTCCATGAACATCGTAAATCTGCTGAACCAGATCGAAGCACACGAAATCGTACTTCCAGCGATTCAACGCGACTTCGTATGGGCTCCATCGAAGATCTCGAAGCTGATGGACTCGATCATGCGTGGGTACCCCATCGGCATCGTGCTGATGTGGGAAACACATAATGAAATCCAGTACCGTCGCTTTGAGAACGCACCGAAGAAGGGCAATCGCCCGACGTTCTACGACAACACAGTACATAGGAAGCTAAAGGTCGTCCTTGACGGACAGCAGCGACTTCAGTCGCTGTTTCTCGCGTTGTACGGCATGCACGAGAACGAGTTTGTCTACTTCGATGTGCTGAGCGGACGCCACTCGGATGATTTCGAAGAGGACAAATTTGACTTTTTCTTTCGCACGCCAAAGGAAGCTCAGGAGTGGAACGAAACATCAAAAGAGAATGTCGAGAATTGTGATCATGATGATGAGCCGGAGGAACCTGAGTATCTAGTGAAGGTAGCAGATCTCTTTCGATGGTCCGTGAGCGAAAAGCAGCAATTTCGTCGAAGGGTGACGAAGGAACTCACCCTCTCCGATGAGGATCAGCTTCGCCTCGAAACCAATATCGCAAAACTCGATGAAGTGCTGACTAAGGATCAAAACATCCTCAAGGCATCAATCATCGACGAGAACAAGCCTCCAAACAGTGCTGATCGTCAGACTGAATCCGACGTGTTGGAAATCTTTGTTCGAATCAATCGACAAGGAACGCCATTAAGTCGCTCTGATCTGATCTTCAGTATGCTCAAGCTGAGCTGGAAGGAGTCCGCAACGGCACTGCCGGATTTCGTTGATGCCATCAATGAAGGAAACTCATTCGAGATTAATATCGACTTCGTGATTCGCTGCCTATATGCCGTGTCTGATCTCGGTACACGATTCGACATCGACTTATTGCGGCGGAAGAGCAACATGGAGTTGATGCAGGCGAATTTCGACAAATGCTGCGAGGCCATTCAGGCTACGATCGACAATGTCCAGCAGCATTGCGGCATATCGAGCAGCAAGGTTCTCGGTGGAGATCAGAATCTGATCCCGTTCGTTTACTATTTCTTCCACACTCCCAAATGTACATTACCGAATGATCAGATCGGCAACTTTCGAAAGTCGCTGTTCCTATTTGGTTTCTCATCGCCGTTCTCACGATATGCGGACAGCCGCTTGGTCAAGTTTATTCGGCAGGCGCTTCGACCTCGGCTTGAGAACGGCGACTACACTTTTCCGCTTCCCGAGGTAGTCAAGTGGATCTTTTTTTGGGAGCGTGTCAATGCATGGAATGGCGATCTGTTGCAGCGAAACCCTCGCCTTGCGATGCATATGATTCAAGGACATGGTGGAGGTACCTACTGGTCCTTGATGAACTGGGTTACGTGCCGGCCAGCAAGGCCGGTGCGGAACTACACCGAAGCCAATCACGAGCCAAAAGAATCTGGCCAACACAACGTTTTGGTTGCGTGGCGTGCCAAACTGGAAAAAGAACCGTTCTCTTTGCCCCGATTCCAAATTGACCGGATCGTGCGAGAGGTGCGGAAGAGACTTATCAAGACCAGCCGTTGATTCCCTGAAAGTAGAAGTACCATGACCCGCTCCAGCGGTGCCGGCAATTTCCTGCACCGATCACTGCAGGTCAGTTGCTCAGCGAGCTTCTTTACTTGGAGCAGTTCGTCGATGGCAAACAACGATTTTGTAAAATGCTCCCGCCGAAACCGACTAGATCGACAATGAGACCAAGAGTGAGGGCATCAGCCGCCGCTTAAGCGACGATAATTCGCTTTGACGTATTGGTCACCCCATTGAGTCTACCGCAGATGATAGCCTGTTGATTGCTTTGGGCAGCGTTACCTAGCCGTTGTTTCTTGGTCCGTTTTGCGGAAGCCTTCTTTGCCACTGGCATGCCTCCAGTTGGTAAACAAGGTGGTTCAGTCAAAGCGTGCCGAGCCAAGAGAGTGCTGGCATCCCCCATTTTGCCGGTAAATATAAACTAACTCCTAGGTCTTTTCCGACTATATCCATTGGGTTGCAATACTTGCCAAAAGGATTCTAGTCGATGAAAATCTACCACCCCGAGCAGTCGAAGCCCAATGACCTCGCTGTGGAGAATTCCACCGGCGACTCAAATGTTGCTTCTATTAAGGACAGGTGTGCTGAAGACCTGTGCGAGATCGAGAGCATTGTTCAGCGGTCGCTATATTTGCAACGACCGCCTGTGAAAAAAGCAGCCTGATCTCTTCCGACCGCTGCTGCTTTTCAAGTAAGCTCGAACCGTCGTGACCGGCACGATCAAACAGCCGGCTTGATGCAATCGGCGGATTCATGCCTCGGATTGTTCACGAGCGTGCTGACGGGAAATGCCTCCATTTCCTCAGCAGGATACGGTTTCAGCATTTCCAGCAGCTCGTCCTGCCCGTGGAAATCTGGTTCGAGCCAAAGATCGTAGTCGTTGGGCGATAGAATCACGGGCATCCGGTCGTGAATCCCTTCCATCAATTCGTTGGTTTCGGTCGTGATGATCGTTGCCGAATCAATGACCTGCTCAGCATGGATGCCAATGCTCTGATAGTCCGGCAAATGCAAACGGCTCGTCGTCATGTAGGCGAATGTAGTACGGCTGCCAAAAACAAGGTCGGGATTAGGGGAACATCTTTACCACAAACATCATTCCGCCGACGCTGACGCACTCGGCTACGGCAAACCCAACCGCCGCGATTGGCGTCAGCCTACGCTGTCCGAGACAATAGGCAGCAAACGCAAGTGGCATCCACCAGGGGCTCAAATAAGCGAGTGCTCCTATAAGATGTGGGACTGTCGAGCCCGCATCGTTTGCCTTCGCCACCCGCCAGCCAGCGAGGCCACCGCCTAAAGCAATCGAGACACAGGCAATTGCGACTAATAGCGTGGCCGTTCCAAATTGAATTTTCATGTCCAGCTAATCCGTCTAAGATGTTCCAACGTTGCCTCG
>JAWXCH010000234.1:0-12078 GCA_034440595.1 Planctomycetota bacterium | reverse complement strand
GTCGGGGGAGGCGATTGATCTGGTCATAGAACTACTGCGGCAGAACCCGGCGGTACCGATGGCGACCCTGGCCACCCCGATCCGGCAGCGCGAGAAGCTGCTTGATCCGTCCTGTGTGAAAGTGGTGTTTGCGAAAGACTCGGGCGAAGCGCTCTACTTTAGCCGGGCGGCGATTCCGCATGCACGTGACTGGCAGGATAGTTTGTTGACAGACCAGACGGCACATTTCTATCAGCACATTGGCCTATATGCTTACCGCCGCGATTTTTTGCTAGGACTGGCCAAGTTGCCGCGCACGCCTTTGGAGCGTCTGGAGAATCTGGAGCAACTGCGCGTGCTAGAGAATGGGCATGCAATCTTGGTCGGCGTGATTGATGAACCGACAGTGGGGATCGATACCCCGGCGGACTACCAGGATTTTGTCGCACGCTGGCGAACTGCGCGGCAGTGATCTTCAGCGTCTTGCGAGGTTCCTGGTACGCTCCACGCACCGGTCGGTTGAGTGGCAAACGACCGTTCGATATTGAGGCGATTCGGTTTTGCGACCTCCAGCGTGGTGCGCGGTGCGTTGCACGTCCCCTACAGGACTCTCTCATATGACAATTGATTGATGATTGATAACAAACGATAAATCGGACCCGCCGCAGGACGCCAATACATTCAAAGCGTCGAAAATCAGTCATCAATCATCGGTCATTTCTTATTCTTGCCGTTTCCCTCACCCGTCGCCGGGGCGACGACCTCTCCCGCGGGGAGAGGTAACACGGTGGCTAACGCTAGCACCGACCTCATTACCCGTTCGCAACCTCTGTTGCGTTGATTGCCGAAACTCTGTAATCTGCTGGCCCGAAAGAGGCAAAAAAGTCAAATCAGGCTCCCCTCGTCGCCGTTTAAATTACGTCGCCGAACAAGGAGCAGTTGGTTCGCTTTGTCGATTCGAGTCAGAGTGTATTAATTCCTACTTGTCGCAAGGAAGCGGCAGTATTTCGTATCGCAGTCGAGGAAATCATGCGATCAGCTATTGTGCGAAGTGCGTTTATCTTCGTTCTGATGCAGGCCATTGTGCTGCTGGAGTTCTCTATTGGCGCAGGCCATAGCACTCTCTCGACCGCCATCGCGCAAGATGCGCAGTGGATTTGGTCGGCTGCGCAAGAGCGCGATATTCCTGTTGGTACGTGCTATTTTCGCAAGACGTTCAACGTCGATCAGCCGGAAGAGGGCGTGGTTGAAATCACCGCCGACGATGCTTATGAGCTATGGGTCAACGGTCGTCAGGTAGGCGAAGCAAAGAACTGGCGTGTGATGCAGTCGCACGATATTTCAAAATTCCTGGTCCCTGGACGCAACGCGATTGCCGTGAAGGTGACGAATGTCGAGTCGCCGGATGCGGGGCTAGCCGCTCGCGTGCTAGTGAAGAGTAACGGCGGCACATTTGTGTCGCACCCGACCGATGCAACCTGGAAGACATCGCTCAAGGAGTTCAGCAACTTCTTTAAGTCAAACCTCAACGACACTCAATGGGTGGCCGCGCGGGTCATTGGCCCGTTGGGAATTGCAAAGCCTTGGAACGACGAAGTGCAGATGGCGGATGGTGGTGCTAGCCGATTTAAGACATCGCGTGAGTTTCGCGTGGAGTCGGTCGCCGCGCCGGAAGATACTGGCAGCGTCATTGCCATGGCATTCAATGAGTTTGGCGAAATTCTGGCCAGCGTTGAGGGTGGTGGACTTGTCTTGATTCGCGACGCCAATCAGGACGGCATACCCGAAAAAACCGAACCGTATTGCGACCTGGTGAAAAATTGCCAGGGGATATTACCGCTCAATGGGCAGGTCTTTGTCGTTGGCGCGCGTGATAAGGAGATCGGTCTCTACCGCCTGAGTAGCACTGTGGACGGTGACAAGCCGGACAAGGCGGACTTGCTGCTCAAATTTACCGGCGAGATGGCTGAGCATGGACCACATGCGCCGGTGCTTGGCCCGGACGGTTTGATTTATCTGGTGATTGGGAATCATACCAAGGTCGAAAAGGAAGTGCTGGCGACCAGTCCTTATCGAAATGCGATCGAGGGGGATTTGCTTCCGCGCTACGAGGATCCACGCGGGCACGCTGCTGGAATCAAAGCACCGGGTGGCGTCGTATTGCGAACCGACATTGACGGCAGTTTTGTCGAGACGTTTGCCGGGGGACTGCGTAATTCCTACGACATCGCGTTCAATCGCCAGGGTGAGTTGTTCACCTACGATAGCGACATGGAATGGGATAAAGGGATGGCTTGGTACCGTCCCACACGGCTAAATCACTTGATCCCTGGCTCGGAATCGGGCTGGCGCAGCGGCTGGGCCGTTTGGCCAAATTATTTCTATGACAGTTTGCCTCCGACTGCCGAGACAGGGCGCGGTTCGCCCACCGGAATGGCCGTGTACAACCACGTGATGTACCCGCGGCGTTATCACGACGCCGTTTTTCTAGGGGACTGGGCCAGCGGCCGGATTTTGTGTGCGCGGCTGCGTGCCGATGGTGGTAGTTATGTCTCCGAAGTCGAGACTTTTGTCGAAGGCCGACCGTTGAATGTTACCGATCTGGCGATTGGTCCTGACGGAGCCGTATACTTCTGCACCGGTGGTCGCGGAACACAGGGCGGAGTTTATCGCGTTGTCTGGAATGGAAAAGTGCCAGCGGCGATGACTGATCTTGGTCAGGGAATTGAAATCGCGCTGCGTCAACCACAACTCAATAGCGCCTGGGCAAGGCAACGATGTGCCGAAGTCAAAGACAGCTTAGGTACGGCCTGGGATGGTCAACTGGCTTCGATCATCAATAACCCCAACGCAAAGCCGGAAGTTCGCGTGCGAGCAATGGACCTGATGCAATTGCTCGGACCATTTCCCGACACGCGGCAACTCATACGACTATCGAGTGACAGTAATGATCAAATTCGTGCGAAGGCCGTCTACCTGATGGGGCTGCATAGCGACGAGACGACCGGTCCACGTTTGACGCGGCTACTGCGTGACCCAAATTCGACGGTTCAGCGTTATGCCTGTGAGGCACTGGTGCGATCAGAGTATCGCTTTCCGGCGGTGGAATTGTTGCCGCTGTTGAAGTCTCAGGATCGCTTTCTGGCATTTGCCGCGACCAAGGCATTGGAGAGCCTGCCGGTTGAGGACTGGAAGACGCTGATTCTAGAAGCGGAAAACCACCGCGTGTTTTTGCAAGGCTCGCTGGCGCTACTGAGCCAGAAGCCGGACCGCGCTACGGTGGATGCCATTTTGGCAAGGAATCTGAAAATTCTGCAGGGCTTTGTGGCCGATCCAGACTTTTTGGATTTGCTGCGTGTGACTCAGTTGGCGTTGATTCACGGAAAAGTTGAGCCAGGAGATATTCAGGAGCTGCGTATCAAGCTGGCGGATGAATACCCCACCAGACAGCCGCAGATGAATCGTGAACTGGTCCGCCTGCTGGCCTATCTGCAGGATTCCTCGGCCAAGGAACGCATGCTGGAGCAATTGCGCGGTGATGGTGCTCAAGAGGACAAAATGCATCTGGCCTTGATGGCTAGCTTCATCAACGACTGGAGCACAGCGCAAAAGCTGGAGCTGCTGGCGTTCTTTGAGTACGCCCACTCGCTTCCCGGTGGAGCCAGCTTTACGGGTTACGTCGAGAATGTCTCGCGCGATTTCTTTGCAAAGTTTTCGGACTCTGAAAAATCGCTAGTACTGGCGGACGGAGTGAAGTGGCCTAGTTCGGCGCTATCGGTGCTGGCAAAGCTTCCACCCAATCCAGGACGAGACACGCTCAGTCAGGTTCGGCAGTTGGACCTGCGACTGGTGGGAATCGACAGCGAACCGGCACGCAAGCTAGGGATTGGCGTGATTGCGATCCTCGGTCGCAGTGGCGATGAGGAGTCTATGGAATACTTGCGTGAGATATTTGCGCGCGATCCGGCTCGGCGTGGGTATATCGCCATGGCCTTGGCACAAAATCCGACTGGTAAGAACTGGGACGTATTGCTCCAGTCGCTACCGGTGGTAGATAGCGTGTTTGCTCAAGAAGTCTTAAAGAAGCTGGCTACCGTGGATCGTGTGCCCGACAAGCCGGAACATACTCGTCAGGTGATTCTGAAGGGGTTGAAGCTCGGCAAGGAAGGTGGTGCCCTGGCAATTCCGCTGCTGGAAAAATGGACCAATCAGAAACTAAGCTCTTCGGGAGACTCTTTAGAAGTCGGCCTGGCGGCTTGGCAGAAATGGTTCGAAGAGACCTATCCCAACGAGCCGCCGCCACGCTTGCCAGAAGAGTCTGGTGAAAATCGCTGGGTGCAAGAAGAGCTGCTGAGTTACCTGAACACCCCCGAGGCCGGCAAGGCATCAGCCGAGCGAGGTGCCACGGTATTCGTCAAAGGACAATGCAATCGCTGCCATCGCTTTAGCGATCGCGGAGACGGTATCGGTCCCGACCTGACAACGGTCAGCCAGCGGTTCCAAAAGAAGGAAATTCTGGAGTCGATCCTGCATCCCTCGCAGGTCATCTCGGATCAATTTGCTAGCAAAATTGTCACCACTGCTGATGGTCGATCGATCACGGGCATCGTATCGGTGCAGGCGGATGGTAGTATGATCGTTCTGCAAAGTGATGGCCAGAAGGTCACCATCGAGAAGGTTCAGATCGACGAAGTGACGGCAGATCGCACTTCCGCCATGCCTGAGGGGTTGCTGAATACGCTGACTTTGGAAGAGATTGCCGACTTGTTCGCCTACATGATGCAACCCCCGCGCAGCTCGATCACCAGCCGTCGCAGTGGGCTGCGGTAGGCATTGATCGGGATGACGGCAGGGGTCGCCTGACAGTGTGGAAATCCAACTTCTGAGCAAAATCTCTGTATTTCTCCCTGCGGACCGCTGTTTTTCTTGGTCCGATGGCCGGAATTTCGCTTTCGGCGGTTGTGAAGCCAGGGTGAATTCCCCTAGAATTGGCCTCATTGAAGGGGCAGCGTACCTGCCAATTCAAAATGGCTGACGGTAACGGGGTTCTTTTACTAGGCTGTGAAAGGAATCACGGCGTGCCCCGGCCAGCCGGTGGTCGACCGGCAGATGGTCGCTGCAAAAGCAAATCGTCTGCAGGGAAAAGTTTGTTGCCGACAAGGCAATGTGAATCTTGTTCCCTTAAAACTGAGTATATGTTGGTGTTGGCCCCTGTGGTGCAGTCCAGGCAGGGTCTCAACCTAAATTAAATCTACACACCAGGACTTTGATCTTGCAGGAGTCTTTCATGAGTATTGTTAGCCGAATGAATCAAATGAGCAGTCGCGTTGTGCGTTGGACACTTTGTGTGGTGATGCTGGCAGCAATCGCAGTCAGTAGCCACGGCATGCCAGCCACGCAGGCCGCCAAAAAACCAGACAACTCTTTGGATCTGGTACCAGCCGACGCCTCGTTTTACGCCACCAGTTTGCGTATGAAGGAACAGCTCGATCGGCTCATCACCAGCAACGCTTGGAAGCGCGTACTCGGAATGTCTAGCGTCCAATTGGGAATCGCCGGTGCGAATCAGCAGTTGTACATGGAAGGGGGGCCGATGGACATGTACAAACAATGGCTTGAAGAGCCAGCCAACGCAGAATTGGTCGAACTGGCCAAGGACATGTTCACGCACGAGGTGTTCGTCTACGGTGGAAATTCGAATATTCAGTTTACCAGCGTTGCTTTGGAAGCGATTAATGCAGCTCGCTATACCCAAACGATGGAGTCGCTGAATCGAGAAGGTCCAAACGATGTCGAGCGGGAGACGGCTCGCGCTGCGTTGCTGTCATTGAACGCCAATCGCGAGAAGATCACCGTCCCGAGTTTTACCCTTGGCATGAAGATTACAGATGCCGCTCGTGCCGAAGCGCAATTGAAGCGTCTGGAAGCGTTGATCTCCCAGCAACTTGAAGAGGTTGAGGATCTCAAGGATCTGGCTGAACGATTCAAGCGACTGACAGTTGGCAAGTCCGAATTCCTCACTCTAACGCTCGATGGCTCAATGGTCCCCTGGGACGATGTGCCATTCGATCAAGCCGAAGAAACCGAAGGGGAGTTTTCCGACCTAAAGAAGAAACTTGAATCATTGAAATTGGTGATCAGCCTGGGGGTCAAGGATGGCTACCTGCTGTTCTCGATTGGCGAAAACACCGACCACCTAGCCAAGCTTGGGACAGGTGAACTACTTCGCAACCGCGACGAACTGAAACCGCTAGCCGAACATCTGGATAAGAAAATTGTGAGCGTCAGCTATGCCAGCAAAGAAATGCTGGCGCATCTGCAACTGAATGAGAACTCCGTCAATGACTGGGTTACTTGGGCCGAAGGATTTCTTTCCAAGTCCGAACTGACTGAAGACCAACAGAAGCGAATCTTGGAAGATGTCCGCAAGATGGTTAAGGATATCAAACCAATGATTCCTGAGGTGGGCGCTTCGATGTCGTTCGCGTTCATGACCGATAGCGGCTACGAGGGATACTCGTACGACTGGACTAAGAACCCTTGGCTGGATACCTCCAAGCCACTGAGCATCAGTGGTCATCTCGGGGGCGATCCGATTCTGGGAGTCGCCGCACGAAACAAGTATTCACCAGGGGACTACGAGTTGATTGCCAAATGGGGCAAGGTCGCCTTTGGCTACTTCAACGAGTTTGCCGTTGAGCAGCTCGATGAGGACGACAAGGAAAAGTACAACGAGGTCTCTGAATTTGCATTGCCGCTAATCAAGCGAGCCGACAACGCATTGCGCACGATGATTATCCCTGGACTGGCCGACGGCCAGGCAGGATTTGCCATGGATGCCAAGATCGGCAGCAAGCAGTGGCAAGAACAATTGCCAGCCTGGGGCAAGGAGTTGCCGCTGCCAGAATTCGCTTTGGTGCTGGGAGTTAGCGATGCCGAGTTGATCAAAAAGGGTGCGGCCGAATTCCGCGAGATTGCTCAAGCTGTCTTGGACAAGGTGCGGGAAGAGGAACCAAACGCAGTCCCTGAGGATTTCAAGCTTCAACCACCCGAAGTACAAACGGTGGAAGGAGGTGAGACGTTCACCTACACTATTCCAGAAGAGGCTGGCCTGGACAAAAAACTGACGCCGGGCGCAGCTCTGAGCAAGTCTTACCTCGTTCTGTCGACTTCGGTCGAACAAGGCGTGCGACTGCTAAAAGACACGCCGCTGGTACCTATGTCACCGATCAAGGCAGATCAATCGGTTGGCGGGGTCGCTCGTTTTGACTTTGCTCAGTTGATCGAAAAGATCGAGCCTTGGGTCGACTTTGGTGCAGCGCAAGCCGCCGAACCGGGTGACTTTGGTGCGGCGTTTGTCGTAGCAGAGGTTAAAAGCGCGATGAAGGTTCTGCGCTGCTTCCGCGGTTACGATAGCGTGACCTATCGCAAGGACGATGCTGTGGTCAAGCACCACGTCACGACGTTTGTAGATCTCAAGGACTAAGCCTGAAATTGGTAAGACTCACTCGTTTGCAATCGGGCATTCGAGTGCGCCGACCACGCTGGCGATTATTCCGCAATTTCGTAGACGGCCACAATCGGGTAGCTCTCGACGTCGCCACGTGCGATCCAACGGTGCAACAGGTACAAGCGGTCAGCGTGCCAACAGGCACCGACGACTTCGCCCTGCATCGTTGTGCCATTCGTCGGCGCGCTCGGAATCGGCGTGCAATCGGCCCATTCATAAAACTTCGCGCGCATCTCGTTCGGCTGCCGCTTGCCAGACGCCACTTCGGCCAGATCGTTTGGTGAGTAGACATACATCCGCTGCCTGTTGCTCAAGTTGTCGCCACCAGCTTCTCCCTGTGGACCATAGCTAAGCACGCCGGTCCCCTGTGTCGACCAATACAAGACTCCTTGATGGGTCGGAGTATCAACCCAGCAAGGTCCTGCCCGGACTTTGTCCAAGGCCCAATATCCAACGTCACCGTCGGGAGGGAGAACCCACTCGATCTCTTTCTGGTAGTCGGGGAATCGCCTCTCGCGCAAAGCTGGATTCTGTGTGTTGAACGTCCCAAAGCCTATCAGATCGATCGGCTTGGGATCGTCGATTGACGCAGCCGCGATGAGCGATGGCCCGGCGGTGTAGCCCTGTCCAGAGGTACTACCACCATAGCCGATTGCCAGACGCTTCCCTCCCAGGTACTTGTCCGCAAAGGGGGCCGGAATCGCACAAATCCCGCCGCCATGCTTTTGCGCAGTTGAGCCACCCGGCATGTAGGCCGCCTCCTCCCCTTCGCGCGTGATGTAACCCGCCAGCGGCGGTGGTGATGCATAAGGGGCGCGACCGGTGACCAATAGCTTACCGCTACTGCCAGGTGAAACGTTGTCCAAGTACAGACCATAAGGGATTGGTGCGGCGTAAGCTGCGTTGGCCTCGCGCGCTGGTGTGTAAATGTTGGGATAGTACCTGGCTGGCGTAAGTTCGGGCCAGGCGTTGTAATTATCGCCAAGTCCCATTTTTGGCGCAGTGAATTCTTGAACTCCGGTATTGTGGGTGGCCAGAATGCGCGAGCCGTCAACTGCCAGACCGCCGTTGGTGAATGCCATCGTCAATCGCAGTTCAGGCCGATGTGTCTGCGGAACGCGCCAGCCGCCGACCAATTTCAGATCTTTGCCCGTAATGACGCGCCGCTTGGTCGGATCGACTGGTGGTGTTGCTCGAACGGAAGACTTCGGCGGTGAGGCAACCGGCTTCGCTTCTTCTGTCGCAACGAACGGGGCCACTTTGGTCGCAACGGGCTGCTGAGAATTCTCCTCAGCCTCTGTCTTGCTATGCTTTTGTTGCTGCAAATCGGTTTTTGCAACCTGGTCCAGCCGTAGTGTTGCGGTTTTCGCTGGCAGGTCTGGCTTCCATTTGGTCGAAAACGCTGCCGGTTGAGGCAATGGCTCAGGGTCCGGTCCCAGCTCGGCAAGCGGATCGACCTTTTGAACCATCCAAGGCCCTGCTTCAGAGCCGCGACGGAACCGAACAGAGACTTCGACCGAGTTGGCGGGACTTGCCGGAACCTGCAGCACTATTGTTTTCTGGCTAACCGGTACGGTGACCGATTGGCCTAAGACGCTGGCTTCGTAATGAGTTACACCAGCGTCCCCTGGTACCGGAGGCATAATGACCTCCAGCGGTATTGTTGGATTGCTCGAGCCAGTAAACTCTGGCGCAGGCTTTGGTTGCAGATTCTTCGACGATGCCGACTTGGATGAATCGCAGCCAGCGAGCACCAGACACAGCAGTGCAACCAGTGAAATGTTTTGAAGAGTCATAATGTACGAGGAATTTGGGGAAGCCGGCTGACGCCATTTCAGGCCAGAAGTACAGCATAACATGGCCAGAGGACCACCGCTGGATTGCCGATCAGGCAAAAATAAAGAGATTTGGCACTCGCGCATTCGTTGCCAGAATCGGTACATCGGTCTTACAGAACCGATGGGCCTTGGGCTACCCTGCCAACCTAAGTCGTTCACTTCAAAACATATCCGCCAATTACGCCCGACAGGATTCGAACCTGTAACCCTCGGTTCCGAAGACCGATGCGCTATCCAATTGCGCCACGGGCGCTCGTTTTGAGCTTGGTAAAAGGCAACCAGATGGAAGGTTTGTGGAAGTACTTACCACAACCGGTTGCTTTCTCCGACACGCCCTTAAGGATACGGATTTTGGCACGATCCGACAAGGAGGCCAATGAGCGGTGCAAATGTAGCAAAATCCGTCGATGCTAAGCGGCTACGCCTTGGGTCTGCCGCAGCTTGACCGGCGCGGTCCAACAAGCACATCCGGCGTAACTCCACTGATAAATGTACTGCTGGCGACGATTTGGCCGACAATTCACGCTATTGCTTGACCGACTATTCACCGGCATGCTATAAGCGCAAGGGCAGGGTTTCCATTTTATTTCCTCACCGCTGGCGCGATCCGTCGGGCACGCAACGATTGTATGGCCGAGATTACACTCCGGGTGCTGGACGGATCCGACCGAGGCAAAGTCCACGACGAACTACCTACGCCCGTTACCATCGGGCGCGAGGAAGGTAACTCCATTCAATTGAATGACGAGCGGGTCAGTCGTTTTCACCTGAAGATTCAGGCCGACCGTGACAAGGTGGTGCTGACCGATCTACAGAGCACCAACGGCACCAAGGTCAACGGCGAGGATATCCAGCTTCGCATCTTGCGATACGGTGATCTGATAACTGTTGGCAGGTCTACGCTGCTGTATGGATCGCGAGAGCAAGTGCAGGATCGGCTGCGAGAGCTGCGTGGTGAGGCACTCAACGGCGACGGCACCGCCAGTCCCTCCGACGCGGGAAGCCAGGCGGCCTCTGCCGAGTTTGAACTCGAGGACGACTGGGAGCACAATGCCGAAGTTCGCAATCGGCTGCATGCACTGAAGCCCCCCATTCTGCCAGAGAGTCTGACACCCGGTCAGTCCGCGCAGCTTTGCGAGCTGCTGGAGTATGTCCACATTCATCTGCGCGAGTTGATGTCAACTGCGAAAATTAAGTCACCTACCGATCGCGTGGCAATTGAATACGATCACTGGCAAAAGCTCATTGATGTCCAGGCGCGCTTGGCTGAATATTTACGTGCGATTGGCAATCCAGGCGAGACCATGACCTGAGGTTGCTGCTTCGCGGTAAGTTTCGCAGCTTGACCAGGGCGACTTCTTGTTTTTCACGTATCGGGTTTTTCTCGTGTAGGGCGATTGCAACCTAGTGCGCATGTTTTATGATGCGGTAGGGAGTGGTCGGTGGCACTAAGTGAAGCCACGACAAAGTGTAATTCGTTTTTCTTCTATTGCCGAAGGAGCTATCCATGAAGCCACGTGAAGTGCTTGCTCTCTGCCGCGAAAAAGATGTCAAAGCGGTCGACCTGCGGTTCATGGATTTTCCAGGGCTATGGCAGCACTTTACGATACCCGTCGGCAAGCTGGACGAAGACACGTTTGAAGACGGTCTGGGCTTTGATGGAAGCTCTATCCGTGGTTGGCAGGCGATCAACGAAAGCGACATGATTCTGGTGCCGCAGCCAGAGACCGCCGTGCTGGACCCGTTCTTTGCACTGCCGACGCTCAGCATGATCTGCAATATCCAGGACCCCATCACGCGCGAAGACTACACACGCGACCCGCGCAATGTCGCGCGCAAGGCGGTCAACTATTTGAAGAGTACGGGCATTGCCGACACCTGCTTTATCGGCCCTGAGGCGGAGTTCTTCATCTTTGACGACGTGCGCTTCGATCAACGAGCACACGAAGGGTACTACCACCTGGATAGCATCGAAGGCGAATGGAATCGGGGCCGCGTTGAAAGTCCGAATCTGGGAAACAAGCTGCGGCACAAGGAGGGGTACTTTCCAGTGCCGCCGTCTGACCAGTTGATGGATATTCGCAATGAAATGATGCAGACGATGATCGACTGCGGAATGGATGTCGAGGCACAGCATCACGAAGTCGCCACCGCCGGACAGTGCGAGATCGACCTGCGATTTCAAGAACTGGTCAAAATGGGAGACGCGATGTGCATGTATAAGTACATCGTTAAGAACGTCGCACGTAAGTATGGCAAGACAGTGACCTTTATGCCAAAGCCGCTGTACGGCGACAATGGTTCCGGCATGCATACACACATTTCGCTTTGGAAGAACGGCGAGCCACTCTTTGCCGGGGGGGGATATGCCGGCCTGAGTGAAATGGCGCTTTACGCCATCGGCGGATTATTGCGGCATGCACCGGCAATCCTAGCCATCAGCAATCCGACCACCAATAGTTATAAGCGGCTGGTGCCAGGCTACGAGGCACCGGTCAATCTGGCTTATTCTCAGCGGAATCGCTCGGCCTCGTGCCGAATTCCAATGTATAGCCCCAGCCCGAAAGCCAAGCGAATTGAATTCCGCTGTCCGGACCCAAGTTGCAACCCGTATCTGGCTTTTTCGGCGATCCTGATGGCGGCGATCGATGGTATTCAGAACAAAATCAGCCCGGGCGAGCCGCTGGACCGCGATATTTATGATTTGCCGCCGGAAGAACTAAAGAAGGTTCCCAAGGCACCCGGTTCGCT
>JAWXCH010000233.1:0-10376 GCA_034440595.1 Planctomycetota bacterium | reverse complement strand
TAAAAAGGCACTGAAGGTTATGTGCCGTGAAATCCAAATGGGAGTCGCGGCGGCACAGCTTGCCATTCACGATGGTGGCCTCAGCGCCGACAAAATGCAGCCGACACGTTCTGGCTGCGTTTTTGGTGCCGACTACATGATGACCATGCCCGAGGAATTCAACGCCGGCATCGAAAAGTGCCGCGCGGCCGATGGGACGTTTGACTATAGCCGCTGGGCCACCGAAGGAATGCCGCAGCTTTCACCACTTTGGCTGCTGAAGTACCTGCCGAACATGCCGGCCAGCCATGTGGCCATTTTTAACGATTTACAAGGGCCGAATAACTCAATCACTCTGCGCGAGGCGGCCTCAAACCTGGCAGTCGGGGAGGCATTTCGAACCATCACACGCGGCCACGCTGATCTGATGGTCGCCGGTGCCACTGGCACGCGCGTTCATCCGATGAAGGCAGTGCATGCAATTCAAACCGAGCAGATCGCACAGAGCAACGGAAATCCAGCCGCCGCTTCGCGACCGTTTGATTTGAATCGCACGGGGATGGTGCTTGGAGAAGGTGCCGGTTCCATTATCCTGGAAGAGCTTTCGCACGCACTTGCCAGAGGTGCCACGATCTATGGCGAAGTGGTCGGTCACGGCTCATCGCAAGTGGCCGACCGACATTCAGTCGCCAACCGAAGCCAGGCCCTGGAAAACGTCATTCGGATGACTCTGGCCGATGCCAAGGCAACGACCGACGATGTCGGCCACATCCATGCTCATGGGCTAGCTAGCAAATCCTCGGACATAGAAGAGGCTCAAGCCATTCGCAGGGTTTTTGGCTCTCGTGCGGATACGCTCCCAGTGACGGCTGCCAAGAGCTACTTTGGGAATCTGGGGGCCGGTAGCGGGCTGATCGAACTGATCGGCAGCGTACTGTCTTTGCAAAACAACCAGATCATTCCGGTGCTGAATTACGAGACCGCCGATCCGGAGTGCCCTATCACGGTAGCCAGGGCCGGGATGTCCCCCGGACGGAGCTTCTTGAACCTGAATGTCACGCCACAGGGGCAGGCCAGCGCGGTCATGGTCAAGGCCTACTAAGTGGTGGCTGCATCGCGACTTCTTATTGTGTCTGCGAGCTAGCACTGGCTATTTCCGCACCTTGACACTCTCCAGCTACCTTTGTATGTTTACTTGATTGTGAGGTGGACTATGTTCGGTTCCATTAAAAACGGCTTTCGGCAGCTCATGTAAACACGCAAGTAGCAGTCGAACGTACAGTTAGGTCATTTTCGACCTTGCCAGGTATCACCACAAACGGTGAAGCCGCGAGGAGAAAAACTGACCGCTGTGACGCAACGGGACGTAGTTCTTTGGACGCGGGCCCGTTTTTTTATTGACGGACGCATGAATGGTCGGACATCGATCGAGCTTCCACGTTTTGTGGTAACACGCTTGGCGGTTCGCCCTGGTGCATTGGGCCCGATACTGGACTCGGGTTCTGACGATATGGGAGAGTGAATTTCGCATGAATTCTATCGAAGTGCTGCGGATCGTGGATGCGATCCACCGCGACAAGAACATTAACAAGGAGATCGTCTTTCAGGCGATTGAGGCGGCGCTTGTATCGGCGGCTAAGAAGCAGTACGGAGAAAACGATGAGGTCGTGGTTTTAATCGATCGCAAGGATGGGACCGTCAGCGGGCACCACCTGGGCGAACCAATCGATGTGGAAGCCACGGTCGGCCGCATTGGCGCACAAACCGCCAAGCAGGTCATCATGCAGAAAATTCGCGAAGCAGAGCGTGACGCCCTGTATGACGAATATCAGGAAATGGTCGGCCAAATGCTCTCGGGCGTGGTTCAGCGGTACGAAGGTGGCGCGGCAACTGTCTCCCTAGGCAATACCGAAGCGCTGCTTCCCAAAAGCGAACAGATCCCTGGCGAGTCTCACCACCCGAACGAGCGCGTCAGAGCGACCGTCTTCGAGGTCAAGAAGGCCGGCAGCCGCGTGAAGATCATCCTCAGCCGCACGCGACCCCAGTTGGTCCAGCGATTGTTTGAGCAGGAAATCCCCGAGATTGCCGACGGCGTCATTGAGGTCCGTGCCATGGCACGCGAGCCAGGTTATCGCAGCAAAGTGGCCGTCAGCAGCTCGGACCAGCGTGTCGACTGTGTCGGTGCTTGCGTCGGCGTTCGTGGCAATCGAATCAAAAATATCGTCGATGAACTAGGTGGCGAACGGATCGATATCGTTCGCTGGAGCGACGACTTGCAGGTGCTCATTCCCAACGCATTGCAGCCTGCCGAGGTGGACGAAGTCATTCTCTGCCAGATGCTGGGGCGAGCAATCGTGCTGGTACGAGAGGATCAACTCTCGCTGGCGATTGGCCGGCGTGGGCAGAACGTGCGACTGGCCAGCAAGCTTTGCGGCTGGGATATTGAAATCATGACTCGCGAAGAACTCGACGAGCAGATCGAGCGTGCCGTCGGTGGCTATAGCGAACTAGAAGGGGTTGATGAATCACTGGCCGAGAAACTCGTTGGCGAAGGTTTTCTTTCCTACGACGATCTCTCGGTAATTGAACCAGACGCCTTGATGGCTATGGGCAACCTATCGGAAGAAGTCGCCCTCAGCATTGCAGATCAAGCCGAGTCGCGAGCATTGGAGGCCGAGCAGGCCGCCGCCGCCGAACGCCGCCGTCAGCGAGAGCAAGAACGAATCGACGCTGCCACTGCCGAGGCCGACAAGCTAGAGGCGGAGAAACGTGCAGCCGAGGATGCCGCCGCAGGAATTACCGAGTCAGTTCCCACCGCCGAGTCCGCCAGCGAAACATCGCCGCTGCCCGACAACGCAGAGTCGGAATTGCAGCCGGGTACAGGTTGATGGCCGGGCAGGTTCAAGAGCAACTGTGTTGTGATCAGCAGGATTGTGACAATCTGCAGAAATCGCAGTTTCCTCGAAGGCATCGAGGTTTGATCCCCCGCAAGGAGATCTCAATCATGGTTTAATGTTTATTCAAGCTGCCGCAGTCAGGACACGTGTCTTGCAGGTGGCAGTCATTCGAGGGAGAGCCAGACTTGGCCGTTCGTATTTATTCGCTGGCAAAAGAACTGAAGTTCGACAGCAAAGAACTAGTGGATCTGTGCGCAAAAGCAGGGATCAATGGCAAAGGCTCCGCCTTGGCCAGCTTGACCGACGAGGAAGTGGTCAAGCTCAAAGCCTATCTAAGCAGTCGCTCGCGACCTGCTGCCGCCGATCGACCGGTTGCGGCTGTGGATCGCCCCTTGGAGCGCCCTGCCGATCTCGGAGTCGAGCGCGAAATCAAGGTACTCGCTCCACCGCCACGCACCAAATTGGCTCCCAAGCCAGCTCCATTGGCTCCTCCGCCAACACCGCCTGCACCAGTCGTCGTTCCGGCCGAAGGGCGTAGCAGCGATGGTGGGCCAGATTCTCCAGACCAATCTGCCAGCAGCACGCGAGGCACCTCTCCGCTCGGTTCTAGGACCAAGAAATCCGAAAATCAAGATGTCGCGGCCAGTGCCTCGCCCGATACGGACGCAAACAGCGCATCTACCGCCGGCTCTGATACCACTCGATCCCCTTCGACAGAGCTCCGTCGCGAGGATTACATCGGACCTGGCGGAACAGCCGGGAGAACAGGCTCAATGGGACGCGCGCCACTAGAAGGCCGCCGCCGTGGCGGTGGCTCCTCAGGTGGTGCGGGCACTTCGCGACCGCAACGAACCGGCCCGGCGATTAAGCTGGCTCCGATGCCGACCGCCAAGCAGCCATCCAATCGCGCTGCCGCCAACGAACCGGCACCACAGAAGCCAGACCTCAAGTTGCCGATCGACGCGATTCGCGCCGGGCGCAGTGGCGCGACGCCACTATCCGAACATATCCGCAAACATGACGAAAAGCGGAAAGCAGACAAGGCGAAGGGCAAAACCGATGCCCCAGCCGCCGGTGCTAAGCCGGCCGACACGCTGGCGTCACGTGGTCGAAAAGCCAGCAAAGGGGCGGTCCCGCAAGATGGCGAATTCAAGTCCGCACTTGGCGGTCGCGAGGCGCGTCAGCTCAGCCGCAAACGTGCCGTTCCTGTCATCAAGAAAGTCGGCGGTGACGAAGACGAAGTTCGCATTCGTCGTCGCTCCACGCGCCGCCCCAAACGCACCGGTACCAATACCGCGGCTCCTCGAAAGACCAAAGTGGTGCTTCAACTTCCCGCGACCGTGCGCAGTTTTTCCGAAGCAGTCGGCGTTCCTGCCAGCCAGGTGCTGGGCAAATTGCTCGCCCTCGGCGGCGGAATGGGGCTGAACATCGCCACCGCACTCAGCGCCGACACCATCGAATTGCTGGCCGTTGAGTTAGGTGTGGAACTGGAAGTCCGACGGATGACCGACGTCGAGGATACCGTGACCGATCTGGATAGCCAGATCGACTCGCCAGAGTCGTTGGTGGCTCGTCCACCAGTGATCACATTCCTTGGCCACGTCGACCACGGCAAGACCTCTTTGATCGACCGCATTATTGGATTGAAGGTCGCCGCTGGAGAGAGTGGCGGCATCACACAGCATATCCGTGCTTACCAGGCCGATCACAAGGGACGCAAAATCTCGTTTGTCGATACGCCGGGTCACGAAGCTTTCACGGAAATGCGAGCACGCGGTGCCAACGTCACCGACATCGCCGTACTGGTTGTGGCTGCCGACGACGGTGTCATGCCTCAGACCGAAGAAGCCATCAGCCATGCCCGTGCCGCCGAAGTACCCATCGTGGTCGCGCTGAACAAAATCGACCTGCCGGGCGTCAACATCGAACATATCTATCAGCAATTGGCTACAGCCGGCCTGCTCCCTACAGAATGGGGTGGCGATGTCGAAGTGGTCAAAACCAGTGCGCAGTCTGGCCAGGGAATTGATGATCTGCTCGAAACGCTGTTCACCATTGCCGAACTGCACGAGTTGCAGGCCAATCCGAATCGACCAGCGGTCGGAACCTGTCTGGAAGCCGAAATCCACGAAGGTCGCGGTGTCATCGCCAAGCTGATGGTGCTCAAGGGAACGTTGCGTGTGGGTGACGCCATCGTTTGCGGTACTACCACCGGCCATATCAAGGCCATGTACGACACGCTCAATCGCCATCGCAAAATAAAGGAAGCCGGCCCGTCGGTTCCAGTCAACGTGACTGGCTTGGACCAGGCACCGGCCGCTGGCGAGCATTTTTACGTGCTGGAAAGCATCGGCAAGGCACGTGAGATCGCTGCACAACGAGAGATCCTCTCACGCGAAGCAACCCTTGGCTCAGCACCGGTGCATGTGACGCTGGAAAACTTGCACGAACGCCTTAGCGAACAGCGCGATGCGGTCAAATCGCTGAATATCATTCTGCGAGCCGACGTTCGCGGATCGATCGAGGCCTTGCTCAAAGAATTCACCAAGCTGGAGCATCCCGAGGTCAAGATCAAGGTTTTGCAAGCAACCGTCGGCGGAATTTCCGAAGCGGATATTCACTTGGCCGACGCATCGGACGCAGTGGTTATCGGTTTCAACGTCGTTCCAGATGATCGTGCACGGGCACTGGCCGATCAACGCGGCGTGCAGGTCCGACGTTACGAAATCATTTACAAGGTGACCGAAGATCTACGGTCTTCGTTGGAAGGAATGCTCCGACCCGAAGAGCGCGAAACCGAAGTCGGTCGCGCCCTGGTTCTGCGAACCTTCACCATCAGCCGGATCGGTACGATTGCCGGTTGCCGGGTTCTATCCGGCAACATTTCGCGAAATTCGCGCGTTCGCATCATTCGCGAGAATCGCATTATCGGCGACTACGGTCTGGATTCGCTCAAGCGTGAAAAGGATGACGCGCGCGATGTTCGCGAAGGATTAGAATGCGGCATCAAGCTCGCCGGGTTCAACGACATCAAGGAAGGTGACATCCTGGAAGCGTACAAGATCGAAGAGGTCGCAAGAACTTTTTAAAGTCTTGTGCGGTCTGACTGTTGCTGGCCGTGCCGATAAAGTGAAGGGCCGGTGCAGCAATGGATCCGCCCCCGGCCCGATACGTTTTGTAGCTGATACGTTTGGTCATTTAAAATTCATTTGTTTATCTTGATCCAGTTGAAATTGCATGCCGTCTCGACGTTTACTTAAAGCCGCCGAAGCCATCCGTGAAGTTGTCAGTATGGCTATCCTGACGGACCTGAACGATCCACGCGTCCGCGATGTGACCGTGATCAGCGTGCAGGTCGCTCCGGACATGCGCCAAGCCAAAGTGAACGTCTCGGTCATGGGGAATGAAACCAAGCAGAATCTCTGCCTGCGCGGCCTGCAAAGCTCGGCCGGGTTCATTCAAGCCAAGGTCGCCAAGCGAATCGATACGCGCTACACGCCGCGATTGCTGTTTGTACTGGATCAAGGCGTCAAAAAATCAATTGAGATCGCGACTATTTTGGGACGCGTTTTAGGAGAAGAGGACGAGCCACTCGTGCAAGGAATTGTCGAGGGAGAATCAGCCGCGGACGACGACGCAGATTCGCTGGTCGAAGGTAACGATCAGGCCAGTTCTGACGATTCTTCGATTGCGGATACGCTTGAAAACCTGCCAACCGACTTACCAGAAGCACCTACCGAAGCAAATCCGACCGCCGAGGATCGTTCGGCGCGGAAATCCGACGGACCTTGAATTACACTCGATGAAGGGTTCATTCGGTCCACCACGACCGAATTGAGTCCTCGACTTGTTCATTTTTCAGCAAAAACCGTGACAGGATGAGGATGGCTGATTAATAGCCATCTACTTAGTTCATTACGGCCGAGTTCTTAAGACTAGAGATCTTCCATGGCGAATCCGAATCGTGCCACTTTGATCACCAAAGCGCACAAAGTTCTGAAGCAACACTACAAGCCGACCAGCGAAACCGATGTGCGGCCACTAATGGAGCAACTGCTCTTTGCGGCCTGTTTGGAAAATGCGCCATACGACGTCGCTGAGAAGGTCTATAGCCGGTTGACGCAGAACTTCTTTGACTGGAACGAGGTTCGCGTCAGCACGGTTGCCGAACTGGCAGAGACCATGCGCGAATTGCCAGAACCATCACTGGCCGCGGCCAACCTCAAAAAAATCCTGCAGGCCGTCTTTGAATCGAACTATTCGTTCGATTTGGAACTGCTGAAGAAGCAAAACATCAGCGCCGGCATTGAAAAGTTACAAGCCCATGAAGGGATCACACCGTTTGTTCTGGCGTATGCCGTGCAGCATGGCCTGGCCGGACACTTCATTCCGTTGGACCGCGGCGCCCTGGAGGTTCTGCTGATCATCGGCGTTGCCACACCGCAAGAAGTGCAATCCGGCAGCGTCTCTGGTCTGGAACGAGCGATTCCAAAGAATAAGGGGATCGAGTTCGGTAACCTCTTGCATCAACTCTCGGCGGACTATATCGCCTCTCCGCATTCGCCCAATAATCGCAAAATGCTATTGGCAATCAATCCAGACTCGGTGATGCCAAAACGAGGTTCACCGCGACCAGAGATCAAAGCTGCTGTTGCCAAAGCCAACGATAAGCCTGTTGCTGGCAAAGCCAATGATGTCAAAGATGCCAAGACAACCGGCACCAAGGCCGTCGATGCCAAGGTGAATAGCCAGGGTAAACCAAACGAAAAATCGAAATCGGCGGAAGTCGATAAAAAATCTGCAGCGACCCCGACGAAGCCTGAAGCAAAAGATAAAGCTGGCAGCGACAAGAAAGGGAAAGTTGCTGCACGCAATGAAAAACCCGCGCCCAAGCCGGCCGAAAAGAAAACGACCGCCGACCGCAAAACTCCGCGCGCTCCACAGCCGCTCAAAAAACTAGCCTCCAAGGTAACAACCGGGCCAAAGAAAAAGTCGCCGACCAAGCAATTGGCGAAGCGAAAGCCTCGTTAGGCAGTGGGCGACAATTGCAACCGAAGTTTGCAGTCTCAGCAACCACAGCAGGCAAACGACGTTGTAGTCGATTCATTATAGATGCAGAATTTCTCACCGTTCTTTTTGGGAGAGTGATCATGCGGCTCTGCACGCTAGCTGGCAGATCAGCTATTCTGATCGGAATACTTGCCGTCCTTCAAGCTGGTGTTCCTAGCGCGCATGGCCAGGACTACGATGACCCGGCGGTTCTCGCTGAACAAACTCCACGTAGCGAAGCCGATCAGGACCGCCTGCACGCGGTTTCCCTTTTTGCCGCAGCACGTCTGGCCGAGCAGCGGCAGGAATTGCCCAAGGCACTGCGCGGTTATCAACGCGCATATCGCTACGACTCAAAATCGCTGCCAACATTGCGCGAGATCATTCCCTTAGCGTTTGGCCTGAATCGCGAACAAGAGGCAATTCGCTATGCCGTTCATCTTGCCGAACTGGATGGTACTGAGCCAGCGATGCTGCGCCGTCTCGGCGTCGTTCTGATCGGTCAGCGCGATTACCAAGGCGCTCTGGCCTTATTTGAAAAATCGATAAAGAACGAGCCGGCGGAACAAAAGAATGCCACCGGGGTGATGCTGCGTCTGGAGATGGGAAGACTCTATGTCCTGACTAAGGATTTTGCCAAGGCGGGCGACATGTTCCAGTACGTCATTCATGCATTGGATAATGCAAGCGACTATGGGCTCAATCCAACTCTGGTCAAAACGATGGTCGGCGACAAAGGGGAGACCTATGAACTGATGGCGGTGGCATTCTTGGAAGCCGGGAGAATGAAAGAGGCCGAGGTCGCCTATCAACGTCTCGCAAAATTGACACCCAGTAAAGCGGTCGAGGCCTATCATGCGGCAAAAGTGTACTTCTACGAGAAGAAGCCCCAGGAAGCCGTGGAGAAGTTACAACTCTACTTGAATTCAGGAGAAACCAGCAAATCCAATGCGCCTTATGAATTACTGGGCGAACTACTGAAGGAACTGAAGCTAGAAGACACACTTCTCGAACGGTTGCAGTCTCTTCGCAACGCACAAACCGGCCCGAACGCGCCGCTTGATTTTCAAATTGCCGAGGCACTTTTTGCTCAGAAGAAATTCGACGAAGCGCAGCCGCTATACCAGGCTGTTTTGAAAAACGCTCCCAGCGCGCAGGCCTACAGTCGACTGGTCGAACTATACATTGAGACAAAGCAGGACGAGGCCTTGATCCAACTGCTGGGTGAAATCGTCACCAAGAGCGGTTCGCTGGACATTGCTAGTTCCTCGGTGAAATCGCTCACCGCTGACACAAACCGATTTAATCAATTGCTACAGATCGTACGCGACAAGTTCTCCGAACCGAACGAGAAGAACTACGGGGCACTACGCGCCATCGGTTGGTTGGCCTGCACGGCCAACAACTTTGACGCAGCCGGGTTCTTTCTGGATACGGCCATTCGCGCTCAACCAAAAGATCGCGCGGAGATCCTGCTGACCTGGGGGCTGCAGCAATTCGTGGCCGAGCGCTACGCCGACGCGCGGCGAACTTTTCAGCGCGCCATCGATGAGAAGGCACTTCCTGTCAGTAACCCGACGTTCTATTTCTATTTGGCTGGTGCCCTGGCACTGGAAGAAAAAGCCGACGACGCACTCGCTGTGGCAAAAGTCGCCGCGCAGAAGGGACCAAAGAATCCGCGTTTTGAAAGCCGCATCGCCTGGGTACTCTACCAATCCAAACGATATGCAGCAGCAGCGGATCAATACGAGGCATTGATCAAAAAATACGACGAGGACCACTCCAGCCCTGAAATTCGCGGTGTCCTTCGCGAAGCACGCTTGATTCTGTCCAACATCGCCGTCCTGCAGAATCAGAACGAAGCTGCCGAGGAATGGATCGCCCAAGTGCTGGATGAATTTCCCGACGATGTCGGTGCGATGAACGATCTTGGCTATCTGTGGGCCGACTCGAATCGGCATCTGCTGCGCGCCGAGAAAATGATTCGCCGTGCTTTAAAAGACGAACCGGAAAGTGCAGCCTACCTGGACAGTCTGGGCTGGGTACTCTATCGCCAGGGTCGCTTCAGCGAGGCCTTGATCGAACAGCAAAAAGCGGTTGCGCTGCGTCAAAACGAAAAAGAAGCGGACGGCGTGATGTTGGACCATCTGGGAGACATCCACCACAAGCTACAGCAGCTTGATCACGCAAGGATGGCTTGGCATTCGGCGGCCGAGGCCTTCAAAAAGGCCGGCGACAATGACAAGCTAAAAGCGGTTCAGAATAAGCTTGAGGCAAAGTAAATATCTTCCTTGCCGGCAGGTCTTCGCAACATACTTCCATTGTCAAAAACCGAGAGCAATTCAGTTAGAGCTGGACTTTTGCAATTTGACGAATCAAGGTCACTTTGTGTTTTTGGTCAGCTAGCAAGTACTAAATGTGGTATTGCTAGCATTGGCGGCAGTGGAAGAT
>JAWXCH010000232.1:0-12011 GCA_034440595.1 Planctomycetota bacterium | reverse complement strand
TAAGGTAACTCAACTACTGGAAAGCCGGATGCGGGAGATCCGCCCGTCCGGTTTGGCGGGAGGGGGACCGCAACCCAATGCGGTCTTCCTACCCGATCAATGCCGCATGAGGAAGCAGAGTGCGACGCGTCGAGCGAATGTTTCAACCTCAAGCAACTGCAGACTGTGATGTGTGAAGTCATCTCATGGAATGAGATGACTACATTATGCCGCCAGTTGGACAACTCGCTGTGATACGCCCAGGGTTGCTCGGTAGCCGTTCGTGTTCTGCTCTACAAAACGGCTGAGACCGGCGCGCAGCAGCGGAAGTGGCATAGCCAGTGCTCGTCTGGCCTGACGGCAGTTGAGCGACGTTTCTGGACAATGCACCGGCGCGATCGAATCTTCGATTGCCGGTGGCTTGATTGTGCGAATCAATTGGCGATCGAAGCCTGCGATCATCGCCAGCTCTTCCGCAAAGCGAAATTGATTCGTTCGCTCCGCTCCCGAGCAGTGATATAGCCCATGCAAATGATGGCGAAAGGCACGCTCAACGATCGCCGCCAGATCGCTGGCCAGAATCGGAGTCGAGTGTGACGTGCCGTCGACAACGATTGGAATGCCTTGCGATAAGGCCTCGTAGGATTTTTGTGCAAAGCTAGCGTTGTGGCGGCTCCAGCCATAACTGTGCGTGCGCAAGATCAACGCATCGGGTGCTTGATGCAATATCGCTTGCTCGATCTGACAACGCGCGATCGATACAGCGCAGGTATCGTTGATCGGGGAATCTTCTTCGTGAAAAATCCGCGGCCCGGCAAAGACCGCGTCGGATGAGAAGAACAAGATAGCTGCGCCGGCCTGCGCAGCAGCCGCCGCCAGCAGATTGGCCGACTCGGCTTCGTCGGACCAGTTGATCGAGGTGGCGCAGTCCCAGGCCGAAGTACACAGGCCGCCGCAGTGAACTACTTTATCTGGGTGTAACTCGCCGACCAGTTCAACCGCTGCGCGCGGTTCGTCGGCGTTAGTGGTGATGGCAACAACGTCCGTGTCGGCGGACCACTGCGCTGCCAGGTTTTCAAACAGAGTTCCATTGCCAGTCAGAAGCAAACGTGCCACGCTTCACACTCCATTCCAAAGTTGCACCCCTGAAAACTGAATCGGGCGGGAATTGTAGTAGCCTACTGGCAAATCGCCAACGTGGATTTTCCCATTCCCCTGTGGCTGATAAGATAGAAAGCCAAATACGCGATCAGCCGCTGGCGCGCTAGCGTCCGGTTGATGAAATGGCCGTAAGAACCACCGCTAGAACAGCCGTCAGAAGGCCCATTCCATTACCGTCGGAACGAATTCAGCATCTGTCCCATGCTGTCTTTAATCTGATCGACGGTGGACTCACCCATCAGATTCTGTTTCTCGGCCTTAATCAGCGCGGCGACCAGTTCGCTGTGCGAAGTCCAATCGGTTACGGTGAATGCTCGAATGTCGACATAGGTATCGGTGAACGATGCCGAAGTTTTCGGGACTAAATCCCAGCCTTCTTTGGATTGGACCAGATGGTACATCAGGCTGCCGTAGATCAGGCCGGCACCAATCACTGCACCTAGAAACAAATAAAACATGCGACTCATCGAGCGAACTCCCATCGAGGCAAAACTTGTACGTAGCAGCTATCGAACGCCGCGGAATGATACCTGCGGCAACTGAATCCGAACAATACGAGTTTGTTTCTCGCTGCAGCGGGCATTCACCGATGCTGCTAGCATGCCGCCAGCTACCGCCGTGGTGGCGATAGTGCCGCTGGCAGTCGCACCATTGGTCTCATACCCGGACCGGTACCACCGCCTGTTTGCATCGGGCTAATCGTCACATCGTCCAGGCAGGCTTCGCCAAACCCGGTCAGCGCAAAAGTGACGGAAAACTCACCGTCGCGCGGAACTGCACGATACAGCACAAAATCAGTCCAGCCTTTGGTGCTGCCAAATCGCTCGGCCAGCGATTCTCCCCCCAACGAGTCAATGATCATCAGCCCATCGACGCTACCACGAATCGGGCTGGAGACTTTGACTCGCCCGCGAATGCAAAGCAACTCGCCCGCTTTGACTGCGACGGTAGGTGAGGAGACCCACAAGGGTGGCGTCTCGATCAGGGCCGTGGCCGCGGTTTTTTCTTGGGCAGTGACTGACATCTGCAGACAGGTCTTACCTCCTGGCATTCCGCCAGGGGCCAGTTCCACCAGTGTTTTCAGTCCCGCTTGCGGGTGCTGAAAATGACGCCACCCAGCGGTGGTCATCGCCGACAGGTCTTCAAAGTCACCAGCTCGCAGGCGATTCTCGCCGGGGGACATGCCGCGCAAGCGTTCGACCAATCGCCAGTGTTCTGGTAGCGTTGTATAGCTGCTAAGCAACGGGCTGGCCACCGTCGAACCCAGCGAGTGTGCCGCGCGTTCCCACTGCGTACGTTTCACTTTGCCAAGTGCGTTCAGAGCGACGCGCGTTGATTGGTAGGCCGTTCGATTATCGCGAGCGGCGATCGCCTTGTCGGCGCTTTGCAGGCTAGCGCGCGCGGTATCCAGCGCCACTGTGGTCGTTGCCTGGTCACGCACTTGCAGCGGCAGTAGCGGACTGATCGCTTCAATTCGAGCGATGGTCAGTTGTGCCAGTTCGCGTTGCAGTGCGATGGCCTGCGGAGCAATTTGTTCCAGCCGTTTTGAAAGCTTGCCGGTAACATTGTTGTCAGGTGTGCCGGGCGTAATCAGAATCAACGCAGTTGTGTCAATATCGGGCAAGGTGATTCGCGTTCCGCCAGAGACTTGCAAGCGATCAAGCGGCCGAATGCCACCGAGCGTTAAGTCCAAGAATACGTGTGATTCTGGCACCCCGGAAATCGTTAACGACACCGGTTTGCCATCGCCTCGCTTGGGCACAAACTGCGTACCTGGACCGTTCCGCGTGACAATCAGCAACCGCGAGTTTTGATTCTGCAACTGCACGCCGGTGACAGTGGGATCGGTGGTGTCCGTCTGCCCAACAAAATGTCCGCCGGCTCCCCACGGCTCGATTAATTCCATCTCCAGATTCGTCAGCATCACCGCAATGGCACGCTCGCGCGAGTCCTGGTCCGTGGCAATCAGCGGCGAATGCGAAGCAAACTCCAGCCCGCGAACGCCGGCACCAACTGCGGCGTAGGCCAATTGTCGCAATGTTTCGGGATCCAGTGAGTCGGGTACCTGCCTGCCTGCGACCGAATTCCATTGTTCACGCAATGCGGCGGAGGATTGTGTTTGGATAACGGTCCAACAAGGAGTTCCCAGCCGCGCCAGTCGAGGCCGCTCTCGGAGCCAGGCCCCATAGTCGGTCATCTCCAGACTACTGGCCAACGGGAAACGATACGTGCTCAGCAGATCCACTTGGCGGCTGTAACTGGTGAGCTGAGTGGCCGGCCCGCAAATGATCGGTCGGTTGCAGCGACGATCCGCCTGCCGAATTAGCTTGCGCCAGGCAATCGTGCTATCCAGTTCGCGTACTGAGAGTTCATGTCCTAGCGAGAAGCACAGGATCGGATCGTAAATGGCGTCGAAGGTTTCCGGATTGGCAGGGGGAGCGGACAAGCCCGGTGGCTGAATCGGCGGTGGCGAGATGATCCAAAAATCTGTCTGGCGAGCCTCAGCCAGCAGTCGCGCATCGGGCACTTGGCTGACTCGAATGGCGTTGAAGCCTAGCTCGCGCAGTTTTTCCAGCGGCTCCCCTTGGTATTCGATCACTCGCGGAAAAAAGGGATGGCCATCGACGGTTAGAATCGAGCCGTTCAGCTTCACGTCATGTTGCGGGCGGGAAGCTGCCTTCGGTACCTCTTCGTTGGCGGCAGCCAGCCGAATGTGCTGATCGGCGTCCACCTGACCGGCGATTTTCAAGTCGTCGATCATGATGTCCGTTTCACCACTTCCCCGATAGATATTGAGAACTACCAGATCCAAATAGGCTCCGCTGACATCAATGTTTGGACCAAATTGGGTACGCAGCACGCGAACCTGTCGCTCGACCAACGTCGGGACTTGCCCAATTTCTAATGGCTGCCAGACTCCGCCGTTTCGCAGCATGGAACCGCGAATGAGCGTAGTCAGTGGCTTGCCGGAATCTGGATCGCGACTTTCCGGGAAGACTACGCGTGCCAGGATTTGCAGGTCGGGGCGCGAGGACTTGACCCAGAGACTGATTTTTAGCTCCGGCACGATACGGCATTTGTCGATCGGGTTGGCAATGTACAGGTACGTGCCATCGCTGCAGACGACGGAGATTCTTTCGGAACTGCGCCCGGAATGGGCCTGACCTTGCACTCTTTGATGGAGATCGACTCGGTGCGCGACATCGGCGGCAGCGACTTCCCACGACACGTCGGGGCCTTCAAACGACTCGATTGCGTATGCCATTGTGGCCGCAGCGCAGCAGCAGACACAGACCAGAATCGCTGGCCAGACGTGTGCTAGGCGGATTGCCGGGTAATCCTTCAACGCCGGGACTTTCTAATTCGCATTCGCTAAGCTGCCTCAGCGGAATTTCGCTGGGAAATGTTTCCATAGTGCGACAAAGCAACCAGATTGGTAGCAAAATCGCAAAGCAAGCTTGTATCAAGGCTTACAGCATTCGGCCAGATCAGTCGTCTTTTTTTTGCAACGTGGGCAGTTTGACCAGACTTTGCCGGCATCGATGCAAACCATTGTCGATTAACGGCTTATAACAATCTGGAATCGGGCGCTTGATTCGCGGCACAGGCTCTGCTCTAGAGAAGTTGCACCAACTTGCATCCCTGGACGAAAAAGCATGAGCATCGAGAGCCGCATCGTGAAAAACCAAACCGAAGAACTGCCAACCGACGTGGTCGATCTGGCACGCGCCATCAGTCAGCTTCCGGCGGAATACCGGTCGCAAATTGAGCCATTGTTTTCCCGCGTTGTGGAGAGCACTCGCCGGCGTCGGCGGATTCTCAGCCTGGTTCAGGATGCCCTCAGCCAACTGCGGCTGGATATGAAGTATTTGATGTTCGATCTGGAGGCCACGCGCCGCGAACGGGACGATTTTCGCCGCAAAACCGAGGAAACCTAGCTGGCGGCTGTTCTGGCGGCAATAGAATGGGGCACGTCTCACGAACCATCAGGATAGAATCGCGTCAGGTAGCGCGAAGATAGGTAATCGCTGTCCGGTCTTGGTTGCTTCAGAGCAAAAACTGGACTAGGATAATGAATGTAAGTTGGAGCGGGAAAAGGGTATTCGTAAATTACCGCCGGTGAATTACTGAGGTAGGACCACGAAAACAACCGTAGGCAAGTAGAGGGGGTCGTTAATCAAATGCTAACGATCCTCGATCATGCAAGCGGCCGCCAGTGGCAGCGCCATTTCCTCTCCGCCAGACCAGTACCATTTTTACGCCCGGTGCCAATAACACCGTAAGCAGAGTATGTTGCGACACAAACTTTGCATTGGCGTGGCCGTCTCCAACCCGTAGCTCGCTCCCATGTCGGAACCAACGGCTGAACAACTTGCTCAGCGTGCTTTCGACCTCAACCTGTTGGATGAGCGGAATCTGCGCGATATCCATATTGAATTTGGAGATCGCGAAGCCAGCGTTGAAGAACTCAAGCAATTCTTGCTGCGGCGCAATGTACTTACGCCCTATCAGATCGAGCGTCTGATTCGTGGCGAAAAGGGGGGCTACTATTACGGTAGCAACAAGATTCTCTATCAGATCGGCAGCGGCACCTTTGCGCGCGTCTATCGCGCGATCAATCAGGAGAAGGGCCTGACGGTTGCCATCAAGGTTCTGCGAACCCGTTTTTCTGCCGACGCGGAAAAAGTGGAGTCGTTTCGCAAAGAGGGGGAAGTCGGCTGTGCCTTAAGGCATCCCAATATCGTGGCCATCTACGAAGTCGCCTCGGCAGGTGCCAGCCACTACATGTCGATGGACTTTATCGAAGGGCAAAACCTGCGCGAATTTCTCAAGATTCGCAAGAAGCTCGATCCGGCGCAGGCCACGCGGTTAGCGGCCGATATAGCGCGCGGGTTGGACTACGCCTTTCAGCGCGGGATCTCGCACCGCGATTTGAAAACATCGAACGTGCTGATTTCCAGCGTCGGACAGGCAAAGCTGGTCGACTTTGGCCTGGCAGGTGCCGATCCTGACCTAAGCGATGATGCGCTAGCCAATATTGAGAACCCGCGGACCATCGATTATGCGGCGCTGGAGCGCGCCACGAACGTTCGCAAGGACGACGGGCGGAGCGATATCTATTTCCTGGGCTGTATCTACTACAACATGCTGGCCGGCATCCCTCCCCTACAGGAGACGCGCGACCGCGTGCAGCGACTCAGCCGGACACGATTTACCAGTATAGTGCCCATCAACGATGTCGTGCCCGAACTGCCGGCTGTCATTGCCAAGGTGGTCAACAAGGCCATGGCGCTGGATCCGGCAGGACGCTATCAGACTCCGGCCGAGTTTTTGGCCGATCTGAACGCGATTTCGCAACGCCTTAGTCAGGGAATGCCATCCGGCATAAGTAAGAACTCCGATGTCGAAACCGTGGTCGAAGTTTCGACCGGGCCGACTTTCAAGCAGCGTACGTTGATGGTGGTTGAATCCAGCACGCAGTTGCAAGACACCTTACGCGAGCTGTTTAAGAAGAGCGGCTTTCGCGTGCTGGTCACCAGCGATGCACAGCGCCCTGCCAATTCATTTTATGAGCAGGTAACTCCTGCCGACTGCGTGGTTTTTAGTACGACTGGTCTTGGTGCGCAGGCGGTAGAGGCCTTCAATCGCTTTGGCGAAAGTGCAGCGACACAGGGCGTGCCCGCAATTCTACTGTTAGGCGCGCGACATTTGCCGTGGGCTGCCAAGGCGAAAACTGACAAACATCGCGTCACCGTCACCACGCCGATCAAGGTGCGCGAATTGCGCGCACTACTCGACGAACTGATGCCGCTGGAAGAGATTCGCGCCTCGGTCGAGACGTGAGTATGCACTATCAGCCGACACGCGCTAGCGTCCGGTTTCCTTGCAGTTCGAGCGATCGTTGCCGCTGCCTCGCCAACTTTCCCACCATGCTATCCGCTCTTTGACACTCTTCCGTTAGTAGCCCCCCCGCCTAGAAGATAATCATGCCTCGACTGTTGCACACTTATATCGCCGCCTGCTGCAAGCTGATCGCGCTGATGCTGCTGTTAGGTGTCGCCTTCACAACACCCGTTGCTCAGGCTGCGGAGCCGTTCATTATTGAATCGCCTCCCCTCACCCCGCAGGAGCAGATCAAAAAGTTCAAACTGCCGCCCGGTTTCGAGATCCAGCTTGTTGCATCAGAACCAGAGATGCACAAGCCGATCAACATGAACTTTGACGCACAGGGGCGGCTCTGGTTCACTGCGTCGATTGAGTACCCGTTTGCTGTGGGTGAGGGAAAGAAAGGGCGCGACCGCGTTCGGGTGATTGAAGGTTTTAATGCCGATGGTTCGGCGACAAAGGTCACCACCTTTGCCGATGAGTTGAACATCCCTATCGGATTGTTGCCGGTCAAAGATGGTGCAATCGTCTTTAGTATTCCAAACATTTATCACCTGATTGATAGCGACGGAGACGATAAGTGCGATCAGCGCAAGGTTCTATATGGACCGTTTGGCCAGCAGGATACGCACGGCTTGAACAACAACTTTACGCGCGGTGCCGATGGCTGGATCTATGCCTGTCATGGTTTCAATAACAAGAGCGAAGTTGCCGGCACCGATGGTCACAAGATTAAGATGGAGTCGGGCAACACGTATCGCTTTAAGGAAGATGGCTCGCGGATCGAGTACTTTACGCATGGCCAGGTGAACCCGTTCGGGCTGGCGTTTGACTCCAAGGGGAACCTGTTTTCGGCCGACTGTCACACCAATCCGGCGATGCAGTTGCTGCGGGGCGGTTATTACGACAGTTTTGGCAAGCCGGACGATGGGCTAGGGTTTGCTCCCACGATCATGAAGCATAGTCACGGTTCCACCGGCATCGCCGGCATTGTGGTCTACGATGCCGATCAGTTTCCGGAGGAGTACCGGGGGAACCTATTCATTGGCAATCCGATTACGCACCGCGTCAACCGGGACAAGTTGGTTGCGCATGGTGCGAGCTTTCAGGCCATTGAGCAGCCTGATTTTCTCACTTGTGACGATCCCTGGTTTCGACCGGTAGATGTGAAGCTTGGCCCGGACGGCGCGCTTTATATCGCCGACTTCTACAACTGTATCATCGGTCACTATGAAGTGCCGCTGGATCATCCGAAGCGCGACCGCGAACGGGGGCGGATTTGGCGGGTTGTATACACTGGCAAAGGAAATGGAGCAAATAAAGCGCAGCCCGTCGCTGTCGACACGGATGCGCCAACTACCAATGAACTATTCGACCGACTGGGGAGCAGCAATATTGCTGTCCGCTCGCAGGCAATACAACAAGCTGTCGAACAGAATGGTGCCGGGCTAGATTGGAAACTAGCGACGGTTTTATCCGACCCGAACGGCAACCAGAATCAGCGTGCAGCAGTACTGTGGGTGTTGTCTCGCACCGGAAAGCTTTCCAGAGAGCAGCATCTGGGAGCATTTAAGGATAGTAATGCACTGCTGCGAATCCATGCCGCACGCATCGCCGCAGAAATGCCAAAGTGGAAAGACGATGCCGCACCGATCGCCGACGCAGTGCGCAGCGCCTTAGCTGATACCGATCCCTTCGTGCGCCTGGCGGCCGCCGATGCATTGGCTCGGCATCCAGCACCAGAGAATCTTCTCCCCTTGCTGCAACTGTTGAGCAAGACTCCTGCTGAGGACAAGCAACTGATCTACGTGGTGCGGATGGCGCTGCGCGATCAGTTGCAGAACAATGCGGTTGTTGCCGCCATTGCCGGTACATCGCCAACGGTCAAACTCGATCGGGCTCAGCAACAGACACTCGCCTACCTCTGTCGCGGGCTAACCACGCCCGATGCGCTGCGCTTTGCTCTTTCCTTTATGCAGCGAGAAACGCAAGACACCAATGAACGGCGCGAGCTGATCAGCCATCTAGTTCGATACATTCCCGAGGCGGAATTGGGCAAGGTCTTTGCCGTGGCCCTGCATACCTTTCAAGAAGATCCTTCGCATCGGATGTCGCTGGTCCATCTGATGCAGCAGAGTGCCAAGTCGCGCGGTATCGAACTGCCGCAGGAGTTTCATCAGGGCGCATCAAAGTCCGCCGTTGAAATGCTCACGTCCAAAGATCATGAGGCCCTGCGAAAGGGGCTGGAGCTGGCACGCGTTTTGAAAATCACTGCCACGTTTCCGCAGCTTGTACAAATTGCCAAAGTGAACCCCGCCGAAGAATTCCGCCAGTCGGCCATCGATGCCTGCCTGACGATTGACAGTGCCAAGTCGATTCCAATGCTCGCCGAGTTGTTGGCAAATTCAAATGAGCCGCTTCCGCTCCGTCAAAAAGCGGCCAAGTCGCTGGGAATGATCGGTAGCGACGCCGCTCAACAGGTGCTGCTCAAAACTCTCCCCCTTGCGCCTCAGCGGCTAGCCGTCGAAATTGCTAGCGCCTTGGCGGGACACGCCAATGGTGCCAAGGCACTCTTGGCGGCAGTGAAAGATGGCAAAGGGTCTGCGCATCTGTTGCAGGAACCAGCGGTGGTCGATGCGCTGAAGCGGCACAATCAAGCAAAGTTATTGAAGATGCGGGACGAATTGACCGCCGACCTGCCGCCGCGCGATCAGCAAGTGAATAAATTGATCGAGACGCGCCTGGCCGAGTTGCAAAAACTGCAGCCAGATCTAGAACGCGGTGCCGCGTTGTTCAAAAAGAATTGCAGCAACTGCCACCGTCTCAACAACGAAGGGCACAAGATCGGTCCTGAGTTGGATGGCGTGGCCCACCGCGGGGGCGAGCGATTGCTCGAAGACATTCTGGACCCTAGTCGCAATGTCGACGCCGCTTTTCGCAGCACGACGATCGTCACCAACGACGGCCTCAGCATCACCGGGCTACTGCAACGCGAAGAAGGGGAAACGCTGATCCTGATCGACAGTCAAGGAAAAGAACAACGCCTCTCCAAAAGCGAAGTCGACACCCGCGAGCAATCGGCCCTCTCCCCCATGCCCGCCAATGTGCAAGAACTCCTGCCGGGTGACGACCTGCTGCACCTGCTGGGGTTCTTGATGAGTCAGAAGGGGAAGTAGAGGGTGCGTAATAATACGAAATTTGTCACTTCGCAAATCGATTCTGGAAGTCAATGACAAATGAATGATGATTGATAACAAATGACAAATCGGCAGGGCGTTGCCAAGGTCTGGTTTCCCGCCTGCGCGGGAATGACGAAGGCGCTGGACTGACGGAATGGACCGTCACGGTCGTTCGACTCGCTGGCGCATCGGGTTAAAATGTACAATGTCGATAGTGCTTCTCGCGCTCCGCTAGCGCGTTGCGGCTAACAGCGTTCAACTATTTCCCATAAATCAAACCATTTCTTGCATCCCCTCCGCGCGTCACTTCGCGCTCTCTGCGTCCTCGGCGGTGAATCAATACGCGCAGCTTCAGAGCGAGCGCGGCAGAGCAACGAAGGCGCTATTTCGGCGGAGCGAAATGCGACAGAGGCGTCCTCGGCGGTGAATCAATACGCGCAACCGCAAGCTAACGCGTAGCGGCTCACGCTCAAAAGCGAGCTTTCCCCCCTTTTCTACAGAATTCCGCCCCGTTCTGTGTCAGAATACTCTCCTGGCTGTGTTTAACCTGCTGGGAGAAGCCCCCTGGGAGAAGCCCGTTGACCGAATTTCCAGATACTCGCGAAAGCCTGCTCGTGCAGATCCGCTCGCATGCGGATCGTGCCGCCTGGGAGCAATTCGCGCAGCTCTACCGCCCGGTCATTTATCGTCTGGCTCGGCGTCGTGGGTTGCAAGATGCCGACGCCCAGGACCTGGTCCAGCAGGTGCTGCTAGCAGTCGCCTCGACCATCGGCACCTGGGAAAAAAGTGCCCCGAGCGTTCGCTTTCGGCACTGGTTGCGTCGCGTGACGCGAAATGCGATTGTAAATGCACTGACGCGGCGGCCGCTGGACCTGGGGAGTGGAAATAGCACTGTGCAAATGCTGTTGCAAGAACACCCGGACGGGGGCCATGCTAGTCCAGACGATACTGCCGAGATCGAGCAAGAATACCGCCGCGAATTGTACCGCCAGGCAGCCCGGATTGTGCGGCAGGATGTTGAAGCGGAAACATGGCGTGCTTTTGAGTTGACAGTGATTGACAACCAGAGCATTGCCGACGCGGCGCTGGCCGTCGGCAAGTCGGCCGGAACGGTGTACGCCGCGCGCAGCCGCATCATGCGTCGCCTGCGTGAAGCGATTCAAGAGTTGGAGAATGCCGAATCATGAGTATCAAGCAACAAGTTATTCCCTGCGATGCGGGGGCACTGGATCGTTTTCTAAACGGTTCGCTCAGTCAAAACGAGACCGCTCGACTCACTGCCCATCTGGATAGTTGCAGCAACTGCTGTGCGGCGCTGGAGGCACGCGCCGCACAGCCACAGTACTGGAGCGAAGCCGAATCGCTGCTCCGCCCCTCGCCGTTCGATGTGCAGCAGTCCCCTGGTCAAGACGACGACGACGGCACCGATTTTTTCACCGACCGATTTGGCGATAGCTCAGACGGTGCGCCGCGCCAGCCCCTCCATATTCAAAACGTCTTAAGCGCACTCCACCCGACCGATGACCCGGCCATGCTCGGGCGGATCGGCCCGTACGAAGTCTCGGGCGTGATCGGCTCCGGCGGCATGGGGGTGGTGCTGAAGGGAGTCGACCGCTCGCTCGACCGCACTGTGGCAATCAAGGTGCTGGCTCCCCATCTGGCCAGCAGCGGGGCCGCCCGCAAGCGTTTTTCGCGCGAGGCCAAAGCGGCCGCGGCGGTCCTGCACCCCAACGTCATCGCCATCCACTCGGTGGCCAACGACCTCTCGCTGCCGTATCTGGTCATGCCCTACGTGCGGGGCGTGTC
>JAWXCH010000231.1:0-9220 GCA_034440595.1 Planctomycetota bacterium | reverse complement strand
GCGCTGCTAACGCATGAACCGTATCCCGGTTGTCATCGACTATCATTACTCGCAGGCACTGCAAGGGGACCGCAGTCGTTTCGCTTGATGGGGGAGATGCTGGCAAGTCGGCCGGCAAAATGGTAGGCAGTCGCAATGTGAATTCGCTCCCTGCTCCCAGCGCGCTGGTAGCCGTCAAGGTTCCACCATGCATTTGCACCAATCGCTGCGCCAGGGCCAGGCCAATGCCCAGTCCACCTTGCGACCGATCCAGCGATCGCTCGGCCTGAGTAAAGAGATCGAAAATATGTGGCAAAGCGTCAGGATCAATGCCGACTCCTGTATCCCGTAGCCGCAGCACTGCTTCGCCTGCACCTTGTTCCACACTCAGCCGGATGCTACCGCCATCGACGGTATACTTGACGGCGTTGTTCAGTAAATTCACCAGCGCCTGTTCCAAACGCGCAGCGTCACCGTGGATCCAGATCGCTTCGGTCGGCAGACTGACCGACAGATGGTGCTTGTGCAGTTCGATCAAAGGCTCCACCGATGAGACTGCATGCTGGACGACGACGCCGAACGAGATCCGCTCTTGTTGAAGTTGAATACGGCCAGTGGTGATTCGCGAAACCTCGAGCAGCTCGTCCACAATCCGTGTCAATTGCCCTAACTGGCGCTCGATAATATCGACTGATTGCGCAAACTTTAAAACCTCTGGGCTGTCCCAGCGGTCGCGATGACTCTGCAACCGCAGGCACATGGCGGCCGCCTGCATGGGAGCGAGCGGATTGCGAAGCTCGTGACTCAGCATAGCCAGAAACTCATCCTTGCGGTGCCCTATTTCAACCAAGGCCGCAGCCTGTTCAGCAGTCAGTCGTTGCAAGCGACTGCGTTCGGTAATGTCGCGAATATTGCATTGCACCACCTGGTGATCGTTCTCCGCATAAACGTTGCTAACAAACTCGACTTCGATTTGCTGTCCGGTCCTGCTTTCCAAAGGAAGATTCTCGTAGCGTATATAACCCTTGTTTTGCAGCTCTTGGTAGGAGGCCCGATTTTCGCGGATATCATGAAACAGGCCGATCTCCCAAAGTTCTTTGCCGAGAAACTCCTCGCGGGTGTAACCCAGCAGTGCCGTCATGAATGGATTGGCATCCATGACGCGTCCAGTATCGGAGTCAAGAATCAGAATCCCATCCTGGGCCGTTTGAAACAGTCGCCGAAAACGGACTTCCGAGTAAATGAGGGCGGCTTCAGCACGCTTTTGGTTGGTAATGTCCTCTATTGAGAGCAGAATTGCCTCGGCATTTCCTTCATGCAAGTGAAAACGTCGCGCATTAAGACGCATGCTCCTGCGTCCGAGCACCGGAAAGACATGCTCCATTTCAAAATCTTCGATCGGAAGCGCTTGATTCACAACCAGAGAGAGCCGCGTTCGCAAACTGGAAATGTTCCACTGCCCGTTCCCTAGCTCGTAAACAGGCTGTCCCTCGGTCTCCTGCTTTTCAACGTGAAAATGACGATAGAAAGCGGCATTGGCCGTCAGCACACAGAGACTCTTGTCGAGAACCAAGAAAGGCTCTCGCAAGGTGGCAATAATGCTTTCAGCATAGGCAAGTGCGTGTGGCAATTAAAATCCAGCGCAGGTTAGAGATCGCTCCACGTCGCACTGGAGCATCATCCATCTCAATAAGTCCTCCACCCTCACCGATCCACAAAACCTAGTAGTGGAGCGACCGCAATTACCACAGTCTACCGGGATTCGGGGCAAGGCACAATGAGTTGACGGCTCGCCTGGTTTGGTCGGCTTGCCGTAAGTGCCTTACAAAGTACCGTTTTTAGAAAAAATAGCTAAATATTAGGAAACAATTCTGTGCCGACGTTTCGTGTTCATGTCAATTCGCTTGCTCTTGAGCTACGCGTCGAACGATCGGCTATACTTCCTATCCCGATCCCGCTGCACAATGCTCACCGACTCCTCCCACGCCAGTTAACAGTCGAGAGACCTTTTGCGTTCACTGAGAGCGCTCAGTTCCGTAGCCGATTTGGTTCTAAAACAGGGTGAGCGAAAGAGACTCGAACCCACTAGAAATTGATCCGCAAACAACTTCCAATTTCGCGCTCTCTCTTTTTGGTTATGAAGAGGGTTTGGCACGGGGAGGGCAACGCCGGCTGTCGAGGCAATGACGACAATGGGGGAAATTGATGTCACCATTGAGACGCGCATCAAACAATTTTTCCTCGAGCATCGATCGCTATTGGTGTGACGGTGTTTTCCTTATCAATCCACCACACGGACGTTTGCAGGTTGATACACGGGCAGATGTGATTGGGGATAACCGTCACGCGTTCGCCAAGTTGGGGTATTCGCTCGCATTGGCGGACATCGACCTGGCCGTGCTCTTCGCTTAGCTTGCTGATGATTGCATCGGGATATTCAACGATCAGACCGTGGCCACTGTCTGGTGCCGGAATGCAGCGGTCGCTGGTGAGTGTCTTCGTGCCGGCGTCGAGCACGATCTGCCCCGGTACCGCATTGCTGACCACCGTGCAAAGGATAGCTGCCGCACAATCTTCGAGCGTACAAAACCCGCCACGAACGGTGTTCATATCATTGAAGATGTAGGTTCCCGGCCGGATCTCGGTGAGTTGCGGAATCTGATGCGATTGATAGGCCGTAGGGGTCGACCCACCCGAGATGATCGACGCTTCGAGACCGCTTTGGCTCCAAAGGTCGACCGTTTCTTGCAGCTTGTGGGAGACCATCTGCAACGCGGCGACTTGTTCGTCACCCATGCTCCAAATATGCCCTGGGTAGCACAACAGGCCATTGAGGTAGACGCCCGGCGTACGCTCGACGTGTTGCGCCAATTGAAGCGCGGCTTGGGGAGATTGCACGCCAGTGCGTCCCATGCCAACGTCGAGATCAAGTAAAATGCCGATCGTGCTGCCAGCTTCTCTCGCCCCCTCGGCCAGGGCATCGACGACCGCCGTCGAATCGACAGCAACATGCAACGTAACCCGTTGGGCTAAACCGGCCAGGTGGCTAGCCCGCCAACGATCGAGTGCCGGGTAGGCCAGCAGGAGATCGTCACACACTTCGGCCATGACTTCGGCCTCTCCCCACTTGGCTACCGTCAGCCCTTTCGCACCGCTTTCAAGTTGCATTTGCGCAAGCAGCAGCGACTTGTGTGTTTTCGTGTGCGGGCGGACCTTTAAGTTGTGCTCGCTGGCATAGTTGGCAAGTCGCTGCAGATTTCTCTGCACAACGGGGCCATTGAGCACCAACGCCGGGGTCGGTATTTCCGCAAGTACGCTCGGGTCGATCATCGTCCCTGTCCTTATTGTGGTAGCGAACGACGGAAGAAACGGAGCCAATTGCCATGGAAAATGCCGTCGATGTCCTCGTTACTGTAGCCGCGCAGAGCCAGCCGTGTGTCCAGCTTTTGCAGATCGGCGATGGTTTTGAGATCGCTGGGAGTCTGCTCGGTGCCAAAGCCACCGTCCAGGTCGCTGCCGATGGCAACGTGTTGCGCATTACCAGCCAGTTGGCAAATGTGGTCGATGTGATCAACGATAGCCGCCATGGTGAGTCCATCTGGCTGTGAGATTCCAATTGTCCAGCCGGGACGCAACATCCAGGCGTCGCAGACCACCCCAATCACGGCGTCGCGCTGCAGGAGCAGCTCAATTTGCTCATCGGAGAATTGTCGATCCCCAGGCACGAGCGTTCGACAATTGTTGTGGCTGGCCATCACTGGTCCACTGAAACGATTCAGGGCTTCGAAGAAGCTTTGGTCGGAGAGATGGGTAACGTCGAGGATCATGCCGATACGTTCAAATTCTTTAAGCATCTCTACGCCGCGCGGTGTCAGCGGACCGTTGTCTCCTGTGCCGACCGAATAATGGCTCTTCCCGTAATGAGAAAGCATCACGCTGCGCAATCCGTCGCGGAACCAGGCTTCTACCTGGCTGGGGTCGACGATCGGATCAGCACCCTCCATCGCGAGAATGTTTCCGATCGGTAGCTTTTCGTGCGGGCCTGCTTCCCAACATCGCCAGTGTTCGTCTAACTCGCGCACATTGCCGATCATCTTCATTTCGCCCATCTGCTCAAGTAGCCGATAGTAGGCGAGTTGTCCTTGGCCGACGGCATAGGCGATACTCTGTGTGCCGTGATCTAGATTAGTACGCAGATGGCCGCTGGCCGGTTGAATGTGCCGCTTGGCACGCACTAGGATTGTGCCCAAGCAGACTGCGACGCCAGCTTTTCGCAATTCGGGCAAACTAGTCGTGGCATGATTCCGTGCTCCATGGTCAACCATCCCCGCTTCACGCGCATTGATTTGATTGACCGTTTCGGTTTGGTCGCGGTTGTAGCTGAGCGCGTTCCAAGCGAGGTCCAGATGGGAATCCAAAATCAATCGCATCGTTATCCCCAGTTTGTTTTTCAAGTAAAGGAAGCGTTATTCGTGTAAGCACCGAATTCTAACTGGTGATGACGGGAGTAGGTGTAACAAGTTCGTGAAATCGCTTCGTGGGGTCGATAAACAGCCACATCGATCCGGCAATCACGTACATCGCCGCGTAGAAAATAAACAACGCAGACCAACTCAGGTTGCTGAAGATCATGACCCCGAGCGGTGCCGCGATAAATCCTCCCAAGTTGCCGACCATGTTGATGAAGCCCGTCGAAACACCGGCGTGCTTGCCGCCGACGTCGACCATAGTGGCCCAATTGGCGGCCTGGCCGAAATCGAAGGCGGCCGCAGCAACGCACATGAGAATGACTGCTTGAGTAACGCTTTCTGCAAATGGGACGAGCAGCATCGCCATCGCGGCGGTGAAGGTGCCGCAAATTGGGCACAGTGCCCGGCTCAAGTACTTGCGTCCAGTCGTTTTGAACAAGCGATCGGAGACCATGCCGCCGACCAGGCAGGCAATTCCGCCGCAAAACAGCGGCAGTCCACTAATAAGCTCCGAATCTTGGAATTGAAGTTGATGCTTGTCCTTGAGATAGCGCGGCAACCACGTCACAAAAAATGACCAGCCGATGGTGCCGCAGATATAGTAAATTGCCAAAGCCCACAAGCTGCGACTACGGAGCAGCGGTCCCCAGACGCCCGGGGCACCATGCGCGAGATTCTCTTGGGAGGGCGCACCCGCGCGGATCAACTGCAGTTCGGCGGCGTTGACGGTGGCTTTCTCGGCCGGGTCGTCGCGAAACCAAACGTAGAAAAGTACGCACCAGACAACGCCCATCAATCCGGCAGCGAAGAAGCCCAATCGCCAGGATGGCAGCAAAGCGATCGCCGGCATGCCGGTCAGCGAGCTGCGAAACCAGGTCGAGTCGAACAGCGACAACATCCCCCCAAATATCAACGGCGCGAAGGCGCCTCCCCAGCGTGCCATCAGCCACAGCAACCCGCCAGCCTGCGCGCGCGCGGCGGGCGGCAGCCAGCGACCTTGCACGCGAGCCATGTTGGGATAGGCACCCGCTTCGCCCGCGCCGAATAAGAATCGCGAGGCAAACAACACGCCAAATCCCGTGGCGGCACCGGTCATCATCGTAAACAGCGACCAGGCAGAGACGATCCTCGTCAGTGTGCCGCGCGCTCCAAAGCGGTCGCCAAACCAACCGCTGGGGATCTCGAACAGGGCATAGGCCAGAAAAAAAGCGCTAAACACGTAGCCTAACTGGTCATCGCTAAGCTGTAAGTCTCTTTTGATGTCGTCCTGCGCTCGCATTATGCAGACGCGGTCATAATAGGTCAGGAACGACAGCGTGCAAAGAAACGCCATCACGCCATAACGGACGCGTGTAGGTTTCATTGCGCCTCCTCGGGTGCTGGCATTTGGGTCGACTAGAACATCATACTTTTCGGGCGTCTGGAATAACAGCGACGATTCCGAGGTGCTCGATGATCTCGGATTGCGGTCATTTCGGAGGGTTTTCGTTTGGCTTTCGTGCTGACAAAGCCTTTGGCTGCGAGGAACTTACGCAGCGATTCGATGGCGTCGTCATTGATGCAGCGCGACGCGAACTCTCTGCCAGTAGCTCACAATCAGCATATTGTCGGTGTCTCGCTCGATCTCACTCCGACCGATGCCGATCCCAGCCAACTATGCCAAACAAAAAACCCCGCAGTGGCGATTCTTGTTTAAGAATTCGCCTCTACGGGGTTTGTGCGTTTAATTACGTTGATTGAATTTGCGGCGGACCAATTGGTTTTGCCGCTCGCCGGGGACTAGGCAGCGACCGGTTCGCCCTTGGGCAAGCTTCGCATGCCAAGCGAAAGGGCAATCCAGGTCCAACCGTTGAAGATCAGATCGATACCGATGAACATTCCGATGACCCAGAGACTGGATTCTGGCCAGCCCTTGTAAATCAGCATGCCGAGGAAAAACGTCACCATGCCGTTGAGCATGACCCAGCCCCAACCGGTGAATCGCTCGCCGACTGCAAAGACCACGCGAAAGATACCGGAGAACATTAGGAATACGGCGATCAGTAGGGTGAGCTGTATTGCAGCTCGTTCTGGCGCGTCGATGATCATCAGGCCAGCAAACAAGTAGAGCAATCCAATCAACAGGTGAAACAACAAACCACTCCAGCGACCAATCCAGAACGAATGCACAATTTCGCTAATGCCCGCAAAGAACAAGATGAAGCCAAAGATGAGTACCCCTGCGGCGGTAACAGTCGCTATGCAAGAATAGCTGATTGCAAATACGCCGGCGACAGTCATCGCAATTCCCAGCGCCAAGAACCACGGCCAATGATCGCGGATTCGTTGTAGCTCAGGCTTTCCGGCAAGGATTGTGGACGATGGTGATGGTGTGATCATGGTAGTACTCTATATGGAGTTGGAGTGACAACTGGACAATTGGTGCAAGGGGATGTGCCCTCAATAACGTAGCACAATGCGGAGACACACGAAGTGATTTGTTTGCCGACGGAACCTTACTTACTGATTGCTAAATCGCTACGATCGTTACGATCAGGTGTAATTCCAAATCAGTCTTTCTGTGGACGACCATCGCCGAGATTTTTCGGCACCTCTCCAGGTTGGTAATCAGGTAGCCAACCGCAAGGAAGAATCGCCAGCAGCAACAATCCGGACAGGACCAGAAATCCAATCTTCAGCGACTGAAGTCGAGTCTCGGTATTCATACGCACTGCTTCTTCGATTTTTTCTGGCGTGGCTGTCGTTTCTGCCAGCCGCTCCTTCAATCGGTCATTGTTGATGAAGTTAATGTTGTCCAGGTCAAAGTGTTCGGTGAGTTCGGTTTGCTTGAACTCCACGGGTATCGTTGGGTTATCAACTAGTTCGCGAAGAAATAACGAACCGAGTACGCCGACGAGCAGCGCCCCCATGAGCGACGTTCCAACCGAGATCTGAAAGAAGGTTTTTGATCCAAAACGCTGCCCCATTTTGGAGCCAAGCAAGATGAATCCCGAGACGCCGAGCGAGTAGAGGACAATAGCGGTCCCGACGGTCGTGGGCGGAGTGTCGAGGTCAACGACCATGCCACTCATTGACACCGGCAGGGCCGCGACGTTGAACGACATCAACATCAGCGCCATCGCCATAAAGACCACGCGACTATATTTGACCGAGAGTACGCCTGGATTCATCAAGCGCCACCTCCCAATGCATCACCCAGGTCGCGTACTTTCATTCCGTCACGGAGAAACGTCAAACCGGCGACCGCGACGCGATCCCCTGGGTTGAGTCCTTCGACTATCGCCACCTGCCCGCCGCTGGCCTCCCCCAGCTTGACCGTGCGACGCGTTACGGTTTGGTCGGGTCCAATCACCCAGGCAATCTGCTCACCGGAACTAGCCTGCTGAATCGCAGAAACCGGCACGAAGATCGAATTTCCTAGTATGCCCGCACGTCGATAGGTCACTCGCACACTGGCGGTCATGCCCGGCAGCACTTGCAGGCCATCGGGCGCTTGCATAGCGGTGCGAACTTGGAATGTTTGCGTCACCGGGTCGGCCACCTGAGCGACCTCACGGATGGTGACCGGGAACTCCCGGCCTGCTCCACCCGGAAACTCAGCCAGCATCTGGATGATATCGGCGGTACGAATGTCCGCAGTTATAACCGACTCGGGCACATCCACCACAATCTCGACTTCGTCAACATCCTGAAAACGAACGATCGGCGTCTTCGCCTGGATCGTCTGTCCCTGCTCGACGAAACGTTTCGCTATGACTCCGTCATAGGGGGCCAACAATGTCGAGTCTTTCAGTTGGATATTCGCCTCGACTACGCGCCCTTCCATTGCGCGGACATTTGCTTCCTGCGCTAAAATATCCTCTTCCCGTGCTATGCTCCCTTCGGCCAGTACTTGACGGGCTGCCTCCAAATTCTCAACCGCCACGCGATAGGCCGTTTCGGAGGCATCAAACGCCTGTTGTGAAATCGCTCGCGTTGGCAACAGTCGCGTGCTTCGATCCAAATCCGCTCGAGCGTTCGACAGTCGCGCCTCTGCCGCACGAACATCCGCTTCGCGCTGCCGTCGGATCTCTGGGCGAACCCCTTGTCGCAGCGCCGACAGTTGTGCTCGCCCTTGTTCAAGCTGACCTTGCAAAGTCTTCAGGCGCGCGTCGAATTCAGCCTGTCGAAGCTGCCCGATGAGATCCCCTTTTTTGACCTTTTGCCCTTCCGTGACGGGTAGCTTTTCTAGCAATCCACCCACCTGAAACGCCAGTTCCACGCGGCGGGAAGCATCCACTCTGCCGGAGAAGACGCGCATCCGCTCTCCCTCTCCCGACGCAACGACCATTGTTTTCACCGGACGCACGACGCTGGTCGTATCCGGTGGAGGTGTGGAGCACCCGCAACAGAAAAGTTGCAAGCCGGCCAGTAGCAGCAATGGACTTGCAAAAAAGCCACATCCCCCTCGACGATCAATAGACAGGGTGGAATCTCTTTGCCAATGAGCCGAATGGACCGGTATAGAAAAGATTGGACTGCGGCTCAGAGAGTCAGGGGATTGGCCCTGCAGGAAGCCCCCTGACGACTCTCAACCTTTGCTTCCAAATCAAAGCGTCGATTGTAGTCTTCCACAACGTAAAAACCAATAACCACAAATGCCTACCCGGAGAACTGCTTTTTCACGCGGATTGGAGGCAATCGATTGACCCATTGCCCGGATAGGTAGATTTGTCATTTCCGCGCATTCGGAGAACGCCGATGGCAGCGAAAGTGAAGTAGGTGAACCATTC
>JAWXCH010000230.1:0-9437 GCA_034440595.1 Planctomycetota bacterium | reverse complement strand
TGCCCTGCCTGCCACGGAAGTGGAAACTTCAAAGCAGTTGTTTCCCGTGATCCCTTTGCGGCCCCCTGCGGTGACTTCGCCAACTGCAACGCGGCCGTATAATGCGCCCAGTCCTCCGTCAGTCTCGTTGACGTCGCCGATGACCAGTACCGACGTGGCAACTGCTGCCAGTCCGTCCAGTTCAGGCCGGATGGTCAATGTCTGGAGGTCGGCATCGACCGGTAGCAACCCGTTGCGCTCCGCACCAGTGACTGGCTCCAATCCGGCCGCATCGGATAGCGAACCGCGGATCGCCAGCTCACGAAGCTACACTGTGGAATCGCACGATACGTTGTCGCTAATCGCCAGAAAGGTGTACGGCGACGTTCAACACAAGAACATCCTGCTACAGGCCAATTCGTCGCAATTGCGCAGCCCGCAAGATCTTCGCCCTGGCATGGTGCTAGCGGTCCCGGTGTTAGATCCGGCTCGAGCAGCTAAGTAAGCCGGCGATATCAAACGTGCCCAGAAGACCGCGGCCAGTCAAATTACCGCAGTCCGCATTACTTCAGCGGGTTCTTGCGTTCGGACCAGGGATCGGTAGGATTCTTCACCAGCCGTAAGTCAATGAACTTGAGAATGCTCCGTTCCAGTTCCTGATTCCGTTCACCAAGCATCTTGGTTCCTTGCAAGCTGGTGTTCAGCGGAACGAAGTAGAGATTCTGTTTTGCTTCAGCCTCATTGGCAGGAGGGGCAGGTCGAAAGCGCTCCAGTCCTTGATGAATACGTTTGGCGTCGCGAAAATTCGCATTGTCTTTGGAGCCGGCCACAATCATCATCGATATCCCCGACTGAATCGGCGGAAATGCCAGCGCGTCTCGAAGAGGAATCCCTTTGAAGGCAGGATCCGGAGTCAGCAGGACCAGCGCTTGAACGTCCTGACCTTGCGGGCCAGTTGTTAGGACAGGCCATCTCCAGTCCAGCATTGCCCACTTTACAGCCACCGTAGCTCCCATCTCGGCGCCAATTACACATAGTTTGCGAATATTCAGTTTGCCTTCGTTGTTTTCGGCGAGCAGAAACTTTTTAACGGCTTCCATGTCTAGTAACATGGCTTCAAAATCTGCCTTGCGCAAAGTGGCCTGATCGACTTTTTCTTCGCGCGCGCCGCGTTTCACACTGGTACTTTTGCCGTGGCCGCGTAGATCGACGGCCAGTACGGCGTGCCCTTGCTGTTGCAACAGGAGCGGCAAGGTCTTGAAGTCGGCTCTACTCCCCTTGTACATGTGCAGAAGGACCACCGGCACGGTATCTTTCTTGTTTGTGCCGGCCCAGTAGGTGGCCGCTAACGGAACACCATCACTGGTATCCAATGTCATTTCGACTGGCGGCGGAAGCTTCGAAGGTGCCGTCTTGGTTGACTGAGCATGAACCGAAGCGGCTGCACCAAGCAGCGAAATCAACAACGCAGTGAAGATAGTGCGACAACGCAATGTAGACACCATGCTTGATCACCTTGACTGAGAACAACTTGCACAACGATGGACGGCCGCACAATCGCTGCCTACTCCATCGTAAATGCGAGCACATCTAGCGTCAACAAAACAGGCCGCTACAGGCGGTACAATCCGCAGAGACGGAATGAATTGGCCAATTGTTGCCTTTCACTCCGTGAAAGAATGCTGGCGCGCAAATGGGGACAATCGTGTAAAAGAGGGCCACCCCGTTCATGGACACTATTTCGCGCCCGCGAAATTCGAAAGAGAAGCGACCGAGCAGTGAGCCTCGCTTGCACTTTGCGCTGGTGAGCGTGGTTTTACACTTATTCGACGCGCAAGCGAGTAAATCAATCAAACGGTGCGGCACCTGGCTGGCGCAGCGGGTTAGTGTGTGGGTCTTCCCGCGATCGTTATCGTACTCCCAGCACCGTACTATCGGGTGCAAAATCGGCTCGCGAGTCATGTTTGTAGAAGTTCTTGCCAATATTGTGGGCCAGCACGGCAAGATATCGCTTGCGAAACTCAGCCTCCGAATGATCCGCACTAGACACTGGCTGTGTCGGGTACATAACCGTTGGCGGGTTCTTGTCCCAGACCGGACTCTTTTTTCCACTCTTGATATCGTACACACTGAGCACTACATCGGCGTTTCCTTGATACAACGTTTGCTCACGGGCAATCTCAAAATGCTCGAGATCGATCCCGACCACCATGTCGGCTTTTAAAGCGCGACCGACTTCGTAGTACTCGTCCCAGTCATTTTTGTCGACCCAATCGGCCAGCTCGCGCTCGTCGATGATTTCGACCTTGCGACCATTCTTGGCAATCAACTTTCCAACGGCGGTGGCCAGGTCTCGACCGGCAGTCGGATGGGCATACCCAATCGATGCTGAGCGACAGATGACTGCAACACGTTTGCCATCAAGCCCGGTAAATTCTGCCGAAGTATCATTTGGAGTGACAATATACGCAGCAGTGGATATCAGGCTGCAACCGGTACAGACCAACAGGGTCAGACTGGTAGAGAACAGAATTGCGCGTGCCCAGATCCGAGGTTCACGATCCATCGTGATATCCTTTATTTGACGAAAAATGCCGAGTCAACACTGGCGGAAAGTTGGTCGAATCTATTCAATCCAACTACCAATCAGTAGAGCCACTGGTCCGTATAGTGCCAGCGACTACGCTGGCAATCAAATTTTAGCTAGCAATGCTAAACGCCCGAACGAGCGCGTGGAACAGCCGAACTGCCTGAAAGGACCGGAACCATACCGGCTTGCTTGAACCGTGACAATACCGGTTTGCTACCTCAGGTCATTGCGTCATTGCCAGCCGGCTTCAACGCACCGTTTGGGTCCAATTGATCCTGCCGGACGCAGTAGCGGCGAATCGCGGTAGCACGCCCGGTAGCAGGATCGACATCGACAATCGCCCCGTTCAACCGGACATCCCCAGACGCGACTTCAAAATGCGTCGGATTGAACGACAGCGTCGTCTCCATAACGCGGTCGACACGCCGGCCAAGGATGCTATCGTGCGGGCCGGTCATGCCCAGGTCGCATTGTAGAGCTGTCCCATTTGGCAGAATTTCGGCATCCGCTGTAGGTACATGCGTATGTGTGCCCAGGACCGCCGAAACGCGACCGTCGAGATACCTTGCCATCAGTTGCTTGTCGCTGGTGGCTTCGGCATGAAAATCGACGGTGATGACTTTGATATCCGCGGGCAGAGATTCCAAAATGCGATCGGCTGCCTGCCAGGGGCAATCGACCGGCCGCATAAAGACTCGACCCAATAGACTAATCACGGCGACGCGAGTCCCATCGCGTGCTGTGACAATGGAAACATCATGTCCCGGAGCGCTGGCGGGGAAGTTCGCCGGTTTGACTATGTTTGACTCGGACTCCAGAATGCCGTTGATTTCGCTACGGCGATAGATGTGATCGCCAAGCGTGATGCAGTCGACCCCTGCGGCAATCAGCTCGCGATAGATCGGTGGAGTCAATCCAGAACCCCCGGCTGCGTTTTCGGCATTGGCCACAACCAAGTCTATCTGCTCTCGCGCGATCATCGAGCGCAGGCCGCGAACAATAATCTGCCTGCCGGGCTTGCCCACGATATCGCCAATTTGCAGGATTCTCACCGGTGTCGTTCCTGGATCTCTAAAGCTGCAATCTTTTGTTAGACTTCAACTACCGTTTGTGTTGTGAGATTACCGCGCCATCTCGGTGATGCGCGTCTCACGCAGTACGGTGACTTTGATTTCTCCAGGATAGGTCAACTGCTCTTCAAATGCCGCGGCAATGTCGCGGCAGATTTTGGCCGCCGTACCGTCAGTGGTGTCCTTGGCGTTGGCAATCACGCGGACTTCTCGTCCGGCCTGAATTGCAAAAGCCTGGTCTACGCCTGGGAACTTGCGTGCGATGGTCTCTAGCTCCTCCATTCGCTTGATGTATCGCTCCAGTGTCTCGCGCCGTGCGCCAGGTCGCGAAGCGCTGCATGCATCGGCTGCGGCAACAATCACCGTGTACGGGTGATCGACGCGAATATCGTCGTGATGACCCAGCGCCGCATGGACCACTTCTGGCCCCTCGCCATAGCGTTTGAGCAACTCCGCGCCGATCTTTGGATGTCCACCCTCGGCGTCGTGATCGGCCGCCTTGCCAATGTCGTGCAGCAGCCCGCAACGGCGAGCGAGGGTTCCATCCATACCGATCTCTTCGGCGATCATGCCGGAGAGGAAGGCGACTTCGATCGAATGCCGCAGCACGTTCTGACTGTAGCTGGTGCGGAAGCGGAGCCGGCCTAGCAGGTGAATGACCTTTGGATTGAGCCGCATGACCTCTGCCTCTTGCGCGGCTTCTTCGCCGTATTTCTGGATATGCTGCTCCATCTCCAGCATGGTCTCGGCGACAAGTTCCTCGATTCGCGTCGGGTGAATGCGCCCATCGGCGATCAACTTGTTGAGCGACATCCGGGCCACTTCGCGGCGGACCGGGTCGAAGCCGCTGACGATGACCACGCCCGGCGTGTCATCGATGATTACGTCGACACCGGTCGCTTTCTCAAACGCGCGGATATTGCGCCCCTCACGGCCGATGATGCGTCCCTTCATTTCGTCGTTGGGAATATCGACGGTGCTGGTGGTCGTTTCGGCAGTGTGAGCCGCTCCGTACCGCTGAATGCAGGTCAACAGTATTTCCTTGGCTTTGGCATCGCAGGTTTCGGCGGTTCGTTTTTCAAACCGCTGGATGATCTTGCCTTGCTCGTCTTGCAGTTCAACGTCGAGCATATCCAGCAATTTTTGCGTGGCCTCTTCGCGGCTCATGCCACTGACTTTGTGCAACGTCTGTTTCTGCGATTCCAGCAGCTTAGACAGCTCTTCGTTCCGACGGGTGGTTTCTTCGGTTTTCTCAACCAGCTTGCGTTGGTTACCTTCGACCATCCGTTCTTGTTTGCGAACCTGCTCGGCCTGTTGCTCCACGGCGTCTTGGCGCTTGTCTAGCAAACGCTCTCGTTCGTGCAGTTCCTGGCGAATCTTGCTAAGCTCCTTTTCTCCTTCTGATCGCTGTACGATTGCCATTTCTTTGGCCGCCAGCTCTGCTTCCTTGCGACGGTTGGCCGATTCGCGATCCGCCTCTTCGATAATCGAGCGCGCTTCCGTCTCGGCATCGCGCCGACGCAATTTTTCCAAAAGCTTATATGCGACAATGGTCAATATCGCCGCTACTAACGCGGTCAGGATTACAATAAATTCTGTTGCCATGGAACAATCCCCTTGCTGAATCTGTATGAACCGGTCGAGTGCCTTGGTAATGTCCAGCGCTCAGATGACGTAACGCCAAAAGCTGTCAGGTCATCATGGGTCATCGAAAAGAAACAGCCCGCTACCGAAATCGTTGAGTTAACGATTAGCCGGACAACGAACCGCGCATCGCCAGAACAAGACGCCAATCGGCTTGTCGAATGCAGATAGAAATAGCAGCCCTGGAAATGAATCCAGGGATCAGCCCCGTGGATAATCGAATGCAATGCGCAAACAGGGCCTCCCTCGCTCGATCAATTGAGACGGAGGTTGAGCCTTGTTTGCGGCCGGACAGGTACACTCGCGCATCACACGGACCAGTGTCATCCAACCATCGCAGATCGAGAAACGGACCCTGGCTGGCCCCCCCGCCGTCCGGTGCAGCGCAGGGCGCTGCTGTCCGACCGTAAGAGTCGCCATTTCAGCGGTTGTTTCGGACAAATCCGCGCACAGCAGCCAGTTGAGGCTGCGTGTCAGACAGGTCAGAAATGCCAAAAGCCAATGCATCGTGCGTATCTCGATCAAAATCAGGTTGGTTTGCTACTTCCAAATACAAGCAAATCGTACAAACCATAGCGAACTTGCCCTCGGATGTAATGCTTCATTTCATTCCGAAGACACTCGAAGTAAACTATTTACGCTAGCTTGACGCGTCAAACGGTGGCTCCAGATGGATTTACCACAATTGAACGTCAAACTAATAGAAGTTTATCAGACTACGCTAAAACTGCAATCCAAGTTGTAGGCCGCGTGCTGCTGGCAAGTAAAGGTGGCGTCGGCATTTACGCCATTACCCGCAGTGTCGGCGGTCGCTATCTACACAAACGTACTAAGACGCCACCTCTTCCACCTCGACCAAAAAACCAGTTTCCCTCTATGGCCGATCAACCTGCCGCCGAGCATGTCCGGGCTGTTCTGGCCACCCGAAACTGGCCCCAGTCGGTCCTGCTGGCGGTTTCCGGAGGGGCCGATAGCGTGGCATTGCTACGGGGCATGGCCGAATTGCCAGATTCCATCCGGCCCAAGCTGGTTGTGGCCCATTTGAATCACCAGTTGCGACCAGAAGCGGCTGCGGATCAGCAGTTCGTCATCGACCTGGCCAGCGAGCTGGCGCTGCCATGTTTCTGCCAAACTGCCGATATTCGCGGCATGGCCGACGCGGCCGGGGACGGAATCGAAGCGGCTGCCCGGACGGCGCGGTATGCGTTTTTTGAGTCAGTGGCTGGCAAGGTCGGGGCGTCGCAGGTGCTGACCGCTCACACTGCCGACGATCAGGCCGAAACGGTCCTGCACCGGATCATTCGAGGGACAGGAATTGAAGGGCTGCAAGGGATGCCAGAATCTCGCCCCTTAACTGCAGGTGTGGAACTCGTACGCCCGCTGTTATCGATTCGGCGCAGCACATTGCGAGAGTATCTCGCCGAACTAGGGCAAACCTTCCGCGAAGATAGCAGCAATGCGGAAATGCATTATGCAAGAAACCGGATCCGTAATGAACTGCTGCCGCTGCTGGAGCAAAACTACAATCAGAGTGTGGTGGAGTCGCTGCTGCGATTGCGCGACCTGTCGGCGGGTGTGCAATCGCTGGTGCGCGAGAATGTCCAGCGTTTGCTGGCCGTGACGCCATTCGAGTTTACCGAAGGCGCGCAGCGGATTACCGTCGACCTGACCCGGCTTGCGAAGATTAACTTTCACCTGCTTCGCGAACTGTTGCGCGAGGTTTGGCGACAAGCGGGCTGGCCACAACAAGGGATGGGCCTGCGCGAGTGGGACAAACTGGCCAATCTGGCAGCCAGTTTGCCAGGCAGCGAACCCGCGATGGAAGAAGAAGCCGCTCTTCACTGGCCACATCTAGCTGGAGAAAGCAAGGAAAGCTTCATGCTGCCGGGCAAGATTCTGGCCGAGCGCCGCGGTACGCGGTTAGTGCTGTCACGGAAGTGATTCCGTTATGAGTTGTAGACAGACGCAATAAAAACGCAGGCCGCTGGTATGAATACCAACGGCCTGCGGATAGGTACAGTCAAACTAATTTGGCCGAGCTAACTCTCCACCGTGGCGACCGGTTTGCCGAGCATGTCGGCTCCATCCAGATGGACTGGTGCGTAACCACCACGACTGCGGAAGTACGCGATCAATCCCAGGTAGCAAAGCAACATGATGCACGGGAATATTGCCATGTATGCAAGCGCTCCTTTGCTTGCACGATCCGTTGTCTCTTGGACGGTTTGCGCTATCGCCAACTGCTGCTTGTATTCAGGCGTGTTAATGATTCCCTGAAGCTCTGAATTTTTGGCAAGCGCGGTCGCGATGGCCGCCGTATCTTCTGGCTGATGCGCCTTCTTTACTTCGGCTTCGATCTTCCTTGCCTGCTGAACCAAGGGAGTGAGTGCGGCCACTTTCTCGCTACTGACAGCGGTGTAAGGGCCAAAAATACCCTGCTTTTCCTCAACGATCTTTGCATGCAGTTCAGGATTTACCAAATTCAGTTCTCGCGATACTTCATTGACCTGGAGCAGGCCGATAAACGGAAATCCCAGCACCCCGACGGCCAACATCCCGACCCCGCCAACTGCATTGAGAGTCAATGCGCCACCGCGAGGGCATTGTTCCGATACTACGCCAAGCATGGTCGGCCAGAAAAACGTTTTGCCAAATCCATACAGCGTCGCTGCCAGAAAGAGTGTGAGCATCCCTGTTGCCGCAGATAGCGAATACAAGCCAATTGCGGCAATGATGGAGCTAACAGCGAGTAATCCCAACGGTGAAATGCGATGCACAATTGGCCCTGCAAAGAATCGCAAGACCATCATAATAAACGACGTATAAACCAAGACCCACGCAGCGTTGTAACCGTTCATTTCCATGAAAGGCTCCATCAAACTGGTAATCCAGCCATCTGTACCTAGTTCGGTTGTTGCCAATGGGATCATAATCAACATCAGGAAGAACAGCATCGGACGACCGAGCGACTGCGTGTACGCACCGAACGCACCCACCAATACTGCCGCGATACCCAGCTGGACTTTCCAATCGCCCAGCAGCGACAACGACGGAACGTCTTTGAATACGTCCCCGAGCTGCCGCACTATCAGGCCCACCACTACTAGAGCAGCGAGAACTCCAAATTCTTTAAGCATCCCCTTATAGGTTCCGCCAGCGGCAACTCGCTCGTTGACTGGAAACGTCCTACCAAGCATCAAGAAGCCATATGTGAGCACGGGCAAGAAGATCAACGCAATTTTCCAACGCCAATCGACAGTGCCAAGGGCGATGGTCATCATTCCCGCGAGTACTAATCCGCCGGGCCAGCCCGCATGTAGAATGTTGAGCCATTTCGTTTTCTCTTTAGAAAACATTGTGGCTACCACCGGGTTGACGACTGCCTCAACCGTTCCGTTCCCAATCGCAAAGATGAAGCTGCCAACGTAAAGCATCCAATAGGCTGACTTCTGGCCGGCTAGCACCGCATCCGGCGATGCCCCATCAGGAGCTAGCATCAACGGTGCACATATGACGACAACTCCGTAAGTGATGTGGCAAATGAAGGCGAACACCATCGCCTTGCCGTAACCAATTTTGTCAATGATCAAGCTGAAGAGAATGATGCTGATTGCAAATGGCCAAACGCCAACGCCGCCGATCTCACCCAACTGGACCGAATTCAGATTGAATTGGCGCCCCCACTCATTCAAAATCGCGAACCGCGTGACAAACCCAAACGAAGTTGCAATTAGCGTTGTAAAACAAGCCCAGAATAAGCGCTTGTCGTTCGAATCATTCATAAGGTCTCACTCCCCTTACAGGCGTTTCGTTTGAGAGAACAGGTGGGTCAGAAGTCGTCCGAGTCCGCTTCTGTAGCCCCCGAGTATACAAACGCTTGCCCAAAAGTGAAACGAGGCGGTTTGCGGATTTCGGGCGAAATCTGGTTGCCCTGAGAATTTTTACCCGCAAGTTACTTACAGATTGCCCACTTAGCCACATTTTTTCGCTGTTTCAGAGGCGGGTCCACACAAAGTTGGCGCGGTAGGGGCAATCAAAGCTCTCACCATGCAACCACTTTAGAACTTGCGCAGTCGCCACGCTCTGCATTTCCCTGACTTATATTGACCGCAACCACGGCTTCTCGCTATTATCCGCCACTATTTTTGTGGTCC
>JAWXCH010000229.1:0-9211 GCA_034440595.1 Planctomycetota bacterium | reverse complement strand
GTCCAATGCGGTAGCGGAAGAAAGTTCTGCACCGGCGGAGAAGCCAAGGATGCCGATCTTGGCGGGGTCCAGTTTCCACTCGGCGGCATGCGCACGGACCTGTCGAATGGCCTGAAACGCGTCGTTTACAGCGTCGGTGGTTGGTTCATAGCCGTCGCTGCGGAGGCGATTGCGCAGAATGATGGTGGTGATGCCATGCTTTTGCAACTGCGGGATGAAGTCAGTCCCCTCGGGGCCAACCCAGAGTATACCGTGACCGCCACCGGGGGCGATGATGAGTGCGGTACCGGTGTTGGTCGCATCGTCTTTGGCACGGTGTACTTCGATGGACGGGTTATGAATATTGAGGACGCTTCGCGTGGTGTCGGATTTGTGTTTGAGCGTGCTGTTGATTTTTTCGACTTCATGCAGTTTGTCTTGCTTAAGGTGCCGCGATGTTGGCGGATAGAGAGGCACCACGATTCCACCCGGCAGGATTGGTTGCGGAGTTGCTGGAGCGGGGGACGCAGCGAGGGCGATATGAGTGAAGGCGAGGAGGAAGAGGAGCAGGGCGATATGAATTTTCATAGTGGACTATAGCTCCTTTGAGCTTCGATCGTCTCGAATGAAGTACTTGGAAAGTGTTTCAGCAGCAGGCTGCCAATAGGTTGCCCGTGACGGGTGATGTATCGGTATAACGCGGGTCGTACTGTCGGTGTTCGGAAATGTAATATCGCGTGGCCTCAGCAACGAAATTGGGGTTCTGCCAGCGTCGGGATAGTATAACGCGGCCGCGTATTCGCCGGTGAGTATCACATTGCGAGGTACTATCTCCGCGAACAATTCACACAAGATACCGTCCATCTTGTCTTGGCAATCAAAAAAATGTCGATTGCGTTCTATCTCGATAATTCCATCTGGACCGGTTTGTACTGCACAGCGATTGGTTCCGATCCACGTTTCGTCAATTTCAATACTGGCCCTTTTGCAGATCGTTTTGAGTCCACTAGCGAACTTGTGGTTGTGATCCAGGAACGTGTTTATTTTCGGCAATCCGTTAGCGAACTCGGCAGCGATGAGATCCGACTCTTTACCGCCACCTTTAACGAAATCACTGTGATTCTTCCCAACTACAACTGCCGAAGGTCGTTCAAAGATCGGCGTGCAGAACGGGATGACGAAACGCGTCTGCGCAAACGGTGCCCACGTTTCCTGAATCTTATCGAACCATCGCTGAGGATCGAACTTTTCGGGCATGGAACAGCTTCCGAGTTTCCGACGTGAAGATACCGCTCACAAATTGCCTCGATATCTTTCAGTCCAGTCCAGCCCCTAAAACTGCTGCAAGAAACGAATATCGTTTTTATAGAATTCGCGGATGTCCGCGATACGATGACGCCGGGCACAGACGCGCTCGACCCCCAGGCCGAAGGCGAATCCGGTGACTTCATCGGGGTCGTATCCAACGGCACGCAACACGTTTGGATCAACCATGCCCGCACCACCCATCTCGACCCAGCGCGTGGAACCATCGCGGTCGATCCAGCTCATGTCGACTTCGACACTTGGCTCGGTAAAGGGAAAGAACGACGGGCGAAAACGAATATGGACATCGTGGCCCAAGAAGCTGGCGGCAAAAAGCCGCAACACACTTTTCAGGTCGGCCATCGTCACCCCACGATCGACCAGCAGCCCTTCGATCTGGTGGAACATCGGATAGTGCGTGGCATCAGCATCGTCCGGGCGATAGACACGACCGAGCGAGATTATCCGCACCGGCGGTGGCTGATTCTCCATTACGCGAATCTGGACCGTGCTAGTCTGGCTGCGTAGCAGCAGCGGACTGCCGGTCACTCCGGCGGCACCTTTTTCGCCCGTACCTACTTTTGCCGTTGCGAGGTAGAAGTTCTCGAGCGGATCGCGAGCGGGGTGCGAGGCGGGAATATTCAGCGCCTCGAAATTATGCCACTCGTCTTCGATCTCTGGCCCTTCGGCCACTGTGAAGCCGAGTCGGCCCATGATGTCTTTTAGCTCTTCGATCGTTTGCGTGATCGGGTGCAGGTGGCCGAGTACCGGGCGGATGCCGGGGAGTGTGGGGTCGAACAGATCGCGCTGTGCGGAGTCGGCACCGGCGGCGATTCGTTCTTGCGCGGCGGCAAGTGCAGCTTCGACGGTTTGCTTTAGTTCGTTGAAGCGTTTGCCGGCGGCCGGCTTATCGGCAGGAGGTACAGTGCCGAGACCTTTTTGTGCGGACTTAAGACGACCACTTTTGGCACCCAGGAATTCGACACGTGCGGCTTCGACGGCGGCAGCGTCAGTGGCGGTGGCAAAGGCGTCAACGGCTTGCTGGCTAAGTTGGTCCAGTTCGGCGATGAATTCTGCAAGCGCCATTTTTGATTTAACCGCAGGCCGCGATGCTAAGCGAGAATGGGTATGTAGAACCGTAGAGTTGTTCTATCCAGTTCATAATTGGCTTCTCTCAGACACCCTCACCCGTCGCTGGGGCGACGACCTCTCCCAGAGGGAGAGGTGAAGAGCACGAAACGCGCCGTTGTATTAGTTTTCAACGCACTAGCTGCCGAGGGCCGCTTTGACTTGTGCAAAGACTGCGTCAAAACCGGCTGGATCGTGGATTGCCATCTCGGAGAGGGACTTGCGGTCCAACCCGATCTTGGCCTTGTTCAAGCCGGCAATGAACTGGCTGTAGCGCAGGCCACGTTCGCGGCTAGCGGCATTGATACGGATAATCCAGAGGCGGCGGAAATCACGTTTGCGACGGCGGCGATCGCGAAAGGCGTAGACGCCAGCACGAACCAGAGTTTCCTTAGCGGTTCGCAATAGCTTGCGACGACCACCGACAAAACCTTTGACCTTTTGGAAGAGCCGCTTCTTACGACGGTTACGAGGAACCGCATTGGTTGTACGCATGGCACAAATACCTATCTACTATCATTTTCGCCAAACAAGGCCCCGCACCCTAGGAGAATGCGGCGTTATTGTGCCCGATGGCGTGTCCGAAATCACTCTCAAACGCAATCAACTTCAATATTCAAATCACTCGTAACTTGCACTGGCAGAGCCAGTGGCACACGAATCGTGCATACTCGCGCTTCGCGGCTAACATTCTTCAGACACCCTCACCCGTCGCTGGAGCGACGACCTCTCCCGCAAGCGGGAGAGGTGAAAATTACTTGCCCCACTAAATCTCAAAGCACTGCATCTCAAAGCTTTACGTATTCCTGGCACTGCTGGGCAAGCCAGCAGTGGCACACATTGCATGCAATAACGCGGCTTAATAGCTATTGCCAGCGAGCGCCGCGATCAGGCGTGGGGTATCTGCCACGTGCAGCACACTGGTGCCGCGCAATTGGCGGCGGCGCTTCTTGGACATGCGCGAATTCAAGTGGCTGGTGCCCGAATGGCGGTGCTTGATCTTGCCGGTGCCGGTAACGCGGAACCGCTTCTTGGTTCCCTTATGTGTCTTTTGCTTAGGCATATGTCACCAACGCTGGTCCTGTAGTCGACAGTTCTGCAATGAGAACGGTCCTGTGATCGAAAGCCGTGGCGCAGAAAACCCACAACAGGCGATCCGCGACACGGAAAATTGAGAATCCGCCATTATAGGTGATTCTGCCGCTAGCGAAAGGGGAATTTGGCACTACCCACGGTGGTATTTTTCTGGCCGTTGGCGGAATCTACGGAGTTGGCCGAACTTCTGCCGGTAGATATTGGCCAACTTTACCGGGCCGGTAAACTGCAACGGCTGATATGGACCGGGTATCGTGTCGCCGGTTTACCATTCGCTCGTTTTTTCAAAACAAATGCACTTGCATTTCCGCCCAATTCGGGCAAAATACTTGATTCCCCGAAAACAAGGGTCTGAGGGGATCCTTGCGCTGGGTATGCAAGGTCGTTATTGCACTGCTAGTTCAATGCACTAGTTTGAAGCACCGTGCCGTTGAGGCATCGTGGCCGAATAAGGCCGCTGAGTCTGTTTTCAAATAAGTTTGCTTTCAAAATACGTTTTACGTCTGATTTATCGAGGATGGCATGGCTGAAGAATTGAAGGTTGAAGTTCGCTCGGGCCGCGGCACGCGAGAGGCCAAGCGGCTGCGTGTCGAAGGAAAGATCCCGGCAGTGCTCTATGGGCACGGTCAGGAGAGCGTGAGCCTGGCAGTATGTAGCGAGCAATTTTCGGCCGCACTGCGTCATCATAGTCGACTGGTCGACCTCAAGGGTGAAGTCAACGAGAGTGCCTTGATTCGCGAGTTGCAGTGGGACACGTTTGGTGTCGAAGTGCTGCATGTGGATTTCACGCGGGTTTCGGCGGACGAGCGAATCGAAGTTGAGGTCTCGATTGAGCTGCGCGGCGTTGCTCCTGGCACCAAGGAGAACGGCGTTATTCAGCACCTGCTGCATGAAATTACAATCGAGTGTTTGGCGATCTCGATTCCTGAAAAGATCCAGGTCAAGCTGAATGCCCTGAATAAGGGAGACGAAATCACCGCTGGCCAAATTGAGTTGCCAGAAGGTGTAACGCTGATTTCCGATCCAGAGCTGGTTGTGGTTCAATGTGTTGAACCGACTGCCGAAGAGGATTTAGAGCCAGGTGCCGACGGTGCCGAGCCGGAAGTCATTGGCCGCAAGGCTGGCGACGAAGAAGAGGAAGAGTAGGCCAAAGAGTGCTGGTCTGTTTGATTTAGATAGAACGGCGGCTTGAGTCAGTGTATTGCATGCCAGACTGAATGCCGGCGGAAGTGAATGCCACATGAAGTTAGTCGTTGGCCTGGGAAATCCTGGAAGCAAGTACGACGGAACTCGGCATAATGTCGGTTTTGCAGTGCTGGATGAGCTGGCGAAGCGCTTTGCGGTAACTAGTCGCAAAACCAGTTTTCAAGCGTTGGTTTGCGAGGTTGCCGTCGGGTCTGAGAAAGTTCTGCTGCTTTGGCCGCAAACTTTCATGAACCTCAGCGGTGCCAGCGTGCTGGCCGCGCGGGACTTTTACAAGCTGCCGCAAGAAGATGTGTTGGTGCTTTGCGATGATTTTAATCTGCCCCTGGGCAGGTTACGGCTCCGACCGTCCGGTTCTGCCGGGGGACAAAAGGGGCTGGCGGATATTGTGCGTCGGCTGGGAACCGAAGAGGTTCCTCGACTTCGCATTGGAGTAGGCCTTTTGCCGGCCGGGTGGAGTGCGGTCGATTTTGTGTTGGGCCGGTTTACGAAAGAGCAGCTTCCGGAAGCGGGAATTGCAATCGTGCGTGCCGCCGATGCGGTGCTGGAGTACGCCAGCGCCGGTTTGGCCAGCGCCATGAACAAATACAACGCCGAGTGACCCCGTGGTCACTTGAGATTTATACATAAAGAACTTTTTTGATCGATTTGTCACAGGAGCGATGTCTTGACTGAGCACGTTTACGAAGGCCTGTATATTCTTGACTCCAATCGCTACACACGCGATCCGTCAGCCGTCTCGCAACAATTGACCGAGACCGTTCAACAGCTAGGTGGAGAAGTGTTGGCCAGCCGACTTTGGGAAGAACGCCGCCTGGCGTACCCAATCAAGGGGCACCGCAAGGGAACCTATTGGTTGACCTATTTTCGGATCTCCACCGACAAGCTCACGCTACTGAATCGTCAGTGCCAATTGAACGAAAACATCGTCCGCAATTTGTTCCTCAAGGTCGATCCTCGCGTTGTCGAAACGCTGGTCGCGCATGCTCAGGGAAGCGGCAGCCCGGTCATTGAACGCAAGGTCGCGGTTCCAGTTGTCGAAGAAGAAGCCGTGGTCGGTGCTATCGACGCGCTGGGCGAGGATCTTTAATCGACGACCTTTAATCGGCAACGCAGTCGGCAAATGTTTGTTGCATAAAGACTTCCGTCGTTTTAATTGCATTACGGAAAGCCGCAAGCTAACGCCGACAAAACAGCAAATTACGCAATTCGGGTAGGTTGACAAAAGTACAGTATCTGGCAAAATAACCGCTCGTCGATCACAGGTCGATTCAGCTTCAAAACACGAGACTACGGAGTTTGCCATGGCCAGCTACAATCGGGTCATCCTCATCGGCAATATGACGCGCGACCCAGAGCTTAAGTACATTGCCAGCGGAACAGCAGTCACGGAAATCGGGCTGGCCGTGAATGACCGCCGGAAGACGGCGAGTGGCGAGTGGGTCGAGGAGACCACTTTTGTCGACGTGACGTTGTGGGGCAAGACGGCCGAGATCGCCAGCGAATACCTAGGCAAGGGTTCGCAAGTGATGATCGAAGGTCGCCTGAAGCTAGATACTTGGGAAAAAGAGGGGAAGAAGAACTCCAAGCTGCGTGTTGTCGGCGAGAAATTGGTCATGCTCGGCTCCAAGGGGGGCGGCGGAGGTGGAGGGGGCGGATCACGAGGTGGTGCTCCTGCCGCAGCGAGACCACGACCAGCCAGCAGCAACGCCGGTAATAGTGCCCCAGCTTTTGATGAGCCAGACTATTCTGCCTCGGAGAGCGATTACTCAGGCGGCGGCAGTGGTGGAGATGATATTCCGTTTTAGTTCAAATCGATAAGACCGTATTCAATATAATCAGTATTCAATAGCAACCTTTAGCCCCTTGATCTGTCATGGCTCGATCCATCACCAAATTCCGAATTCCCGCGCGAAGCAAGCGTCTGGTGCGCGCCGCCAACGGTGGCATCGAGCTACTGCTGATCCAATCCGTTGACCATCTCGGCAAGCAAGGTGAAGTCGTCACCGTTCGCCGTGGGTACGCAATGAACTACCTGCTGCCGCAAGGCCTGGCCACCATTGCCAGCGACCATCACAAGCGCATGGTCGAAAAGCATAAGGCCAAACTGCAAGCGATTCAGAACCAGCGTCTGGCAGGGCTGCGCACGCTGGCCGATTCGCTCAGCAAGCAGAGCATCACCATCGAGGCCAACGCCAACGATGAAGGGCACTTGTACGGCTCGGTCGGTGCGCCGGAAATCGTCAAGGCACTCAAGCAGCAGGACATCACTGTCACCGCTGATCAGGTCCGTCTCAAGGGACCGCTTAAGGAACTGGGCCTCTACACCGTGGTCATCCACCTGGGCCAGGAGATCGAGGGAGAACTCAAAGTCTGGGTTGTCCCAACCGTCACCGAAGAAGCCCAGAAGGAACGCACCGACCGCGAAAAAGCCGACAAGGAAAAGGCTGCCAAGCCCGCTTCCAAGTAGCGTATGTAGCAGGCATCGTCCCGATGCCGTATAGCAGATGGCGAGTTGAGGTGATCTAACGAGCGCGGGTTGTTCACGCAGTTGGCTTGACCAAGATTATCAACCGCAGCGTAGCTGAGTGTCGCAATCCGTACTCGTACGCTGTTTAACGGCACGGGGACCGTGCCTACTACGCCCACGCATCGAGCAATGGAGAGCTGGTGATATGGCGACGAACTTCCGCGTGGATGACAAGAAGCGTGATCGCCCTGCCCCGGTGACTTCGGAGATTCTCGACCGGCAGCCGCCGCGTAACTTGGATGCCGAGCGAGGCGTGCTGGGCAGCATCATGCTGCTGCCGGACTGCTGCGACGACGTGGCGCTGATCTTGCGCGACACCGACTTCTACGACGACGCCAATCAAAAGCTCTACGCGCACATGCTGGAGATGCACGCCAGCGGGCAGCGGATCGACACGACGCTGCTGGTCGAGCGGCTGCGCAACGCGGGCGATCTGGAACTGATCGGCGGAATAGCGTACCTGGCCGAAGTGGCCCGTTCCGTGGCCAACGCCGCGCATGCTGTGTACTACGCCGAGATCGTCCGTAACAAATCGACGCTCCGGCAGCTCATTCTCAGCAGCACCGAGATCTTGCGCGACTCGTACGACGAATCGGTCGAACCGCGCGAAATGCTCAGCCGTGCCGAGGAGAAAATCTTTGCCATTCTGGAGAATCGTGGCGGTAGTGATGTGGCGATCATTCGCGATATCCTGCACGAAACGATGGCCCGCATCGATGCGCGCATGAAGCATGACCACGTCATCGGCGGCATCGAGACCGGGCTCACCGATTTTGACGCCATGACCGGCGGGCTACACGATGGAGAGCTGATTATTCTGGCTGCTCGACCCAGTATGGGCAAAACGGCCCTGGCGATGAACATTGCCGAGCATGCCACCATGGAGCAGCAGACGACGACGCTGTTTTGCAGCCTGGAAATGTCTTCGCTGGAACTGGGTGACCGCTTGCTCTGTTCGTCGGCGCGAATCAACGGCCACCGGCTGCGAAACGGCACCATCTCCAACGATGATCGTCGCAAGCTGGTCGAAAAAGCGGCGGAGATCAGTTCCGCGCCTCTCTTTGTCGACGACAAGCCTGGCCGTACGATGACCGAAATCGCTGCTGCCGCACGCCGCCTGAAGCGCAAGAATAATCTCGGCCTGATCGTCATTGATTACTTGCAGCTTATCGAACCGGATAACCCCAAAGATCCACGTCAGGAACAGGTGGCCAAAATCGCTCGCCGGTTGAAGGGAATGGCCCGTGAGTTGAAGGTGCCGGTGCTCTGTCTGGCACAGCTCAATCGTCAGGCAGAAGCCTCGCGGGATAATAAGCCACGACTAAGTCACCTGCGCGAGTCGGGTGCCATCGAGCAGGATGCCGACGTGGTGATGTTCATCCACCGCGAAGAGTACTATCAGACGAATGAAGAAGACCGTGCGCGCGTGGCCGGCCAGGCGGAGCTGATCCTGGCCAAGCAGCGTAACGGTCCCACGGGGGACGTAAAACTGCAATGGCTGCACGAGTTCACGCGGTTTGTGAACTTGGAGACGAAGCCGTATGACGACCTTGAGCAGTATGGGAGCGGCGGCGGAGGGTTCTAACGCGGTCCGGCAACTCGAGAGAAGCTTTTACCGCAGAGGGCACAGAGAGCGCGCGGAGGAATGTACCGACTTTATTGCAGGTTTTGAACGGGCTACTCACACTAACTGTATTGGAGTAGGGGACTGTTAATGCATGTAAATGAAATATCGGGCCAAATTGTGGATGCGGCTATCAAGGTGCATTCGGCGCTCGGACCGGGGTTACTAGAATCGTCCTACGAAACCTGCTTGGCGCATGAGCTTACTAAGCGAGGCTTTCATGTTGAAACTGGACTTTTGCAATTTGACGAATCAAGGTCACTTTGTGTTTTTGGTCAGCTAGCAAGTACTAAATGTGGTATTGCTAGCATTGGCGCCAGTGGAAGATGTTGTGCATGCACGTAGTT
>JAWXCH010000228.1:0-3480 GCA_034440595.1 Planctomycetota bacterium | reverse complement strand
GAACCCCGCGACCTCTCGGTTGCGGGGTTCTCTGCTAACTGGTGGGTACGGCAGTTCCGTACCTTTGACTGAAGCTCCCTCGTATTTTGGTGGTGGTGCGGGTGCCCGACGCTCCGGCCCAGTGGTTGGCGGGGACGGATGATCAGTTGATCCTCAAGCACTGCGGTTATTGGGCCAGTCTGAGGGGGATGCCCGATACAACCAATGCCGCGACCGTGTCGATCCCGCTTTTGCGCGAGAACAGCTTTACGGTAGAGGCGTTGCGCAGGATGATGGATAGAATTGAGCAAGGGCAGTTACCATGAGAGCCGACATCCGCGACCCTGAATCTGTTGCCGTGCTGCGACCGCTGGAGGTGGCCAGCTATCTCCGTGCTTCGGGCTGGGCGCAGGCCGAGGCACAGGAGGGGCGGTACGCGATCTGGACCTTGGGTGATGATTACGAGGCGTTCCTGCCGCTACGGCACGATGTGCGCGACTACGCATTGCGGATGGGCGACCTGCTGGGCCTGCTCTCCAAGGTGGAGGACCGATCACAGCTTGCGATCCTTTCGGATCTGCTGGTAACGGGAGCGGATGTGATCCGTGTCCGCATCGCAGATGACGACTTGGCGGACGGCAGCATGCCGATCGAGGAACACACGCGGACCGTACAGAAGACGCGCGACCTGTTCATGGCGGCAGCCTGCTCGACGATCGAACGAAAGGCCGTTTGGCACAAACGTAAACCCGACCAGGCAGTGAACTACCTGCGCAACGTCCGCGTCGGGCAGACGGAGCGGGGCAGCTATGTGATGACAGTAATTTCCAAAGTGCCGCCGATGCTTCAGTCAACGAATGACCGGTTGTTTCAAGAACCGGGCGAGCCAGAGCAGCCGTACGAACGAAAAGTTACCACGAACCTCGCCTTGTCACTCGCGGCGGCAGAGAGAGCGGCGGAAATCGCAGCGGCGACCGGATCATTGGACAGCTTCGATCAAGCGGTACGGGACGGGGTTTCGGCGAACCTCTGTGAAGCGCTGGTCGGGCTGGCGACGGACAGCGACACCAACAGGGCAGTCGATTTTTCTTTTTCATGGTCGCGGAATCGCCCGGCAGCGAACCAGACCATATCTCGTATCGTGATCGCACACGATCGGGTGCCGTATCTTCAAGAGGCGGCGCGACAACTTCGAGAACGAGCACCGATTAACGACTTCGAGATCGAAGGGCCGGTTGTCAAACTTGAACGAGCGGATGGTGCGCCGACGGGCTTTGTAACGGTGTATGGTTTGGTAGACGATAGCGCAAAACGCGTTCGCGTCGAGCTTTCGGAAGATGAATACAACGTAGCTATCGCAGCACATCGAAATGGTGTAGATGTTCAGTGCAAAGGGCAATTGGTCCGGGAGGGCCGGGGATATGTCCTCAGGCAGCCTATGGGGTTTGCTCAAGCCGCGGATGTGGAATGACATCGATCAACGAAGTTCGTTTATCAGATTAGGATTGACGATACGGTTCTTGTTAGGTATAATGGCCAGAAAAAGAGAGGTTGTCGATGATGTTTCAACGCCCAAGATGCCGTTACTGCAACAAAAAGTGGACACCTCCAGCGGGTGTCGTTGCGCAACGCGCCTACTGCACCGATTGTCGCAGCGGCCGCCGTGCAGAAGCTGTTGCTGCATTGGGGGCAAGGAAAATTACGGCTGACGATTTGGTCGGCCCTTACTTATTGCCGAGAGCATTGCGAAGGATCAGAGGCACGACTTAAAGAAGTTTTGAAGCTGCTTCTCTGCTTCCGCTCGACCCAATTTGTGCTGCGAGCCTCCGAGTTTACGGTTGCGTCCTACGCCGATTGGATGGCTAATTGCCTCCCAAGTATGGGATCGCGGACTAGGGTGATTCCAAACAACATCGAGCCGTCTGTTGTCTTTGATCCGAGTCCACTTCGTCACTGAAGGCTCTACGCGACATTCCCATGCTGGAGATGTTTGAACGGACGCCAAGGCGTTGATGACTTGGTCGGCGTTCTGGAATCGACTGTCTGGATCATCGTTCAGTGCTTTTCGAACTAGCCTGCGCCATGACGATGGGACATGCGGTAGCCACCTGAGGGAATCAGCAAAACCACCGTCGGGGATGATGAGCTGTGGTGCTGGGCTCCGTGAATACCATTCTTCACCGTGTAGCAGTCGATATATCGTCATCCCAAGAGCCCAAACGTCCGTCCGTACACTGGTGGTATCGCCAGACCAAACTTCGGGGGCAATGTGATCATTGTATCCAGCTTGAGAACCATAACCAAGGATCAATTTATCCGTTACGAGGCCGAAGTCGCCAAGTTTTGCAAGGCCATTAACATCGAGAAGAATGTTTCCCGGTTTAATGTCTCGATGCAACATATCTCGAGCATGTAAAGCTTGCAGCCCGAGTGTCGTCTCAGTGATGATTCGCTGCACGTCTTCCAGTGGAATTGGACCAGCCGAATACCGCTTCATCAGGGAGCCGCCCTGGCAATGCTCCATTACCAAGTGCACATCTCCGTCGGCCGTTGTTCCTACATCGTGAACGGCAACAATGTGCTTATGCCGCGCCGCCTGCATCTTCTTCGCTTCTCCTAAGAGTTCTGATTTCGTTCGGCCCATTTCTGGTCCGACTCATTCTTAAGGCGACGAGGAACCTTCACGGCTACTGGGCCATGAATCGGATGCGTAGCGAACCGAACGTCACTGAAATATCCGGTTCCAATGGCATGCCCTAGTTGAAGCGTGTAATTGTAATTCTGCTCGGTCATAATCGTTTTCTGAGGGCCAATAGGGCCATGCCTGCTTCGCGACTACCGCTCCGAAGTTTTCCAGTCACTTCATCTGCCCAAAAACCATCGTCTTTAAGGTATTCGTCGACTTTTCGCTTGCCGAAGGTCTTGCTCGTGTGCGCCTTGGCTATAAGTTCCACTTTGGCGACTCGACTCGCTGCACACATTACAACACCACGCAGTTCACACGCCTCCAAGTGCCCCATCTTTGTCGACCCCATGCTAAGGGCGCTGGCTTTGACGGCCACTTTTTCAATTTTGTTCTCCCGCAGATAGCTCTCTAGTCGATCGGCCATAACCACGTAGGCCCGCGATCGATCTCCATCCTGCAGAGGCCAGGTGGTATCCATCTGAATCTGCAATGCTTCGGCGTCTGGAACTTCCGCGTCAACGATTACCACTTTGTCGCTAGACACAACAACCCCGACCCATCGTTTTGACATGACCTCCCTTTCAGAAAGGCTTACCTCGATCGCAAGCAAGTTTAACGACAATGAAGTTTTTGGCCAATGTCCGCTTATGGGCGAGTAAAGGCAGTTCCATTTGGAGAATTGCCGACTCTGATGAGCGAAATGTTGCACTCGGATTGAATCCAACAGCTTGGTGACGCGCAGATTTGGCTTCGTTTTATGAAAGGGTTGGCTTCGGGGTTGCGAAGCCAATCGGCTTGTTAACTGGGAGGCCTTT
>JAWXCH010000227.1:0-15843 GCA_034440595.1 Planctomycetota bacterium | reverse complement strand
TCCTCTGGTAATCGAGGTCACAAAAGGAGCAAAGCTTCCTGCCGACGCCACAGCATTGTTCAACGCCTGCGCACCGGAGCCAGCCGAGGCGAGAAACAAGTTGATCGAGACAGACGAAGGACCAAAACCCTTCTCCGTGAAATTGTAATTGACGGCTGCGTCATCCTCGCCGAGAACGATGTTTGAAATCGTATTGGGACCGGACGTACCGCCAAAGCTGCCAACGAGCGCCACGCCATCGACCAGGGCCTTTGGCTGAGCTTGCGTAACTGTGTACGTTCCAGCGACCAGATCGGCGAACTGATAGGAACCGTTGCTGCCGGTGACCGTCGTCCGCGAGGCCAGGGCCTCACCCGACTCATCCACACCGTTAAGCGTAATCAGAATACCGGCCAGCGAAGTTTCGGCAGCATCCTGCGTATTGTTGCCATTGATGTCGGCAAAAACCGTTCCCGCCAAAGTGGCCAACAACTGGCGAGACTCCAGCGGTTCGATTTGCAGATTCTGCGATGTGCGCCGCGCTACATAAGCCGAGTTGGATTCCAGTGAGTCTTGACGACGCCGAGCGGACGATCCCCACAACGATCGAAATGCGGAGGTGCAAAGTTGCCGAATACCCATGAAGTTCTCCAAAAGATGCGAATCTCTAAGCGAGTGCCAACAACATGCCAATCAGTGCCAGTTGAAATTTCAGTTCCGTACGACCCGGTCTACCTCAGCATCATTGGCCGCCGGTATGAAGCGAACCAATAAGAATGCGACGGTTGTCTGTCGGAGCAAACAGTTCCTGCGAACCCATTTCAGACGAGCGAGCCAGGGTTCGACTCATCCCCCTCGAAGAGCGATACCTTCTCTTAATAATAATCACGGACTCTGCGTAGTTCAAAGAAACCTGCACCTTTTTTCCGGTTGTATACAGGTTATTCGGGGGCCGTGCGACCGATGACGCTGAAACTAACGGAAGCGTCCGAGTCGAGGAATATGCCAACGACGCCGGTTCTGAGGGGCAAAAAACCGACCAGGCGGGCCAGCCCGACGGCTCGCCCGCGGGATGGGGGCTTCTGGCGTCGGCCAAATACGAGGATTTCGCCAGACGCGCACTACTTTGCGGCCTGGACCGGTTGTGGAGGCACTTTGACGGGTTGCGCCATTGTGGCAGCGGCGGGCGGCCTGGTGTGGTCCGCGCGGGCGATCTGATGGATAAAGTGGAGTTTCTCGACCACGGGTTGGACAAATACTTCCGGCACGGCGTCCAACAGACCTAGTGAGCGATTGATCTCATTGAGCGAGATGCCAAGGGTCTGATACTGCGTCACCTTGGTCACAAGGTCGGTCTCAAGCGGGTGGCTGACCATTCCCAATTGGTGATTCGTGGCGGTGTCCAAGACGCTGACAATGTCCATATAGACGGCCCAGGTCTCGGCAAAATCTTCCCAGGGATGCATGCTGGCGTAGCCGCTGATCAGTCGCGTTTGCCAGTCTGCCGCAGGTCCATTCTGGTAATACGCCTCAAGCGCTTCGGCATAGGTCGGACTGTTGTGATCTCCAAAGACAGCTTTGAATTGCTCTTCGCATTGTCCTTTGATCAGCAAATCCCAGTAGTAGTGGCCGATCTCGTGGCGGAAGTGACCGATGAGTGTCCGCTGCGTCTCCCCCATGACCACTCGCAGTTTTTCACGTTCAACATCGTCCGCCTCGCGAATATTGATGGTGATCCGTCCGTCGGCGTGCCCGGTGTAAACTCGCTCTTCTTCGTCAGAACAGCGCCAGTAATTCTTGTCGGGAATAACATCGGCTTTGAAATCAAAAGCCAGCGACGGTTCGACCCCATCGCTCTTGGTTCCATACGGGAGCATTAGCAGTTTCAGATCGTAGAACAGCCGCCGTTTGGCCGCCTCGAGGCGCGCCCATCTTTTTTGATTTCCAGCGACCGAAAGGTCCGGAATGGTGTCGTTGAAACGGCAACAGTCGCAAAGCCCTCTTGGGTCGGCAGGCGCGTTGGTGTCGTCAGAAACTGCGACACAGCGATTACACACCTGGTACTCTGCATAATTGGTGCACTTGACCAGTTGCGCGTTGCATTCGGTATTGCCGCATTAAAATGATCCTCGGCAGGAACGAGCGCCGTGATGAGCCGACAGGCAGGACAGTAGCCAACTTCACTTCCACATTGCAAGCAGCGACTGTTGTCAAAGAACAGCATGCTTTGACAGGTGCAGCGATAAGTTCGCATGTGATTTTCCTCAATTTTCGAGTCGCTGCCGAAATCGTATAGACACGATCGTAGCGAGGTTCCGTGCGTTGACAAGAACGGACGCACACGATGCGAGAAACACAGTCTGACAACAGCAATTGCGGCGAGCAATTATTCCAAGCCAGCGATCTTGGATTGGTCGGCGCGACCGCCGCTACGACAGACGACGAGCAGACCCAAAGTAATGCTTAGCCCGACCAGGAAGTAAGGCATGACGTACGACTTGGTTACAGGTTCGGCGACCTTTTTCTTGCTTCGCGGCGCAGCCGAAGCCACAGACGCATCGGCCAACGACAGGCAGAGAACGATCAATAGCAGAAGTGCTCGAACGAAGCGTTGCATGGCAAATCACCTGAGAATTGATGTCACGCTGCCCAAATATGTTGTCTAAACCTGCAAAACACTGATAGCACAGCACCGAAAACGGGCCACACAATCCTTTGCCCCACTATTGTAACCAGTTTGTCGCACGGGCGGCAAGTCGCTGCCAGCTAGCGACGAAGCCGGTGCATGCAAGTGCAGGTGACCAAGGGAATTTCAACAACATGTTTGCAGTCTGCGAAGCCGACACCTTATAATGCCACCGGTCGATTGGCCGGGCAAATGCCGGTTTCAAACGGAATGTCTAAACGAGGCAGGGACGAAAGATGGCCAAGCGGGACAATCACTATGAGGCGGCGTTTGAAGCCTATCTGCGAATGCGGAAGATACCGTATGTCGCCGTAAATGAAGCGCGCCGCAGCCAGTTGGCCGACCGTTCGATCAAAAGTCTCGATTTTATCGTCTCTTGTCCTGGCCAACCTTCTTGGCTGATCGATGTCAAAGGACGCTTATTTCCCGGCGGCAAGCAAAAACGGTATTGGACCAACTGGTCCACTCGAGACGATCTGCGCGGCATGTCCGCTTGGGAACGCCTATTTGGGGGATCTGCTCAGGCATTGTTCGTATTTGCCTACCAGGTCGTCGGCGATCGCTCACCTCTGCCACAGGAACAGCTCTTTGAATTCCGTGGACAATGGTACGCGTTCATTGGTATTCGCTCGCAAGACTACGCCTGCACCGCTCGGCCAATCTCCCAATCGTGGGACACCGTATCGATCCGCAGCACAGAGTTCCGCTCAATTGCGCGTCCGGTCGATGAGCTGTTTAGCACGCCGGTGCTGGTCGGTTGAGTGTCACCCATCGAAACTCAGGCTTGTGCCAATTGTGTGCCACTGGCACCGCCAGTGTGAATAACACCCGGGTTCGATTCAACTTGGCGGCGTGAACCCATCTTATATTTCATTGACCCCACTGGGATCTGCCGAACTTGCGCTTGAAGCACGATGAGGCAGGAAGAGAGTGAAATTTGACGCCTTGAAAATCAGGCACTGGCAGAGCCAGTGACACACTGCACTTCGGAATACAACCTCCCCTGCCAGGTATTGCGGCGCTCAAACTCATGATCCACGGCCGCACGGATGGCCGATTTGTCGAGCGACCAGGCCGGCCCGACAAAGTACTTGGGAGGTGCCTCGCCACTGATTCGTTCGATAATGGTCGACGGTGGTAACAATTCCATGAAGTCGACAACTGTCTTCACGTACGGCTCTCGCTCCATCAGCACGACTTCGCCACGTTCCACCTGATCGGCCAGCGGGGTATTTTTCACCGCGTACAGATTGTGAATTTTCACGGCGTCTACCTGATGGCGTGCCAATTCGCGCGCGGTGGCCAGCATGTCTTCGGGCGACTCCCCTGGCAGACCGAGCATCACATGCGCACAAATCTCAAAGCCGCGCCCGCGACTGCGCTGCATGGCATCGACAAAAGCGTCATGGTGATGGCCCCGATTCATCCAGTCCAGCGAACGGTCGTGCATGGTCTGCATGCCGTACTCGACCGACAGGTAAGCATCGCGTGCCAGTTCGCTCAATAGGTCCAGCACGTCGTGCGGCACACAGTCGGGCCGCGTGCCGATCGCCAAACCCACTACCTGCGGGTGCGAAAGCGCCTCGGTATACAATCCACGCAACCGATCGACGGGCGCGTATGTGTTGGTCGCGGGCTGAAAATAGGCCATGAACCGTTCGACATCGTACCGCCACTTCAGCCGGCGGATTCCTTCGTCGATTTGCCCTAAAACCTGCTGCCGAGGCAACCTGCGGCTCGGGCTGAAGCTACGGTTATCGCAAAAAGTGCAGCCCCCCTTGGCTACCGTGCCATCCACGTTTGGGCAGGTAAAGCCGGCATCAATACTGACTTTTTGGACTCGACCGCCGAACTTTTGCCGCAAATAATAATTATAATGGTAGTAACGAAGTCCGGCCGCTCGCCAACCGTGGCTCTGTGCATTGTCGGCAAGTTTGATCGGCCCGGACATCGTTGACGCCATGAAAAAGGAGGACTACAGTAAACTCTTGGTCAGTACTGTACATTCCATGATACCGTTTCACCCGATTCACTTCCACGAGGCCACGCTGCTATGTACGGCGAATTGCACCCGTTAGGGGGCGGTGATCCCATTCCGTTGCTCAAGCGGACGCTGCTAATTGGTCGCCGCGAAAGCTGCGATATTGTGCTGCGGTTTGCCAACGTATCGGCCCACCACTGCCAGTTGACGCTCAACGGCGGCTACTGGTACATCAAGGACATGGGAAGTCGCAACGGCGTCAAAGTGAACGGAGTCCGAGTCACCGAAAAATGCGTCAGTCCGGGTGACGAGTTAGCGGTGGCCAAGCACAACTACGAAATCAAGTACTCGCCAAACGACCTCGGAGCGGTTGGCCCTCCGCCGGTCGAGAACGAAACGCACGACATTCTCTCCAAGTCGCTGCTGGAACGAGCGGGCTTGCAGAAAGATCAGATCCGCACCAAAGATGATCGCGTCAAGCGATTCGATGTGCTCAATGACGCGCCGGGCCAGATCAAGAATCCGAATCAGCCCCGCTGATCGCTGCTAGAATTTCGGGTGCCACTAAGCTGGCCGCTTGCGTTCTGCTGGTGCGACCTGCGGCGAGCGTTGCCAATGTGGCCCACGAAGAATGGACGGCGGGGTATTTGCTGGAATGGCTTCAGCATCTGTGGCGGCCACATTCCATTGATTCGCCGCAATCGCCTGCAGTATCTGCTCGGCCACGGCGACCACGTCACGTCCCTGACTACCAGAGACTCGCGGCTCGCGACCCTGCAGAATGCTCTCGACAAAGTCATGTTGCTCGTCGAACAACGAATTGCGCGCATCCACTTCAATGCGATGTAGCGGAATCAGCTCTTCAAAGATCCGATCCTTCAAACGTGCTCTTTCCTCCATCGGCAGCGATTCTGGCGAGAATTCTCCGCTGCGAAGGATCTCTGCCGGTTGTGCGACCACCGCCGAACGGGTCGAATAATCGATGCTAACGTGCCCACAACTGGACCAGACTTGCATCGTTCGTGCCGGGTGATAGCTGCACCGCGAGGCACTGAGGTTCGCAACGCTACCGTTGGCAAATGTGAGCCGGGCCTGTGCCACATCCTCCAGAGTGCCAATCACCGGCAGCCCGACCGCCGCAACCGATTCGACCGGCGAACCGACGAGTGCCATCGCCACGTCCAGGTCATGGATCATCAGGTCCATGACAACGCCGATGTCCATCGAGCGAAAAGTGTAACCGCTGTACCTGGCCGCTTCGATGTATTTTGGCTCTCGGATATACGGCATGGCCTGTGCCAACGCTGGATTGAAGCGTTCGATGTGCCCGACTTGCAGCGTCAGGGCGTTTTTTGCGGCCAGTTCGACCAGTTCGTCACACTCCTGCCGGCAGAGGGCCAGCGGCTTTTCCATCAGCAGATGGATACCACTATTCAGGAGCTGCATTCCGACGGCATGATGAAATCGAGTGGGTGTGGCTACGATCGCGGCATCGATCAGGGGCAGCATCTCGCGAAAATCAGCGAAAGCCCGCGTGTTGCATTCTTTGGCGACACGCTGGCAGGCTTCTTCCACTGGATCTGCCACGCCAACTAAAGTGGCCTGCGGCACTTCGCTAACCAGCTTGGCATGAAAGCGACCTAGATGGCCGGTCCCGATCACTCCGATTCGTAGCGGCATAGGTGTCTTCTTCGCAAGAGTGCTGGACCGGCGGCTCAATCAACTGCCAGCGGAAACCCAATGAATAGAATGGCGGAATGTGCGGGTGTAACTTAGGCCGCGCGGCGACGTTCCAACGAACGGCCATGCTTCCCTTCTTGCTGACCTTGCACAAAGCTGAGTAGTTCGTTCACCTGTGGCACGAGCTGATCGTTGCCACGCAAGATTTCACGGGCGTGATCCAGTCCAACCTTGGCTCGATAGATCAGTCGGTGCGCTTCGGCCAGACTGTGAATCGTTTCAGCGGAGAAGTTCTTTCGCTTCAGAGCCACGACGTTGATACAACGCGGTCGTGCCGGCATGCCCTCGCACAGCATAAACGGGGGCACGTCGTGCAGCACTCGGCTGAGGCCGGCGATGAACGAGTAGCTGCCGATGGTCGCATAGTGATGTACGCCGACCGCTCCGCTAAGCGAGGCGTAGTCGTGGATTCGTACGTGTCCGCCGAGCAGCACCGCGTTGGCCAACACGATATGATTGCCCAGCCGGCAATCGTGGGCCACATGCGTGCAGGCCATTAAGAAGTTGTGATCCCCTAGCGAGGTAATCCCCTCTTCTTTTTCGGTGGCGCGATTGACGGTCACCCCTTCGCGAAGAATATTGTGGTCCCCGATCAACACGCGCGTATCGCTGCCGCGATAGCTCATATCCTGAGGATGGCCGCCGATCACTGCACCTGGATAGATATGGTTGTACTGCCCGAGCGTCACATGCCCCATCAACGTCACGTTGTTTTCCAGCTTGGTGCCACGTCCGATGCGAACATTCGGGCCAATCACGCAAAAAGGGCCGATCTCGACTTCATCGTCGATTTCGGCGCGCGGATCAATCGATACATTATCGGCAACGTGGGTAGCCATGACTATCGCTCGCAGTAGTGCCTACCATTCCAGCTTCTCAAAGCACGCGGCATCCATGCCGCACGCTGTGTTGCGATCCGCAGTTCAGGCGGAACGCCGTTGCTCACCACTCACCTTTTGTCCTTCGGCCAACAGCACGCGAACCATCTCTGAATTCAAGCGGTGTCCACTGCGGTGTGCCACAAAGTGCCCGACAATGTCGCAGCCTGCCAAAGCAAAATCACCGACCATATCCAGAATCTTGTGACGAACGCATTCATCCTCGAATCGTAGCGTATTGTCGATCGGTCCCGTTTCGTCAAAGACCAGTAGGTCCGTCAACGCCGCACGGCTGCCAAGTCCCTGTTCCAACAGCCAGTCCGCTTCATGTTTTAGCATAAAAGTCCGACAGGTCGCCAGTTCGGTACGAAACGTGGCCGGTGTAATTTTCAGTTGCGCCGTCTGACGACCGATGCCGTTACCGATTCCATAATCCAGTCGGTAGCGAATGGAAAACTCCGGCGTCTTCACCGGGCGAGCTTCAATCCAACTATCCTCACCACCTAGCCGTGTCACTTCGCGAACAATCAATTGGTCTCGCATCGCATTCTGCTGCACAATACCGGCCTGCAGAATGGCATCAACAAACGGTTGACTCGACCCGTCGCAGCCTGGCATTTCCGGTTGATCGACCCAAACTTCGCAGTTGTCGACGTGCAACCCGGCCAGTGCCGCAAGTATGTGTTCGATCATTTCGACGTTAGCCTTTTTCAAGGTCAACGTCGTCCGACGTGGTGTTTCGATTCGATGTGCGACCTGAGCCGGAATCCGAGGATTGCCCGGCAGATCCGCTCGGACGAAGACAACGCCCGTGTGCGGAGGTGCAGGTCGAAACTCCACTCGAACATCCTGACCACTCCAATATCCAAATCCGACGACCGAGGCCGATCCGGCAAGCGACTGCTGTTTACGTTGCGAGAGAATCAAGGCTGCTTATCTGCTATCTGAGGGACTGAGATGGAAACCGCAGTTCGGCGCTGCGAGGGATGTCGCAGCGCCGAACAGGAATGCGAAGTTAACTACTAGTTTGTCCGAGGAGCACCGGGACGAGTGCCAATCACTGGACTGGTCGGTGGAACAGGAACACCACCGTTCAACACCTGCATGACCGAAGGGGTAATGTCCAGGCTGGGATGCACATAAACAATTGGCTTGTTGATGCCGCGGAGAATTTCATTGCGGTCTTTAGGATCGTCGACCGGATCGCTGGCATAGCGAAGCACCAACGCGATTCCATTCCGTTCGGCCACTTGTTTAACTGCAAGATCCAACTCTCGGTAGACGTCGAAATAGACATGGCCTTCCTGCTCAAGAAAATCCTTCTTGATCTGTGCTGTATTGATTTGCAGATCCGCTTTACCTCGAGCCAATGCATTTTCTCGCTCTCGGTATTCCTTATGCGCTGGAGCCATATCCTTCAGCACACCGGCCTGAGCTTGCAGTTCTTCAAACCGCTTCTTGAGACCGGCCTCGGCCGCTTCGACTCGCTTCTTGAAATCCTCCATCTGAGCATTGAACTTGGCGTTCTGTTTGAAGACGACGGATACGTCGACTACGGCAATTTTGTGGCCTCCCTGGGCCGCCGCGTACTGCGTCGAACTGCCAACAACTAACAGAGTGGCCACCAGCGTAGCCAAAAGACGAGAAATGTTCACTGCAGCGCTCCTTGCATAATTTGCGGTTTGTCATCCATGACGAAGCGGGGCATCCTGACACATTCGTCGCCCAGCCCGCGCCCTCCGATTGTTATCGTTTTTCAGAGGGCAAAATGAGGGGGTATTGTGCCGAGAAGGCCATTTCACGTAAAGGCCAAAAACAGGAAGAAAACGCAGCGACTTTAGAAATTGCCTGTGGCAGCAGTTGGGACGTTATTCCTCGAGAGAACTGCCCTTGTGCTGGTGCGACGGATACGGCCAGGTGAATTGGTCACACTCAACCGGTTGGTCGCAATTGGCTATTTGCCACAATAGTCGATCGTACGAGCGATTTCGCTCTTCAGATCGTGGCGGCGCACAATTCGGTCAATAAAACCGTGTTCCAGCAAAAATTCACTGGTTTGAAATCCCTTGGGAAGTTCGATGCGAATGGTCGCCTTGATCGTACGAGGACCGGCAAATCCGATCAACGCCTTCGGCTCGGCAAAACAGAGATCCCCCAGCGAAGCAAAGCTGGCGGCAACGCCCCCCATCGTCGGATTGGTCAGCACCGAGATAAAAAGCCCGCCCGATTCGTGGTAGTTAGCCAGAGCGGCCGAAACCTTGGCCATTTGCATGAGCGAGAGAATTCCCTCGTGCATGCGTGCACCGCCACCTGAACCGCTGATGATGATCAACGGCAGCTTTTGCTCTGTGGCGCGCTCGACCAAACGAGTCAAACGCTCGCCAACGACCGAGCCCATACTTCCCATGATAAAGGCCGAGTCAGTCACGCCAAAAGCAACACGCCGGGCACGAATCATGCCGGTTCCGGTGATGGCCGCGTCGCGTAAGCCGGTTCGCTTTCGTTCAGCGACCAGTCGCTCGGAATAAGGCTTTTTGTCCGAGAAACCGAGCGGATCGGTCGAAAGCAAGTTGGCGTCCCACTCTTCAAAAGTCCCTTCGTCCAGCACCTGGCGGATGCGTTCCGGGGCGGTGATGTACCAGTGATAATCGCACTCGGGACAGGTGTTCAGCCGCAACTCGGCCGTCTTACCAAAAATCGTCGCCTGGCATCCAGGACACTGCTGCCACAGACCCTCGGGCACGCCCCGTTTCGGGCGCAGCGGAGTGGTCATGCTGTTCGTGGAGTCAATGTTGCCGGTGGCCATCCTGGACTTTTCCAAAAACTGACGGAGTTTCAATAATGGTGGAATATGGAGTAATGACGCAACTGGCTAATTTTGACAAGACCAAACTCATCGAAGCGAACCCGTGGCCGATCAATTCAAGTATCCTGGTAGCTTAAACCCGAAAAGCCTGGACTTCCAGCGGTTTCTCGCACTTTGCAATCTATTCAGGTCCGAGCTGTTCGCCGCAAGTCATGACGGTACTTGCGGTTCAGCGCTCTTAGTGGTGGCCATAGCCACACCCAAATCGCTACGCCAGGTACTCGGATTGATGGTAAATACCTGGCAACAATTGCAACCATTAGCGGCCTTCCACAGGTCGCCTAGCTCTCCCCCTTGCAAGAGATTGACAACAACCGAAGCGAGCGGCTCCGGGACGACCATTCCAAAAGCGCCCCCGCGATGTTTTTTGATCAGTTTTTCCAGGACCGTCTCGACTCGTTCAGCCGCAGTAGCGAGCATCTCTCCCGACGGAGGACAAACGTTCTCGGGCTGTTCCTGCCATTGTCGGTAGACCTTTGGCTGCTTGTGTTTGACGTCGTCAATCAACATTCCTTGCCAGAGGCCGCAATCCAAATTGCGCAGGTTTTCGATTTCCTTGGTCTTGATCTTCAGTGTCGTGCCGATGATCTCGGCAGTCTCGGTCGAGGCCTCGCAGGGACCGGAATAGATCGCGGCCAGGGGGATGTCGCGCAAATGCTTGACGACCTCTTTTGCTTGCGCACGACCTTCGTCGCACAGCGGGATGTCCAATATGCCTTGGATGCGGCCTTGCAAATCAAAATCCGTCGAACCTGGACGGATTAGCACGATCTGGACCATAGTCGTTTCGATCAACCTCACAATTAAATGGAACTATTTAGAAGCATTTTGCGCCCCTGCAAGGGCGCGATTTTCTAAGTCGGCTATCGCCTGGCGATAGTCCGGTTGTTTAAATACAGCCGAACCGGCCACGAACAGGGTCGCTCCGGCCTCGGCACAACTGCCGATTGTGTCATGATTCACGCCCCCGTCTACCTCTAGCAGCAAATGGCTTGCCGCAGGGAGGTTTCTGAGATAGCGAAGTTTCTCCAATGCAATCGGCTGGAAGGATTGCCCTCCAAAGCCAGGCATGACGCTCATGACCAGCACCATGTCGCAGGAGGCCAAGTGCGGAACTACGTGCGCGACCGGGGTGGGAGGGTTGATCGCTAGCCCGGCGTCGGCCCCTAGTTTGCGAATTCGATCCAGCACCGGCCGCGGTTCTGGGACCGCTTCCAGGTGGATTGTCATACTGTCCGCACCGGCGTCTCTGAACTGATCTATGTATTTGGCGGGATCGGCGATCATCAAATGCACATCTATCGGCAGCTTCGTGCAGGAACGGACGGCAGCCACAATGGGCATGCCGTAAGTGATATTCGGCACAAAGATTCCGTCCATGACATCCAGGTGCAACGCTTGTGCCCCTGCCTCCTCAAGTCGAGCAATTTCATCCGCCAGATGTGCAAAGTCACAAAACAAAACCGACGGCAATACCACGGCACCGCTCGTGCGCACCGCGGCCATGCGTGAATTCGTCAATGGGCGGTTTGAGAGCGAATCGACCACGATGGTGGCTGAAAAAGAATTCTGGCTGTGAAATTTCAATCTGCGAAACTTCAATGTGGCAACAGATACAAAACCGGTCAGGTCGCAGTAGCTAAATATACCGTACTCGAGGGGAAGACTGTCTTCACCAACCATGCCGAGCCGGCCCCTGACGTTTCCCATTGTAGCAGCTTGTAGACGGAACTGTGAGATCAGAAGAAAACACACGACGCAACATTATTTAAAGCAACGACTTGCGCGAATATTTCCATTCCTGAGATACAGGCCATCTCGCTACCGAAATGGCTAATATGAGTCTCCGGGTTTAGCTAGTGGAGTTTGTAACAACTACCGCTCCAGCTCCTGACTGCGCGGTAACTCTTGCAGACCGTCGATTCCAAACAGGGCCAGGAAACGTGGGGTCGTGTAGTAATGGAGCACTCGCGGGGCATCGTCGTGTCGTTCGACTCGGAGCAACTGTCGCCGGACCAATTGAGTGAGAATGGCTCCGCTTTCTGTCCCTCGCAGGCGGTTAATCTCCTCGGCCGTCAGGGTTTCGTTATAGGCGACGGCAGCGAGTACTTCGATCGCGGCTGGCGAGAGCCGTGCCGGACGGGGCCGACCATGAAAACGCTCGCGCACTGCGGAAAGCGTATCCAATAGCTGCATCCGATAGCCGGCCCCCTGTGGAACAATGCGGTACGGGCAGTTTCGCTCTTGATACGTCGCGTTCAGCTCCGTCACCAGAATCTCAATTTCGACGGCGCGGACCCCGCGCATTTGCGCTGCAATTAGCTCACTGGTCAAAGGCTGATTATTGGGCGAACCAACAAAGAGAATCGCCTCCAGAATACTGGCCGGGCTGATTTCGCAATTGTCGTCGACCGTGCGTCGGTTGGCTGCCTCTGCATTGGATTCGTCCGATTCATCAACTGATAAATCCGCTTCATCCAACTGGTTTGCGGCCGCCAGCAACGGATCGGCCTCGGCGTCTGCCACCGGGACATACGGATCCTCGCCAGCATGCAGCATCGCGGCAAATGCGTCGCTCAGCTTGTCCAGCGAGAGGCCATCATCGCTGATCTGCGATCGTAGCGAGTTGTCATCGGTTTCCACCGGCGGAGTGTTGGCGTCACGAGTGGAACGATTCTTGGCCATGCTTCCAATTTAGCCCCAACGTTTGGCGACGTTTTTCTTGATAAATGCGATCGCGTCGCGTGCCAGTTGCTCTTCGCTATCGAACATCCGTCGCCAGATTTTGGTCGCCGCCGAAATTTCCGGAAGTGCCAAACCGAATGCTTCGACAGTCATCCAGCCGTCGTAGCCAATCTCGTGCAATGCGTCGAAGTTCTCGTCCCAACGGACGGCACCCGCCCCTGGCGTACTGCGATCGTTCTCGGAAATATGCACATGTGCAATCATGTCGGCCGCAGCCTTGATGGCGGCACGAGGACTTTTTTCCTCGATGTTGGAATGGAAGGTATCGTACATGATCTTGCAGTTCGGGTTCTGCACCTGTCGTGCGAATCGAGCCGCTTCGGCATGTGTATTCAACAGATAGGTCTCAAAACGATTCAAGCATTCGATCCCCAAGATCACGCCAACCTTTTGTGCGTACTCCGCCGATTGCCGCATGCTATCTATGCCCCAGTTCCATTCATCTTCGGTCGGGCCTGCGCCAGAAAAGTGGCCGATGGCTGAATGAAACGGCCCGACCAGGTGAGTACAGCCGGCAGCGGCCGTGCTATCGATGGCGGCCTTGGTCAGCTCAACACCCTTGGCGCGGATCTTGGGATCGGGGCTGATCGGATTATCTTCCAGATTGCGGATCGTGACCGCCGTGCCGCTCAGCCCGATTTCCTTCATCCGCTTTCCTAATGCAGCGAATTTCTTTTCATCGGCCGTAAAGATCGGTAGCTCCACCCCGTCGTAGCCGTGGCCCTTGAGCATCTCCAAAATGGACACATCGATGGTGGTGACATCGCCGGTCCATAGCAAAAGGTTCATGCCATACTTCATCTGTTCGCTCCAAAGGAAAAAAATCTGTCTCGTCGCGAGTTAGTGACCGGTGCTCTAACTGATTGTTGTCACAATGACTCAACCGAAACCGGCCCAGCGTTCAACTCAAAAAAACGCTCGTGGACCTCATGCCGCATGCTTGGCAATAAATTGCAAAAACTCTTGGGCAGCGCCGGCAACTGAACCCGACGCATGACCTGATTCAGGCGAAACAACAGTTTGCCATCGTCCGAGTAATCCCACAAGAACCGCTCACGCAGGAAAATTGGGATTAGGTCCGCCAAACCACTGGCCGGCCGGCCTGAAATCAGCCCTACGGTGGACTCAACTAAGGCTGGATCCACCTTTTCCAGTGCCGCGTAGTATTCATCTAGCCGAACAGGATCGGGTTGGATCAATATCGCATCCAACAACAATTCGACGATAATATGCCCTAAAAAGCTAGGGCGAAAACCCTCGTCCCCCGGCAACGCGCCGCGAATTTGCACCGCAAATCTTAGCGATAACTCTGAAAACGCCCGCGAAAGGTGAAACCAGGCGTCATCACGATGGTGCCGGACAATCCCACGGGCCAGCGAAGCCACGCGACGATCCTCATGGTCGGTCAGTAGTGCGGCCTGTTTTTCGCGTGCGCGAACCTTACGGTTGACTACCGAGAGCCAATCCGGCACGGCAGTCCCTGCCAAAAAGTACGGGTCGTCCACAAATCGACACCCATGAGCAAAATAGTTCATGGGCCGGCGCGATACAGGTCGCGTGGAAAGGTCAGGTCGCTTCGCTGAAATGCAGTATTAGCCAACTTCGACCCATTTACCGCTTGCGGCACTATTGAGCACAGCATCGCAGATCTTTTGAGTTTCCAGTGCGTCACGGAAGGTCGGGCCAGCAGGTTTTCCGGTACCCAAGCTTTCTAAAAAGTCAGCAACCTGATGGATAAACGAATGCTCGTAACCAATCGCCAGCCCGGGAACCCACCATTTGTCCATGTACGGATGATCGCTGTCGGTGATGTGAATGCTGCGCCAGCCACGAAGTGGTCCTTCGTCGCGGTGATCGAAATATTGCAGTCGATGCAGGTCGTGCAAGTCCCACTTGATGCTGGCATTCTCGCCATTGATTTCAAACGTGTACAACGCCTTATGGCCACGTGCATAGCGAGTCGACTCGAATAGCCCCAGCGAGCCATTTTCAAAATGGCACAAAAACGCACAAGCGTCATCGATCGTGACTTTCTCCACCTTGCCGGTCAGCGTGTGTTGTCGCTGCTTAACAAAGGTCTCCGTCATGGCGGTGACATTCGTGATAAGGCCGTTTAGCCAGATCGCGGTATCAATGCAATGTGCCAGCAAGTCTCCGGTCACCCCGCTACCAGCAGCGGCGGCATCCAACCGCCACAGCCCGGCACCACCTTGAGGCAGGTCGGCCGAGATCGTCCAGTCCTGCAAGAAGTTCGCTCGATAGTGAAAAATCCGGCCAAGCTTGCCCTCGTCGATCAATTGCTTGGCGTAGGTGACCGCCGGAATGCGGCGGTAGTTGTACCAGACAATGTTGGGAACTCCGGCCTTTTCCACCGCACGGCACATCTCCTCCCCTTCCGCGGTGTTCATCGCCAAAGGTTTTTCGCAGAGGATCATCTTGCCCGCTTCGGCGGCGGCAATCGCGATCTCTTTGTGCAAATTGTTCGGCGTGCAGATATCGATGGCATCGATATCCTTTCGCGCAATCAACTTCTTCCAATCGGTTTCGTACGACTCATATCCCCACTGCTCAGCAAAGGCTTTCACTTTTGCTTCATCGCGTGCGCAGACCGCCTTCAGCACCGGTCGATACGGCAGATCAAAGAAATTGCTGACGCTGGCGTAGGCATTCGAGTGGGTTCGGCCCATGAAGCCATAGCCGACCATTCCGATGTTGAGTGGTTTAGACATGCGGTATCAGTCCCTCAGAAAATATCGATGTGCGAAGTGTGCGAGTTAAATTGGAGTGCCAAGAATTATTTGACGCCGGTGACTATGCGTTCCAGCCCCAGGCATCGCGGACCTTGATCATTGTTCCCAGAATCGTGTTCCAGGTTTTCGGCGTTTCCAAAACGGCATTTGGGAACATGCAACCGTCCCAGCAAATGTGCCGAATTCCGCGTTCCTTGGCTCCTTGAAGCCAGCCCCCT
>JAWXCH010000226.1:0-3626 GCA_034440595.1 Planctomycetota bacterium | reverse complement strand
TATCTACACTGCTAGCACTCGTCGCAACTCCTTGTATTCCAATCTGCTAGCACCCGTGGGATGCGAGTTACGCCGAAGTCAATTGAACTTGTCAGCTTCAAAGGCGTAAAGCAACTAAGCTGCGACTTCGACGATCTGACACTACTTGCGGGACTGAACAATTCTGGAAAAACAACCATTCTTCAAGGAATTTACCTGCTATTTTCGGCGTTGCCGCGAATCGTCGAACATTCTCAAATTAACCATGCACGCCCAGAGGTGCGCAGCGTCTCATTGCAGGCGGCACTTTCGCCTTTAGGGCTTCGTGACTCGGGTTGGTTGTCATCGGTTTTGGTTCCCGACGTCATCGGAACAGTCACGGGTACATTCGCGAACAAACTTCGGATCGAATTGGGGATCACTCGCAACTCGACAAGTTTTCAGTTTACGGTATCGCATCCTGACAATATCACCAGCGCTGATGAGATTCGATCCTTGACCTCGCAATGCGCGACTGCCTCTGCAGCGATCTTGACCCCTCCCGGCGATGTTCCCTCTCGAGAGAAAATGGTAAATGGAGACGACTACCAAAATCGGCTTCGCGAAGGACAAGGCGCGCAGCTTTGGCGCAACGGAATTTGGTGGGCTATCCAGGCGGACGGTTTCGAGACGTTCGGCCCAGTCCAACAACAGATCAAAACTTACTTTCCTGACGTCGAAATGCTTTCGCCAACTCTTAGCACGACGGGCACGCCTGAGATTCTAATTAAATACAAAGAGCGCGGCAAAGGACCACTCGACATTGCTCAATCAGGTGCGGGACTCCGTACATTTGTCTCGCTAGCAAGAATTCTAGAGCAGTCGACAGCAAAGGTTATTTTGCTTGACGAGCCTGACTCTCACCTTCATGCCTCTCAGCAATCAGTCATTGTCGATTTAATGCTCGATGCAGCCGCATCGAGTCAACGCCAAGTTATCATTGCTTCGCATTCGCCTGAAGTCATCAAACGGGTACCGGCGGAATGTCTTCGCTGGGTTGACCGTGATAACTCCACTGCGGAGGGAGGATATGAACTTAGTCGAATAATGGAACACCTCGGCGTGTCCCCGGGAGCATACGTCCATCAAAATGCGCTGCCAGATATTCTGGTATACGTTGAAGGCGTCGACGATCGTCCAATCATTGAGGCGCTTATTTCATGGTGTCGAGTTCACTCTGCGACTAAGCTCCCCACCACGCTGGTCGTGCCTCATCGAGACGGCCGATTCAAAGGCCCAACACTTCAAGGAATTGTGCGTTTCGCACGCGAAATAAAGCAAACGATTAGGGTTGTCGGCATTCGTGATCTTGACTGGGACTATTCAGAACTGCCGGGAGCAAGTCCTAGCATAGATACCGGGGATGGATGGGAATTGTTAACGCTGCCGTGCAAGGAACTTGAAAACTTGTACTGCGAGGCAACACTACTTATTCGGGCCTATGATGCAGTTCTCGGCGAGGAAGAGTTGCGCCGGATAATTTGTGATGAGTCAAACAGCGCGGAACTTGTTGACGAGTGGCGCTATCAAGTTCGCCAACAAATTCGTGATCGGTTGCCAAATTCCTTGGACCCGTCAACGCGGGAACGAACAGCAGATGAAATGTTCAATTCCTGGGCAAACGACGAGGCAATACGCTGCCGATTGGTTGCCGGGAAAGGGTTGTTGCGTCAAGTCCGACATCGAATACGCGAGTCGCATGGTAAAAGCTTCTATCCGATTCGACTTTTCGATCGGATTAATGAGCTCACGCCGACTTTTGGCAGCATAGCGACGAGCATTTTTCCAAGCCTCGACTCAGTGAAGCAGCCTTAAGAGAACTTGTGGGCACGATATGGGAGAGGTGGTTGCGTTCCCAAAGTGGCACATTTGGCTCAACATTAAAGGGAATTTTTTCCCGCCATCAGGTCATAAAATCCGCAGGCAAACGTCCGGGGGACATATCCCGCAACCACTCGGCTTGTCGATATAATAGTGGTAGAGTATCCTCGCCACGAGTCCGAATCCTTGGGATCCTGGCCTTGTCCGACATGTGAAGTAGATTGAGGTAGAGTCAGCATGCCCACACCAGATCCGAATGGCATATTGCCGGATTATGAGCGGCCGCCGGTCGTCGAGACCGTGCTGGGCATTCAATTCGACCAGATTCCTGGATTCGGGAATGCCCACCTGGGGTCGTTTTGGAAAACGCTCGATACGGCCAAGTGGCCCAACGTGGCGGATGCGCCCCCTCTCCACTCAGAGGCCGAACAATTTGGCGACGCGGTGAGGTGGCCGTCGCATTTGAAAATCCAGTTGACTCAAGACCCGAGAAGCCGCCTGCAAATCCGAGATCCCCTTGGCGACCGGATGATCCAAATTCAGAATGGTCGGTGTCACTACAATTGGCTGGGTCAAGGGGGAAGCGATTACCCGCGTTACCTTGCGGTCCGTGACGGTTTTGAAGAGGTTTTGCGGCGATTCGTTCAATTTGTCAGGCAGGAGAAAATCGGGGAGTTTCGTCCCAAGCAATGGGAAGTGACTTACATCAACAACATTCGCAAGGGAACTGTGTGGAATGCTCCCAGCGACTGGAGTTTCTTTCGACCGCTAGGCGCAGTTCCCACCGTGGGGGACGTAGTGCAAGGCGAGAGTTTTTCCGGCGAATGGCATTTCATCATTCCTGGAAATCGGGGTCGGCTGCACGCCAATTGGCAGCATGGGTTCGCACCCGTTGACGGGCAGGTGCGCCAGGATACGGTGTGGTTGACGTTGACCGCCCGCGGCCCGGTGGATGGGGGGGGCGATCCGTTGCCAGCGATACTTAGCGGGTTAGACCTAGGCCATCAAACCATCGTCAAGTCTTTTCGAGCTTTCATGAGTGACGAGGCCAACACATTTTGGGGACTAAAGCCATGATCAAGAGCAACCCTTCGTCTCTTCTGACTTCGATGGGGGATGATTTCGTGCCCACCCGAGCGGATATGGAATCTCCTGCAACTTGGAAAAGGTTGGGAGATTCACAAGCGAACGAGCGATGGCAGGAATTGCTTGACCACCTCATCGAGTGGGGATCGAACGCCGCCTGTCTGGCGGACGACGGAATTGATCCTCCCTCGCGCGATACCGTTCAATGGGCCGCCCAAGTTATCTTGGCTTTGAGAGACTCTGGCCTGCGGTGTCCCGACAGTATCGTTCCGGATCCGAATGGCGGCATCGTGATCGAGTACGGCCCGCGCCATGCGGCCATGGTTTTCCACGTCTGGGAAGATGGCAGCATCGACCGCAGCATTTTCAATGGCACACAGTTGGTGGAGCGAGAAACACTTTAGTTTCCCTGAGGCTCGGCGCGACCCATCAAATTATTCTGAAACGGATTGCTTGCTTCAAGAGAATCTTTCGATAGTTCCCCAAGGGGGCGAGCTGTGGGCGAGCGAACCGATTGCATTGCCGACGACGAAATATTGTATCGTCGGGTTCCCCTTGCATGGTACGATAAAACGACAGGCTTGCTGAAAGACGAGGCATTTGCGCCTCACAAGACAAACGATCTGACGGGTTTATCTCTCGCGCGGGAGCGGTTCAAGTCCCTAGAACAAGCCGCACAGGGCCAGCCGGGTAAACAGTAC
>JAWXCH010000225.1:0-11038 GCA_034440595.1 Planctomycetota bacterium | reverse complement strand
TTGGCCATTTTCTGCAGCAGGATTGTTTTGCCGGCACGCGGCGGACTGACAATCAGACCGCGCTGGCCAAATCCGATCGGCACGATCAGGTCGACCACCCGCATGCTGATTTCCTCCGGCGTGGTCTCTAGTCGAACACGCTTGACTGGGTGCAGCGGGGTCAGGTCGTCAAAAAACACTTTTTGCGAGAGCAGATTGGGATCCTGAAAATTGATCGCTTCGACGCGCAATAGCGCAAAGTAGCGTTCGTTTTCCTTAGGAGGGCGAATTTGACCGGCCACGGTGATACCGGTTCGCAAGCCAAATCGGCGAATCTGGCTGGGGGAGACGTAAATATCGTCAGGGCAGGACAGATAGTGGTAATCCGGGCTGCGCAAAAAGCCGAAGCCGTCTGGCAGGATTTCAAGCGTTCCCTCGCCGAACATCAGGCCGTTGAGCTTGACCCGTTCCTTGAGGATTTTGAAGATCAGATCTTGTTTTTTGATGCCGGTGATTTCGGTCAGTTTTTCTTTGCGAGCTTGCTCGATCAATTGCGGCATGGACATACGCTGCAATTCGGCGATGTGGATATCCCCTTGCTTGATCTGCTCGTATCGTTCTTGTGTTTCGTCCGTGCCACCATTGGCTCGCTTACGGTCGGCCTCGGCGGCTAATTCCTCAGCCAGGGACATCGGCTCTTCATCGAGCAGCGTTTCCAGATCGGTCAGACTGCGGTCGACGGGGCTTCCGTCCATCACAGCGCTGTCGTTCAATTTGGCGCTGTCTTTCAAGTTGCCATTGGACGAAGGTGGGCTAGCTTTGCGAGTTTTGGTGCTTTTAGTTTCAGACATAGTTCAGCAAACTCCTGAAGGGAGCCGACGCTAGGAATGCGCCATAGGTGGGAGGTATCGTTTACAAATTAGCGAAAGCAGAAAAGCCGAACGGACGGTCGAGAAAAGGAGGCGGGGGCCATTCTCGCGTTTTGTTTATCCTATACGCGGGCAGAATGGACGCGGAACTTCCTGTTCACTGCGAAAAACAAAGTGGAATCAAAGGGAGTGGAATACTATCGAAATCTGCCAACAGTTCAAGCTACCCATCTTCGCATGCAGCAAGAATAGCTGCTAACGATCAAGGACTGAAATTGCGTTTAAACCACAGTAGGCACACTGACGCTCAGGTGGCGGAATCATTATCCGATTCATTGCAATGATTGGAATCGATTGCAATTCGAGCAAATGCGATAAGAGCGTGAAGATCGCTGCCCGCTTTGGTTTTTAAATTGAGCTGGGCCGGCCAAATCAGCAGGCGACTTTTAAGTACCTGCCAGCCGGTTCCAGAAACGCTCAATCTGCCCATGAGTATACTCCAAAGGCCCAGAATTATCCAGCACGAAATCGGCTAATTCCCGTTTGTGCTCGATAGGTTCTTGCCGGGACTCTCTTTCGGAAAACTCCGCTTCGGTCCAGCCACGTGCTAGCGCATGTGCTAGCCGCATTTCCCGCGGCGAATCCACAAATATTAGGTGGTCGCATAGCTTGTTCCAACCAGCCTTTAGCATCACCGGGGCGTCCAACACTGCTACTTCAACCCCGGAGGCAGCCAGTAGTTCCAATTCTGTTGACATTCGGCGACGGATTTCTGGATGTGTTAATTCCTCCAAGTATTCGAGTTCGCGCTGACTTTCTTGGTTTGCCGCAAAAACAATCTTTGCCAGAGCAGGTCGGGCAATCTCGCCATCTTGGCTAAAAATCCCATCTCCCCAGCGTGCCCGTGCCGCCGCTTTGATTTCTGGAAGCCGCAATACATCGTGACCAATCCGGTCTGCATCCAAGACCGCCGCGCCAAGACTCTGCAGGTGCTTTGCCACCACGCTCTTGCCACTAGCGATACCTCCCAACAGGCCGATCAGTTTCATCGTCGGTAAGTTCCTTGCAGGTGGACTCGTTGAATATCACTAGCTGTGACTACTCGCACTCGGCCCAGTTCTTTCCGGCTTTCACGTCAACCTTCAACGGGACACTCAGTTCGATAGCTCGTTCCATTTCTTCAACTACCAGGTTTTGGACGGCAGTCAATTCCTCGGGCGGAACTTCAAAAACCAGCTCATCGTGGATCTGAAGCAGCATCTTGGCCTGCCGCTGTTCACTCCGCAGACGTCGGTCGATACTCAGCATGGCCAGTTTAATGATGTCCGCAGCGGAGCCTTGGATGACTGTATTGATAGCGGTTCGCTCGGCCAGATTACGCCCACGACTGAAGTTATCGGTAGGAATGTTCAACTCAGAGTTCCAGCCAGGGTCGCGGACACCGGTGATGGCGCGGCGTCGACCAAGAATCGTTGTGACGTAGTTTTGCTGGCGGCAGTCGTGCAGGATCTGCCCCATCAGGCGCGTTACGCCAAGGTACTCGGCAAAGTAGGCGTCAATGAAGCGGGCCGCTTCGGCCTGGGAAATATCAATCGCTTTGGCCAGGCCGAATGCACTCTGACCATAGACCACACCAAAATTGACCGCCTTGGCCACGCGACGCTGAGCACTGGTGACTTCATCGACCGGCACGGAGTACACCTGACTGGCAACGCGGGCATGAATATCTTCATTCCGTTCAAACGCAGCCCGCATTGCCTGATCTTGCGAAAAATGCGCTAACACGCGCAGTTCGATTTGCGAATAGTCCGCCGCCAGCAGGCTCCAGCCATCGTGTCCTGGCAGAAATGCAGAGCGAATCTCGCGGCCCGTTTCGGTCCGAATCGGAATGTTTTGGAGATTGGGATCGCTGGAGCTAAGTCGACCGGTGGCTGCAATGGTTTGATTGAACGAGGCGTGAATTCGGCCTGTGACAGGGTGTACTAGTCCGGGCAAAGCGTCGACATAGGTGCTTTTCAGCTTAGCGTACTGGCGGTATTCGATGATCTTGGCCGGGAGTGGATGGAGTCTTGCCAATTCTTCCAAGACATCGACATCGGTACTGGCACCCGTCTTGGTTCGTTTGATGATTGGCAGCTTCTGTTCGACAAACAAGATATCCTGCAATTGTTTTGGCGAGCCGATGTTGAAGGGACGCCCTGCCAGGTCGTGGATTTCCTTTTCCAATTCCACCAACCGGCGACCATATACTTCACTTAGCCGACCAAGCAATTCGACATCGATCCGAATACCGTTGAATTCCAGCTCCACCAATGTTTCGATCAGCGGTGCTTCCAGGGTCGTAAACAACGTCGTCAGTTCGGACTGCTCGAGTTGCACGGCTAACGGCTCTCTGAGTCGCAGTGCAACATCGGCATCCTCGGCGGCATACTGCGTGATCTGCGCTACGGGAACTTCATCCATTCGCCGCTGATTTTTACCGGTGCCGATCAACGACTCAATTTTCGTTGTTTTATAGTTCAGCACGCGCGCCGCCAGATCGTCCAGGCTATGGTTTCGCTCGCCGGCATCCAGCAGGTAGCTGGCCACCATCGTGTCGAACAGCGTGCCACGCACTTCAACGCCGTAGTTGCGCAGCACGATGATGTCGTACTTCAGATTCTGGCCGATTTTTCCAATCGCCGGATCTTCCAGCACACCGCGCAGCGCGGTCAGGGCGGTGGCCGGATCGAGATGCGGTTCTCCCATTGGCGCTCGGACGGGCACGTAATACGCCTCACCGGGAATCCAGCCAAACGAATAACCGACGATCTCGGCAAAGCGCGGGGCAACGCTTGTGGTCTCGGTATCGAACGAAAACGCCGATTGCTGGCTCAATTGCTCGACCAGCCATTGCAACCGCTCCGGCGTGGCGATGGTTTCGTAGCGAACTTGCCACTCGACCGGTTTTTCGACGATTTGAGCCCGCATTTTGTCGGAAAGACTGTGAAACCCGAACTCGGTAAACAGGTCCAGCGCCGCGGCGGCATCGACCTGCCCGCAGCAGCCGACTTCCCAGGGAATCGCCACCGGTACATATGAGTCCAGCCGCACCAGCCGCCGGCTCATCATGGCCTGTTCACGGTTGGCAATCAGGTTCTGCTGCTTCTTGCCGGTAATTTCGCCAACGTGTTCGTACAGATTGTCCAGCGTGTCGTACTTCTGTAGCAATTCCTTGGCACCCTTTGGACCGATCAGCGGCACGCCCGGGACATTGTCCACCGGATCGCCGACCAGTGTCTGATAATCAACAACCTGGTCTGGTCGGATGCCCCAGTCGGCGGCCAAAGCATCGGCATCCATGATCTGGTTTTTGCGCATATTGACCAGCCGGACGCGGTCGGTGATTAGTTGGCGGCAATCTTTGTCGGCCGTGGCAATCAGGCATTCTCCACCCGCTTCGTCGACGACGCGTGCGATCGTGGCCAGTACGTCGTCGGCCTCATAGCCCTCCAGATCGACCGCGGGAACGCCCAGCACCGCCAGCACTCGTCGGATGGCCGTCAACTGCGGTATCAGATCCGGCGGCATTTCGGATCGATGTTGCTTGTAGGCCTCGTACATTGTGTGCCGAAAGGTCGGACCACTGAGGTCAAACGCACAGAATAGGTAGTCGGGCTTGCGCTGTTCCAGTATCGTGAACAGGTCGCGTGTAAAGCCAAAGACGGCGTTGACCGGTTCCCCGCGAGGGCTGGTCATTGCCGGGATGGCATGAAACACCTGAAAGATCAGCGACATTGAATCGATCAGCCAGACTTTTTTGCCACGCAGATCGGGCAGAGCCTGCGGTTCCAGAACCGAGTCCTGCTCAATGGCCTCGTGCAGTTCGCGGTCGAGTTCGGCTTCTTCTTCGCTGGCGGCAACTGCTGCGGCAGGAGAGGGCGTCTCGGCAACGGCGTGCGTCTGAGATTTTGGCTTACTGGGCGGCAACGTTTCGAACGGTCTGGCGGCAGGTGGCTGCTCGCTGGCTGATTCCCAGCCCGGCAACATCGCTTGTTTATTCCGCTTCGCCATTTCCGCTCCCGGTTTCCGCCTGACTCACCTGCCTACGCCGCGGCCTGCCTAATTGACCTCGTGAACCACGCACATGTTATGGCCACCTGTTCCCAAGCCCGTCCCTGCCACGAGCAGAATACTATCGCCCGGCTTCAGGCGACCATCCTGAACTCCCCAATTACTAACCTGTTCCAGCAATTGAACGCTATCCTTGGTTGGCTTGGTGTGCAGTGGGGTGACTCCCCAATACAGGCACATTTGCCGCAATGTCGTCTCCGAATCGCTGACCCCGATGGTCGGCACAAAGCTGCGCAGCTTCGAGAGCGCCAATGCCGTGACACCACTCCGACTGGCGGCGACGATCAATTTGGCACCTAATTCCTGAGCAATCCTGCCGGCACCATGTACGACTGCCTGCGTAATCGGCAGTAACCCTTCGGCCAGACGTTCGGTTTTAGAGCTGAGAGGTTGCCCGATGTAAAAATCCTCGGTCGCTTGCGCTATACGGCTCATCATGTCGACGGCTTGCTTGGGATATAGCCCGATCGCAGTCTCACCGGAGAGCATACAGGCGTCGGCACCATCCAAGATCGCGTTGGCCACATCGGTGACCTCGGCGCGTGTTGGCCTGCGATTGTTCTGCATGCTGTCGAGCATCTGTGTGGCGACAATGACCGGCTTTTGATAGCGATTGCAAAGCTGAACGATTTGCTTCTGCACCATTGGCATTCGGGCTACGTCGATTTCGACCCCCAAATCGCCGCGTGCAACCATAATGCAGTCGGTCGCGTCGACAATGGCCTCTAACTGGTCCAGAGCCTCTTGTTTTTCGATCTTGGCGACCACTTTGGCCTTCGAACCGCGTGTACGGAGTAGTTCTTTTAGCAGCCGTACCTCGACGGGCGTTCGCACAAAGCTGAGGCTGACAAAGTCGATGCCCACTTCGGCGGCCCAGACCGCGTTTTGCCAGTCTTCGTCACTCATCGAGGGGACGCTCAGCTTCACGCCAGGCAGATTGACACCTTGCCGGCTGCGTACGAGACCGGCCTGTGTGACGCGGCAGCGGACATAATCCGGCCCTTTTTCGTCGACGATCAGCCCGACCGTGCCGTCCGCTAGCATGACGCTGTTGCCGACTGTCAGTTCGTCGATCAGCGGCTCATAAGTGGTCACCAACTCGTCAGGAGCTGTAATGGTGCTGCCACGGACAAAGCGGACCGGGGTGTCTTCGCGGCACTCGTAAAGATCGGAGGGCAACTCACCCAGCCGGATTTTTGGCCCGGCCAGATCGGCCAGAATTCCGATTGGTCGACCGACCGACTTGCTGACGTTGCGAATCATGTCCACAACGATTTTTTGGTCGGCCGGGCCTGCGTGGGCCATATTCAGCCGAAAGACATCCACGCCTGCCAGCACCAAATTCGTCAATTCCTGCTCATCTCGACAGGCAGGTCCGACGGTGGCGACAATTTTGGTACGCGATTCATTGATAAAAGACATGGGAGTGGTCATGGTTTTTGACATTGCTGAATCCTAGGGGAAGGAGAAACGACCTCCGTGTGCTACCTCACAATACAAACGCTTTGTTCCATTCAACCTAAACTTCCTCCCCTATACCCATCACTCCCAACGACAATCAGGGTACACTTTTAACGGCGATTCGACGAGTCCCTGTACCGGATACTGTTGCGGATGTAAGACAGGGTGCAAAAATCGGCAGTTCGGACCTTTGAATCGGTCTGGACAAACTAGGGTAGGTTGCTATTCTTGCGCCCCCTTGGAAGGGGAGCAAGCATTTTTGAACGTAGGTGGAAAGGAGTCCGCCGATGGATCGGCCACGTTGGCTCGATTGGTCTGCAATCATCGTCGTCGCAAGCGTGAGCATTGGTGTCCTCGGATGCCAGGCACCGCCGGCACCGTTCGATCCATTCATGACCGGCAATACGACCATTGCGCCCCCGGGTACGGCATTGCCGACCGCGTCACCGTACTACGGTACCGGTGTCAGCGCGCCGGTGGTTACACAGGGAGCACCCGGCGCACCGGGCTTTGGCCCGGGCACTGTTGCCCCACCGACTGCCGTTGCACCGGCACCGGCCGCGACAGTTGCCCCTGAGATACCGATCAAGCGAAACGCGCAGGGGTACCTGCCAAGCGGAGGTTTTTCGATCCCACAAAGCTCGACCTCCGCTATTAACACGCCGGGACTGGCTAATGCACCACCACCAAATACTTATTACGACCCCCGCTTGCGGGCCTTGGTGACGAATCCAACTTCAACCGATTCGTTGATACCGTCTCATTCGCCATTGCCAGCCGTATTGCAAACCAGCGGCAGCAGTGCTTCCGGGGCGACCAGTAACGCCGTGTTTCAGACACCGGCACCGGCGGCGGTGGACCGGTACGTGCGACCGAAATCGCTTGATCGTAACAGCGGGCTGCCGGAAATTTCTGACTTGCCAATGGCGGCCACCGTGTCGTCGGCTCCTCTGAATAGCTCCGCAAATTTTCAGCCCAACGTGTCGAACGTTCCGTTGCTGAACGGTGGAGTGGCGACTACTACGGTCGCAAACTCGCAATTTGATAGCTCTCAAGCTGTCTGGCAAGGAACCGACAATCGGGTGCAACTAACCTCGGGTGCCGGAGCGGGGGGCAGTATTGCGGCCAAATCAGAGCCTGGCGGAACCTACAACCACGACGCTGGATACCGAACATTGCAAGGCAAGCTGGATTATCTACAAAGCTGCGGCATCTGGAAGCTGCGGTATATTCCGGTCGACGGTCAAACCGACGATTACGGCGGCAGCGTTGTGCTGAGCGACAAGTCTCGACTCAACGGATTCTCGTCGGGCGACTTTGTCACGGTACAGGGTCGACTTACTGGTGCGACAACTCAATCCCAAGACTACTCGGTCCCTTATCAGATCGATCAGATTCAAAAGCAGTAGAGTGTGACCGTTACGAAAGTAGGCAACCGGACGCTAGCGCGTTGCGGCTGATTGTGTACTGTGCGTCCGATGAAATCAGCCACTGGGCGCTAGCCCCTGGTTCGTACGGCAGTGACTCACGAATGCGAAGTGAGGCTCACCCGGCGTGGCCTACGATGAATCGATCCAGCGCGGTAGAATAGCCTAGGCACGACCGGCAGCTTCGCTGACGGTAATTCTGGCAATATTCCACCGGCTAACTCTCTGGATTGGATCGAGGAAGTAAGTTTGGCGACGATCTCCCACGGCATGTTTGCACAGTTCCGCTCCATCCTCGGCGGAACGGTTAAGTGGCGGCTTGCACGCTGGGCCAGCTACCTGCCACTGATCGAAAAGCATGGCCAAGAGCTTCTCGGCCTGCAAACCAGCGACCTTCGCAAACGAAGTCTGGCACTCCGCTACCGCGCCAAAAGTCAGGAGTCGCTGGTCAAGCTAATGCCCGAGGCATTTGCCCTCGTGCGCGAGGCGGGGCATCGTGCCCTGAACATGCGTCACTTCGACGTGCAGTTGCTGGGTGGTGTCGCCTTGCATCATCGCTCCATCGCCGAAATGCAAACCGGCGAAGGCAAGACACTCACCGCTACGCTGGCGTTGTATCTGGAATCGCTCCCTGGCAAAGGCGCACACCTGGCGACGGTCAACGACTATCTGGCCAAGCGCGATGCCGACTGGATGCGCCCGTTGTTTGATATGCTGGGCGTGAGTGTTGGCGTGATTCAAACTCCAATGAACAACAACCAGCGGCGGGTTGAATATGCTTGCGACGTGACCTATGGCACGTCCAAGGAATTCGGCTTTGATTTTTTGCGCGATCGGCTGTTGCTGCGGCAAAGTGCCGCAGGACAGATTGGTCTGCTCGCGCACATGCTCGGTCAACGCCAGGACTCGGGTGGTGATAAACCGGTGCAGCGGCCGCCGCATTTTTGTCTGGTGGACGAAGCCGATAGCGTGCTGATTGATGAAGCGCGTACTCCGCTCATCATTAGCGCCATGCCCAGCGCCGCCGACAAGGCACAGGCCGAACTGTATCAATGGGCCGCCGCCGCAATTCATCAATTTCTCGATGAAGAGCATTATAAATACGATCCTAAGCGGCAGAGTGTGGAACTGACGCAAAAAGGGAGGCGTCTGCTTCGCAATCTGCCCCGCAGTTCTGCCACCGAGCAAATCGGTATGCTGGAACTGTATGAGGCGATCGAGTTGGCGGTTCGTGCGGATCGCGTTTTTATTCGCGACCGTCACTATGTTGAACGCGACGGCGAGATTGTCATTGTCGATGAATTCACCGGGCGCTTGGCCGAGGGCCGAAAATGGCGCGACGGCCTGCATCAGGCAGTCGAAGCCAAGGAAGGTCTGGAGGTCACCGTCTCCACCGGGCACGCCGCGCGAATCACCGTGCAGGATTACTTTTTGCAGTATCCCCATCTGGCTGGTATGACCGGTACGGCGATCAATTCCTCACGCGAGTTGAACAAAATCTATCGATTGCGTGTGATTCCCATTCCGACCAACCGGCCCCCCATTCGTCGTCAACTGCCGACCATTGTGCACGGTGACATGCAAACCAAGGAGGCGGCCATCGTGCAGGAAGTGGTCGAAATGCGGCATAGTGGACGCCCGGTGCTGATCGGCACTCGCTCGATCGATAAGTCGCTGGAACTCTCCAAGTTGCTCCACGAGGCAGGCATTCTGCACCAGGTTCTCACAGCACATCAAGTCGACAAGGAAGCCGATATCGTTGCCGCTGCCGGTCAGGCTGGCAAAGTCACTGTCTCAACCAACATGGCGGGTCGCGGTACCGACATCAAGCTGGCACCGGGCGTACACGAGCTAGGTGGCCTGCATGTGATTTGCACGGAAATGCACGACTCGTCGCGTATCGATCGGCAGCTCATCGGTCGCTGCGGCCGGCAGGGAGACCCCGGCACCTATCGGCAGTACTTGGCGCTAGACGATGAAATCATCTTGGCCGGTTTGGGTCAATCCAAGGCGATCGCGCTGAAGAAACGGGGCCAGCGCGGGGCACGGACGTTCGCCTCGTTTGCGCGATTGTTCCGCAAAGCACAGCGGAAAATCGAAAAGCGGCATTTCCGTGACCGCCGCATTCTGATGTACCACGAACGCGAACGCAAAAAGATGCAGATCCAGATGGGACAGGATCCATATTTGGATGCTCCGGCGTAGGGTAGTTTTCAATCCTCGCCTGAAGTACCGATTCGTTGTCTACTAAAAATAACAAATGACAAATAATTAATAACAAATGATAGATTGACCCAAGCTGACGGTCTCCCGAAAAGGATTTGTTATTTGTTATCAATCATTTATTATTTGTTATTTTAATGCTCCTCTCCACCACCGTACAAATCCGATCCAGCTCTGCCATCGACACCGCCAGCGGTGGCATGATGACGATTACATTACCCAGTGGTCGCAGCCAGACACCTTGCTTGATAGCCGCTTCGCAGACGGCGGCACCGCGGCGTTCTTCCCAGGGGAAGGGTTCTTTCGTCGTACGATCCTGAACCAGCTCGATGCCGGCGATCAGGCCGCACTGGCGAACATCGCCAACGTTTGGCAATTGAGCGATTCGCTCCAGATGCTCACCTAGCCGGGCAATCTTTGGTTGCAAGTTCTGCAGTGTCCGTTCCTCTTCAAATACCTCCAGCGTGGCCAGCGCCACGGCAGCACCGAGCGGGTTGCCGCCGTAGGTGTGCCCGTGGAAGAAGGTGCGGGACTGGGCAAAGGTTCCCAAGAAGGCGTTCCAGATTTTGGTTGTAGCTAGTGTCGCCGCCAGTGGCATGTATCCCCCGGTGAGTCCTTTGGCCAGGCAGAGCAGGTCAGGGACAACGTCTTCTTGCTGGCAGGCGAAAATGGTGCCGGTGCGGCCAAAACCGACAGCCACTTCGTCGGCGATGAGGAGCACGTCGTACTTTTGTGTCAGCTCGCGGACGCCGCGGAGGTAGCCCGGCGGGTGCTGGATCATGCCGGCGGCGCATTGCATGAGGGGTTCGATAATCAGCGCCGCGATTTTGGAGTGGTTTTCGGCCAGAACCATTTCGAGTTGTTGCAGGTAGTGCGCACAGGCGGTTTCGGCGGTTACTCCATCGGGCAGGCGATAGGTGGTGGGCAGGGGGAGGCGGATGGTTTCAAACAGTAGCGGACCAAAGG
>JAWXCH010000224.1:0-15578 GCA_034440595.1 Planctomycetota bacterium | reverse complement strand
GCGCAGGAATAGGCATCTTAATGCTCTGTGCGCTGGCGTTGATCGGCGTGGAAGACATCCATCGAATGAATGCGCTCAAGACCTTGCTAGCGACTGTGATCAACGGTGTGTCGATTGTGGTCTTTATGTACCAGGACATCATCAGTTGGCCGCACGCGGTGCCAATGATCCTTGCTGGCATTTTCGGCGGGTATTTTGGAGCACGTGCAGCCCGTGCGATGAACCGCGAACTGGTCCGCCGGCTGGTGATCGTGATTGGATTCGCCCTGGCGAGCTTCTACTTTTATGATCAGTGGAAGAACCCACCAAAGAGTGCCGCGCCGCAAGGGCAGAAGGCAATACAGACTGCAACCTGAAGGTTTGGGGCACCCACGGTAAAGCAGTGTTGCTCAGAGCACTACGAAATCAGCTTCTCTTCTTCTTCGCCCGAATGGATCACCAGGTCGCCAGAATCTTGCAGGCGGCGGATGACATCGACGATCTGCTGCTGAACCTGTTCGACGGCCGATAGCTTGACCGGGCCGAGATACTCGATCTCTTCGCGGAGCGTTTCCCCGGCACGTTGCGACAGATTGGTAAAGATCTTTTGCTTGAGCGTTTCGCTGGCACCCTTCAGCGCCATAGCCCACTGCGAAGTCTCGACATTCTTCAGCACCGTCTGAATGTCCTTGTTGTTGAACTTGTTCATGTCCTCGAACACAAACATCAGGCGGCGGATCTCTTCCACCAGGTCAGGGTTCTCCTGAGCCAGATTCTCCAGCAGATTTCGCTCGGTCGAGCGGTCGATGACGTTGAGAATCTCGGCCACACTCTCCACACCGCCAGAGTTCTCAAAGCTCTGACTCATCACGCCCGCGATCCGACTTTCTAAACCCCTTTCCACTTCGTTGATAATCTCTGGGTTCGTCTGTCCCATCGTGGCGATGCGCCGCACGACGGAGAGCTGCCGCTCACTTGGCAGTCCGGCTACGATGTCGGCAGCCTGTGTTGGCGATAAGTGACAGAGGATTAGCGCAATGGTCTGCGGATGCTCGTCGATGATGAACGTCAACAAGTTCTGGCTGTCGACGTTTTTCAAGAATCCAAATGGGACCGCCTCGATCGATTGGCGAACATTGTCCAGGGTGCCGGTGGCGTTCTTGCCAAAGGCGCGCTCGACCAGCGATCTGGCCAGGTCCAGCCCCGCCAGGCCGGCGGAAAATACGCTAGGGTTAGTGTTGGCAAATTCGTTAATCGTGGTTTCTTGCTCGTCGCCACTGACGCTGGTGAGACGGGCAATTTCGATCGAGACCGCTTCGACTTCCTTGGCCGGCAGCTTGCTCAATAGCGCTGCTGCCTCTTCTTCTGGAAGGCTGGTGAGCAGGACGGCGGCTTTGCGTAGTGAACCCATACACTGCCTGGCAAATGAGAGCTATGCTAGCAACCGCGATAAGCAGAAAAGACCGGCTGCGGTGGCTTTATCGGTCCGGCGGAGTAGGTAACTTCAGTGAAACTGCGGCGGTGAACAGGGAACCGCAGAAATAGGATGTGCATGCTCGGACATAGATTAGCGCAGCGCCAGCATCACGACGGCGCGTGAGGAGTACTTTGGTACTTCCAGACCGCCAACTGGCCGTTGCACTCATCCAGTTCGATCACGACCCGCTCCGGGCGTGCCCCATGTTGAGACGCCAGCATGTCGATCAGTTTCAGACCAATATAGCGTGCCACCAATTCGGCGGTGGTGTTGGCTACCGGCAACAGCACGCAATCGCCGCGCGGAAAGACCCAGCGGCGATCTTCAAATCTCGCTTCGACCTCTTTTTCAGTGGCGGTCACTTGGATGGTGGGATGTTGCATCGGCAGCAGCACGTAGTGATCCAGCTCGTCGACCAATTGCCGCAGCGCATCACGCAGTGCAATAAAATCAAACACATACTGATTTTCATTCAGCGGTCCATATACCTCGGCGGCGATGCGATAATTGTGCCCATGCAGCCGTTCGCAGATATTATCGCCGATGGTGATAAAATGCGCAGCGCTAAAGACGAGATAGTCCTTGGTCACGCGGACGTGGTAGCTTTCTGGCATACATGCTTTCCTGCAGAGACTTCACTTGCCGCACAATCGCAAACGCCGTGCGACGGCATCAATAGTTTACCACGCTCGCCAATCGAACGGCCCTCGAATCTGTCCATCACGTAGGGCGGCAAACAGTGCGGCGGCAATCATGTCGGCGGTGGTGCCTGGATTTCGCCGGTGTCCGTCACTGCGCAGCCAGAAATCGAGATCGGCCAGCCCCTCCTGATAATTCTCCTCCTCCGGCTGGCCTGATTTCAAGACCGAACCGGCATGATCAGCCGCTTGTTGCGCTATTTTTGCTCCACATTTGCGACCAATCAAGCTGTCTGGGAAACGGTGCATGACCTGCAGGAACGTCCGAACAATGGCGTCGCTGAGGGACCAGCGCCCTGCGCACTCCAGCAGAGCCGGCAGCACCATGTCGAACAGGTCGGCAAAATTCGTCGCGTACTGACGCGCCACCAAATCACGATCAGCGGCCAGCTTCATTGCCGCAACCAGATCGTCCGGGGCAGGCCCGGCGATGTCCCCTTCGGCCACTTTTCCAACTCCGCCGGGCTTGGCCGCACAGATCGCCCGATATACCAACTGGCAATCGGTTGCCGTTAGTCCTCTAAGTATCTCCTTAACACCCTCTCGAAGTGGCGACTGTCGTGGAACTGCCGACAGAGGTGCAATCAGCAAAATGATTCCCAAATTAGAGTTTGTCGAAATCAGTTGCCGCGTAGCGGTGACGGCGTCCAGAACTGTTTGCCCTAGCGACCGGTCGACTGCATTTTGCATCGCCGGCTCAATCGCGATCGCACTTAACACCAAATCCGGATAGGTCAAATCCACAAAGTCCGCGCCACGATGCACATTGCCCGGCTTGGGCGCAGTCGCTTCAAAGATCGCCGCCAGCGACGCGCATTGGGCAATGCTGAGCGGCGAATGCGACGAGTTGGAATCTGCTTCTGACATTTTGCACACTAATTTGAACCGTGGACAAACGAATCAATCAGTGGCACGATTCGCTCGTGCGCGTCCTCGACCACCCAGTGGCCACAATCCGCAAATCGATACACACTTGCAGCAGGAAAGAACTGCTCAAACCGCTCCAAGAACCAAGGTGTAAAGCACCAGTCCTTCATTCCCCAAATGAGCATCATCTGTCGATCGGCCAGCGATGGCAAACCGTGCTCGATCTGTAGCAGTCGTGCATACGAAGGATGCCCTGGATGCATCGGAATGTCTTGCACAAAGCGGTTGATAGCCACGCGGTTGGCCCAACTGTCGTAAGGGGCCAGAATACCAGCGCGCAAATCCGGCGTGATTCGCTCCCGCTTCTCAACCGCCATCGTCAACGCGGCGTGTGCAAAACCATTCAGGCCGCGCACTGCCAATGGACCAACACCGGGAATACGGCAGGCGGCAATCCGCCACGGCATATGCGGCGATGTAAATGCGCCAGTGTTCATTAGCACTGCGCGCGAGAAGCGATCCTTGGCCTGTAGCATCGCGCCCAGGCCTATGGCACCTCCCCAATCTTGCGCTACCAGAGTCACATCGCGCAGGTCCAATTGTTCCACCAATGCCGACAGGTTCTCAATGTGCTGCGCAAGCGTGTAGTCGTACTGTTGTGGCTTATCACTAAGGCCACACCCGATATGATCCGGTACCACCAATCGGCAGCGACCGCGCAAGCCGAGTACGATATTTCGCCAATGAAACGACCAGGTCGGGTTGCCATGCACCAGCAGCAGTGTCGGCCCTTCCCCTTCATCCAGATAGTGGTAGCGCATCCCCTGCACGCGAATTTCATGCGATTCAAAGGGATAGAGCGATCGCCACTGGGGAACTTCGGACATGCCGTGCTCAAAAACAGGATTGAATGAATATTGCCGTGGACTCCATCTATACCGGCCAGGTATGTACAATGACAAGGGAGCGACTGTAACGTGCGGCGGCGTAAAAACCGACAATTCCACCTGTTTGCTTGAGAAAAGCGAACGCCGGTAACGGGCTGCCAGGACGATAACAATGGGTGGTGGACTTTCCAAGGACCGGATGTCCCGTAAGATAAACTGGTCATCGGTCGTTTTCTAGGTTGTATTGAAACAGTCCGCCACGCGAATTTTTGACAGGTATGCAGGTTTATGAGTGAGCAGACGTTTCTGCCAGAACATTTCATCAATCGCGAGTTGAGCTGGCTGGAGTTCAACGCACGCGTTTTGGAGGAAGCTGAAGATCCCACCAATCCCCTGTTGGAACGGGTCAAGTTTCTCTCTATCTTCAGTTCCAATCTGGATGAGTTCTTCATGGTCCGCGTCTCCGGGCTGCGCGAGCAGGCCTTTGGAGATGGTGCCCCGCAAGATTATTCCCCAGATGGACTGCGCCCATTGAATCAGTTACAGCGCCTCACCAAGCGCACGCAAGAACTGGTCGCCAGACAGTATCGCTGCTGGAACGAGTCAGTGCGGCCGGAACTTGCTGAACAAGGGATTCGATTGCTCAGCTATGAAGAACTAAACGATGCTCAAAAAGAGTCGCTCGGCAAGTTTTTTCGCGAACGAGCGTTTCCCATTCTGACACCGATGGCGGTCGATCCGGCGCATCCCAGCCCGCACTATCACAACCGCGGACTTTATATCGCGGCCATGCTGGAGCGGCGACGCGGTCTTGGTCCCAAGCAAATGTTTGCCGTGGTGCAGGTGCCACAGGTGTTGCCACGATTGGTGCCGCTCGGACAAAGCGGGGAGCAGCATTTCATTCTGCTGGAAGAAGCCGTCTCCAGCCAGTTGCCCGAGTTATTCGGCGGCTTCGCCGTACTCAGTTGGTCGACGTTCCGCATCACGCGCGATAGCGACATTGAACTGCTGGAGCAAGAATCGGACGACATGTTGCGGCTGATCGAAGATCGCCTTAAGGCGCGTCAACATGGCGAGGCGGTCCGACTGGAATTGGCTGCCAACGCTAGCGAAGAACTAGCCGGGCTGATCATCGACGAAGAATACATCCGTGACAATACGCCAGAAGGATACAGCGAAGTCTATCGAATTCCCGGACCGCTCGACCTGACGGCGATGATGGAAATATTCAAACTCTCCGGACGAGATACTTTGAAGGATCCACCATTTTTCCCACATGCACCGCGTGGAATCCGCCGTCGTAGCGACGATCTTTTTGCCACGATTGCACGGCGAGATATCCTGCTGCATCACCCGTACGATTCGTTCGATAGCGTGGTCGACTTTGTCAGCCGTGCGGCGCACGATCCCAAGGTTCTGGCTATTAAGCAGACCCTGTACCGCACCAGCGGCGATTCGCCGGTGACACGTGCGCTGATTCAGGCCGCCGAAAATGGCAAGCATGTTACGGCACTGGTCGAATTGAAGGCGCGCTTTGACGAAGCAAACAACGTGAGTTGGGCACGACAATTGGAACGGGCCGGCGTCCACGTGGTATTTGGCTTTTTGGATCTGAAGACGCACTGCAAGCTGTCGTTGGTCGTACGACAAGAGGGGAACAACCTCCGCCGCTACGTCCACCTGGGCACAGGCAACTACAACCCAACCACCGCGCTGGTCTATACCGATCTGGGCCTGTTCACCGCGAACGAAGACATTTGCGCCGATGCTTCGGCATTGTTCAACCTATTGACCGGTTACTCGCAAGGCCACCAGTGGCGCAAACTGATCGTAGCCCCGACGGACATGCATCGTCAGACGCTACAATTGATCGAAGAGCAAAGCGATCTGGCAAAAGCCGGGAAACCCTCACGGATCTTTGCCAAACTGAACGCGCTGGTCGATCATCGCGTGATCGAGGCCCTCTATCGCGCTAGTCAGGCGGGCGTGCCCATCGACATCATTGACCGCGGCGTTTGCGGGCTGCGCCCCGGCCTGCCCGGCATTAGCGAGACAATTCGAGTCCGCTCCATTGTCGATCGATTTTTGGAGCACAGCCGCATCTATATTTTTGGACCGGATAGTGATGCCAAGATCTATCTGGCCAGCGCCGACTGGATGCCGCGGAACTTCTTCCGGCGCGTGGAAGTAATGTTCCCGGTCGAGGCTCCTGAGCTAAAGGACCGCATCCTGCACGAAATTGTCCCATCGTATCTTTTGGACAACGTCAAATCGCGCGAACTGCTGCCAGACGGGTCGCATGTCCGGTTGCAACCTGCGCCCGGCGAGGCCCCCTACCGCTGCCAGGAACGGCTACTCGCTTTGCGACCGGCGACGGTCCAATCGCAGGAACCGCGCGGGGCGTTGGGAAGCTTTGGCATCAGCAATGGCCAGGAGCCGGCGACGCGCGAGCGCGCGTATTGATTTCCATAGTCAATCGACCTCGCGTGGAAGGCCGCTTCAATTCGCGGCCTTTTTACTTCAGGAATCAGCACTCTCAGGCCCATCTGCCACTGATTTGCAGCAGCCACTTCACTCGGCAAATTGGCTTGCTATACTCGGAGGACATTTGCGACCGCTTATCCTGCCAAAACTGCCAGGATCGGCAGTTGCGACGTCTCATTCTAGTCTTGCGGCAACAAAGGTTTTTGACCATGCGAGCACTCAGCAAAATCAGTCCAGAATGGTGGGACTACACGACACTGGATACACAAATTCTGGATGACGCGGCGCGACTCACCGCGGAAGACGTGCAGGGATTTTCGCGCGAAGGTTTTCAGGTCAAGTTCTACGATACACTGGAAGATTTCTATCTGGCTGAGGCACTCGAGTACATTCAGGCCTGGCGTGCAGCCACCGAGGATCAACCAACTGGCTTATGCGGCCCGATTGGACCGACCGAGCAACTGCCACTGGTGGCGCGTTTGGTCAACGAATTGCAAATCGACTTGCGACACTGCCATTTTTGGGGAATGGACGAATGGGTCGTCGATGGCCGTGAAACGCCAGAGACGTTTGACCTCAGTTTTGCGCGAACCGATCGTGAGATGCTGTTTGACCGGATACGTCCAGAACTAAAAATGCCTGAAAAGAATATTCACTTTCCCAAAGTTGCGACCTTGGCGGAATATACCGCCAGCTTCGATCAAGTCCGCTGCATGGCGATGCAAGGTGGCCAGGGTGAGGTCAAGCATTGGGCCTTCAACGATCCACCAAAACGGGAAGGCAAGTACAAAAATGAGCCGCCTAGTGCGGCCGAGTATTGCAGCCTTAGCGCAAGAATCGTCGACCTGCATCCCATGACCATCATGCAGAACGCTCGCACCAGCGGTGGCGGCGTGGTCACGAACGTCCCAACTCAGGCGCTAACGGTCGGCCCCGTCGAGACCTGGAAGTCCGAAAAGGTTTCCATCTGGCACGCCGGCATGCACGATAATCCGTTTGGTATGCGATTGACCGCACTGATGATCAGTCAACGCATGGCGGACAGTTCCGTGCCTATGTCGCTGCTGGCGAATCATCAGAATGTGCAGTTCAACTTCTACCGCGGTGGTTTTGGAAGTTGTACTGTTGAGATGCATTAGTGATTCAACTACGCGTTTGTGTGCCACTGGCTCCGCCAGTGCTGAGAGGACACCGTGTTGCACTCAACACAATCGTGCTCCTGAATTCCCCCCTCATTTGCTTCTTTCCAGAATAGGACGAATAAACGCATGGCAAGTTCCGCAGAGCGAATTGGCGTAGGAGTGATCGGTACGGGCTGGGTCGCCGGCGCACATGTCGAGACTTTTCAAAAAATCCCTGGCTGTGAGATCGTGGCGTTCAACTCGCGCAAAAAGGCACGTGCCGAACAGCGGATCAGCGAACTAGGTCTGACCGGCGCAACCGCTTACGCTGATTTGGATAAGTTTCTTGCGCATCCCGGACTGGATGTCGTAACCATTTGCACTCCGCATCCGAATCATCCTGCCGAGACCATCGCCTGTGCTCAGGCCGGCAAACACATGGTGATTGAAAAGCCTGTTGCGATGGAAGTTGCCAGCCTGAAAAAAATGGTGGCGGCGGTAAATGCGGCCAAGGTCAAGACAAGCGTCTGCTTTGAAGTTCGCTGGGGCGGACTGTTCAGCAATATACGGGCTATGATCGATCAAGGCCTGATTGGAAAAATCTTCTATGGCGAATGCAGCTACTGGCACGGTATCGGACCGTGGTATCCACAATATCCGTGGAACATCAAGAAACGGATGGGAGGGGACGCGCTGTTGACCGCCGGTTGCCATGCACTCGACGCATTGATATGGAGCATGCAGTCCCGTGTGGTCGAGGTAGCCGCCATGAGCAATACCAGCCCGGACAATCCGCTGAAGTATGAGTACGATCCAAACAGCGTGGCGATTCTGTCGTTTGCCAATGGGGCCATCGGAAAGGTTGCGACCAGTGTCGAGTGCCGACAGCCTTATTTGTTTCCGGTTCTCTTTCAAGGCGATGCGGGCACCATCTGGAATGACCAGATCTCGAGCATTCGCTGGCCCGGTCTGAAATCTGGCCAATGGGCCAAGATCCCAACCTCCATGCCCGACTCGGGCGATGTACACGATCATCCGTACCTGCCGCAGTTCCAGCATTTCATCGAATGCATTCGACAGGACAAACGCCCGGCGAACGATTTGAATGATGCAGCCCACACGCATGAAGTGATGTTTGCCATTGACCAGGCGATCAGCACCAAGAAGATGGTGAAGATCGTGAAGACGCCCGGAACCTAAATTCGTATTCCGTGTGCCACTGGCTCCGCCAGTGCTTCGACTCGGAGAAAATTGATTCTGAGTTGTGTTGACTATTCTGTACCGAAATTTGCCTTAAGCCAAACAAAGGCCGACTGGTACGCCCGGTGCAACGTAAGCCAACTGGGCATTTTCACTGGCGGAGCCAGTGGCACACAATGGAGATGTATGCCAACTGCATTTGCGATTGCCGCGCACCCGGACGATATTGAGTTCGTCATGGCAGGGACCATGATGTTGCTCGGTCAGGCCGGTTTTGATCTGCATTACATGAACGTCTCGAGTGGCAATTGCGGCTCGACAGAGCAAGATGCAGAAACGACGATTCGGATTCGACGTGGTGAGGCGCAATCAGCCGCCAGGTTTCTGAACGCCACGTTTCATGAAAGCCTGACTAACGACCTAGAGATTTTCTATGAGAAGTCACTGCTAACCCGGTTGGCTGCCATTGTCCGCTCCGTCGCTCCCACAATCCTGCTAACGCATTCGCCGCAGGATTATATGGAGGATCATATGATCACTTCGCGGCTGGCGGTGTCAGCCGCCTTTGCAAGAGGAATGCCCAACTTCCCGGCAAGTCCCGCCTGCTCGGCGATTGACCAGCCCGTGACCGTTTATCACGCGCAGCCACACGGCAATTGCGACGGCCTGGGCCAGCCGATCGTCCCTTCACTTTTCGTGGATATTTCCAGCGTCATCGACCAGAAGACTGAAATGTTGGCTCTACATCAGAGCCAAAAGAGTTGGCTCGACAGAAGCCAAGGGATGGACAGCTACTTGCTGGCGATGCAACAGCAAGCGGCAGCGGTGGCCAAGCTCAGCGGGAAATTCGCATTTGCCGAAGGATGGCGGCGGCATTCCCATATGGGGTTCTGTGCGGAGTCTGCCGATCCCCTTCGCGAGGTGCTTGCCGGTTATATCTGTTAATCGGCCTGTCTGCCGTCTCATTCGGCATTGCGCCGTCTGTCTTGCAAAGCCGCAAAACTCGCCCGCTTGCCGGTTCTGCTACCGCGCCACTAGAATTGCCTGTTCGGGCGTTTTGCGGGTGCCGAATTACTGGCAAAACGTAGAATAGAGTTCCATCAGATACAAGTACGTTGCCGGGCCGATACATACAATGCATTGGCCAGCACATCGACCATAGACTGACTCCGACCAAAACATGGCTGAAGACTACTACAAGACCCTAGGGATATCGCGGTCCGCGACACCGGACGATATTCAAAAAGCCTATCGCGATCTGGCGCGCAAGTACCATCCCGATCTAAATCAAGACGACAAGTCTGCCAAGGAAAAGTTCCTCAAGGTGCAGACTGCCTTTGAAGTTCTGAACGACGGAAAGAAACGCAAACTCTACGATCAGTACGGGGCGGATTTCGACAAAATGGGACCTGGCGGTCCCGGTGGACCTGGACCGGGGGGCGCGAACTGGGGAGGCGGTGGCGGCTACGGCGGACCCATGCCCGAGGGGTTTGAGGGAATCGACATCAGCCAGTTGTTTGGCGGTTTTGATCCTGCTTCAGGTGGTGAGTCTCGCTCCAAGGGTGGATTTGGTGATTTCTTTGAGCAAATGCGAGGGCGGAAGTCCGGCGGCGGTCGAGGAAAAAGCCGCCGCGGCACACCAGTCCCCGGCACCGATCTGCAAAGCGAAATCACGATCCCGTTTCAAACTGCGATCCTCGGCGGAACCACTGATCTGACAGTCGAGCGAGATGGCAAACGAGAAGTCATTACCGTGAAAATCCCGGTTGGCATTGCGGATCGTGCCAAAATTCGCCTGCGCGGAAAAGGGGAATCAGGTCGCGACGGCGCGCCAGATGGAGATATCCTGCTCACCATTCATGTTGCCTCGCACCCTTTTTTCTTGCGTGAGGGAGATCGGCTGAACGTCAAGCTGCCGGTCACTCTTGGCGAAGCGTTGCGTGGAGCCAAAGTGGATGTGCCGACGCCGTATGGCACAATATCATTGCACGTACCTCCGCGAACAAGTAGCGGCCGTAAACTGCGAGTCAAAGGGCACGGCGTTAAACACAAAGACGGCACCGCCGGCGATTTATACGCCGAGGTGCAAATCATGCTACCTGCTGAGCTAGACGAAGCCACAATCGAAGCGATTCAAAAGGCGGATGAAGGTGCTCCCAACCCACGCCGTGACCTGCGATGGTAATCCATGACCGGTGAGTCCATCCTGAATTTCGCTCATTTGCTGGGTGCCGACCTGCTCGGGCAGGCCGATCAAACGTTACTTCAGCGGCTGGGAGATGTCGGTCGAGCCAAGGTCATGATGGCCCTGCTGGGTTTGGTGCTGATCGGCATCACGCTAGTCGTCGGCATCTACCTGGGAGGACGCTGGGCACGTCGCATCGCCCGTACCCGCGTGCCAGTACGTTTGCGCGACCAAAGCGACTGGGACCGCCGGTCACCCCTGGAATCGGCTCCGGAAAGCGGCGAAGCCAAGCCGGGCGATAAAACCGAAATTGAACCTTCCGATCATGATTGGCCCGAAAAGTCAGACGAAGACAACGATGATGATCCGCCACCGAGAGGTGACTCGTCTCCGCGACAGCCCCGATGAGCGAACAAAACACGCGATTGGGCGTGATGACAATGTTGTCGCCACCCCATTTTACCCCTAGCCTGAACCATGCCTGAACACGGATTTGAAAAGGGGGATCGCCTGCGCACCGCCTCCGAATTCCGTGCGGTCTATCAGCGACGGTGCAGCATTTCCAACGGACGCTTCACGCTAGCATCGTGTGCAAACGAGTTGGGCAAACCGCGACTGGGACTATCGGTTTCCAGAAAAGTCGGCAACGCCGTAGCCCGCAATCGGTGGAAGCGGCTGGTTCGCGAGGCATTTCGATACTGCCGTCGCCAACTGCCTGAAGGCATCGATCTGGTACTGATCCCGCGCCATCCTGTGCCGCCAGATCTGGAATCTTTGCAGAATGAATTAGTTCGCATGGCACGCAGTTTAAAAAAACGCCTTTCTAAGTAAACCTGCAAGTTCGCACGCTCATGCCCTCGGAACTAAATCGCGACCAATACGATGCACCGGCAAATCGGCCGAATTGTGTAACTTCTCTGATGCTAGCGTGCGTGCGTATTCCCTCATATTTGCTCATCGCAATGGCTCGTGTTTATCAGTACACCTTAAGCCCCCTGATCGGTCGCAGTTGCCGATTTCAGCCGACTTGCAGCAATTACTTCATATCCGCCGTCAGAAAGTATGGGGCAATTCGTGGCACTTATCGCGGTATCTTGCGTATTGGCCGCTGTCATCCCTGGCATCCGGGCGGGATCGATCCCCCGTAGCCGTCCAGATTGAGCAGTCGCCTGCGTATTCGCGCAGTGGCACCGCACGCTCTGCAATTTCTATGGCAAGTTCCACAGCGGTTTATTCGCAGCAAGTACCCTTCGGGCATGGAATTATTGCCAACTCGGCTTGACCGTAATTTGGGTTACCACTATCTTTCCACCGCGAAATGACTTTCTTCGAGGGGGCAATTATGCGCTGCAAAGATGAAGTACCAATGAGACGCGATACTATGTTGCGAGTCTGCGACCGCTAAAGTGGCGAATGCAAACTCAGGCGGTGATCGGTGTGTTGTTAAATCGCACCGCGAACCATCGTGGCGACCGAAAATAAAGCCAGGCACAAGGATGTGTCTGCTCGACTGGTCAATAGAGTGCTTGTACGGAGCACACAGAGGCATGAAGCCCAATAACATCAATAATGGCTTAATCAGTCGCCGCGATTTGATTGCCGCCGGTAGCGGCTTGCTGCTGCTTTGCGGTTGCACGGGCCCGGCGGTTCGCTCTCAAAGCCCAGAGTCCGACGATCTAGCTGAACTTGATACTGAAATCATCTTGATCGGCAATAAAGCCAGCCCGCGGGGACTCAATTACGAGAAGGCGGAATGTGCGGCGTTGGTTGTTGGATTGAAGGACACGGGCAGCGACCCTCCGAATTCCTCGCAGCGATCTGCGTTGCTTGAGGACATGAAAGCACGCCGCGTGAACAATGCTGAGAGACTGCTGGCATCGCCGACAACCTCACTCGTCTGGGCCAGAGCCTTCATCCCACCCGGCGCGCAGCAGGGCGATACGCTTGATATTGAAGTCCGCGTCCCTGCCGACAATGACACAACCGATCTAAGTGGCGGTTGGATGATGGAATGCCGCCTCAAGGAAATGGCGTTTCTTGGCGGATCGATCCGCGAAGGTCACGACCTGGCAATCGCACAGGGTGCGGTGCTAGTTGACCCGATGGTGCAGAACAATCCCACCAACGCATCGCTGACAACCGGACGCGTTCTGTCCGGCGGTAAAGTTCTAAAATCGCGAAACATTGGGCTGGTGCTGCACAAAGATAGTAAGTCGACGATCCTCAGCAAGCGAATCGGCGATGCCCTGAACCGCCGGTTCCATACGTATGTCAACAAATCAAAAAAGGGGATTGCCAATCCGACCAGCGACGAGCTGATTGATCTGATTATCCATCCGAGTTACAAGCACAATATTGCTCGCTATGTGCGCGTGATCACCTCGGTGCCGATTTCCGAATCACCGCGACAAAGGCTAAAGCGACTGCAATTGCTGGAGCAGCAATTGCTCGATCCTTTCAATACAGCGACCGCTGCCTTGCGTTTGGAGGCAATCGGCAAGGAAGGCATCGAAGTCCTGAAAAAAGGGATGGAGTCCAAAGATCCAGAGGTTCAGTTCTACTCGGCAGAAGCCCTGGCCTATCTCGACCAGTCCGTTTCAGCCAAGGCGCTTGGGGACGCAGCGCGCAACGAACCCGCTTTCCGCGTGTTTGCACTGACCGCGCTGAGCACCTTGAACGATACACCGGCAATCGACGAGTTATGTGCGCTGATGGATGTTCCAAGTTCGGAAACGCGCTACGGTGCATTCCGCGCATTGTGGGGCATGAACAAGAATCATCCGCTGGTTAAGGGCGAGGATCTGCAAGGCCGAATGAGCCTGCACATTATTCCGAGCAATTGCCCGCCGCTGGTACACGTTACGCGCAGCTACCGTGCGGAAGTGGTCCTGTTTGGCCAGGATCAGTACTTACATACACCTTTTGCTTTGGAAGCTGGTAAGAACATCGTGGTCAAGGGCGAAAGTCCTGACCTGGTGACGATCAGTCGCTTCGCCTTGAAAGAGGAAGACAAGCAAATGGTCGTCTCAAGCCGCTTGGATGAAATCATTCGCGCGATCATCGAGGTCGGTGGTCATTACCCAGATGTGGTTCAATTCCTGCAATCAGCAAAGCAGTCCAAGGCACTGGATAGCAAATTCGAGGTGGATGCCTTGCCACGAGCTGGCCGACGGTACACTCGCGGTTCGACCAGTGAAGACACCGCTGGCGAAAATGAGCAGTTTGAAGTATTCGGACGAATTCCGAACTTGTTTGGCGGCAAGGTATCCGAGACTCGCGACAGCGACGAGACGCCAGCCGAAGATGGCACTGCCAAAGTGAACGCTGCCAAAGACGACAAAAAAGTCGCGAAATAGCACGATTCTACGGCATACTCGGGCCGACAACGGACCTGCCGCGTGATAAACTAGAAGACTCAGCAACCGGTTAGCCCCGGCCGGCCTGTTGCTGCCGTGGCGTTCTTTCTGTTTTGTCGATCACGCTTTCTCAAAATCGCGTCTGATGCTTCGCGCGCTAGAACTTTCCGGATTCAAAAGCTTCGCTGATCGAACGCGATTTGAGTTCCCGCGCGGAATCACCGTCGTCGTCGGACCAAACGGCTCTGGAAAATCCAACATTGTCGACGCCATTAAGTGGGTTCTAGGCGAGCAAAGCGTCAAGAGTCTGCGCGGCAAGGAAATGGCCGACGTGATCTTCAACGGTTCGGCTAGCCGGCGTGCGATCAATTCAGCGGAAGTAACGCTGACTTTTGACAATGCCGAAGGACGACTGGCGGTCGAAACGCCTGATGTTCAGATCACGCGGCGTGTATACCGTAGCGGAGAAGGTGAGTATCTGATCAATCGTCAGCCCTGTCGGCTGCGCGACATCCGCGATCTGTTTGCCGGGACCGGCGTCGCCACCGAGGCCTATAGCGTCATCGAACAGGGCAAAGTGGACATCCTGCTGCAGTCCTCGCCCAAGGATCGTCGGTTGATCTTTGAAGAGGCCGCCGGCATCAGCCGCTTCAAAGCCAAGAAAGTCGAAACACTGCGTCGCCTGGAACGTGTTCAGCAAAATCTGCTGCGGCTCTCCGATATAGTCGACGAAGTCGAAAGCCGCCTGCGTGGCGCACGGATGCAGGCGGGCAAAGCTCGCCGCTATCAAGAATACGCCGGTCGATTGCAAGAACTTCGCACACAGGTCGGGCTAACCGATTGGCGGACGCTTTCGCAGCAACTGGAACTGTTGACCGACGAGTCCGCAACCATCCAGGGAGAAATCAGCAGCACCGTCGAAGCTGCCGACCTGATCGAGAAACAAGTTGCCGACCTGGAACAGCAACTGCAAGGGATCGACGAACTGGTTCGCACCAGCGATGTACGCGGCGCTCAGAATCGTCAGCGTATTGTCGCGCTGGAATCCAACATCGATTCAGAGCGAAGCCGAATTCGCGACTTTGAAGAGCAGATCAATCGATTGCGAATTCAGCTCGCCACCATGAGCCTGCGTGCCGGTGACCTGAATGAGCACCGCCAAACTGCTGTAACCAACATCGCCCAGTCCGAGATCAAGCGGCGCGAACTAGGCGTTCGCTTGGCGGATGAAGAGCGTGCTCTGACAGCGCTGGCCTCTCAAGTGGATCAGATCCGCACCGAGAACGAGCAACGGCGCACTTCACAACTGGAGCAGATGCGTCAG
>JAWXCH010000223.1:0-26005 GCA_034440595.1 Planctomycetota bacterium | reverse complement strand
GTATATCCCATAGCTTGACGGTACCATCGTACCCGGCCGATGCCAGCCACTTGCCATCGGGCGATGCGGCCACCGACCATATCGTCGTTTCGTGACCGGGCCAACTCTGCAGCCGGTTGCCGTTGGCGATATTCCAAGTGATCAAATCGCCCGGCCGGTAGAGAAGCGATTGGCCTCCGCCGGTGACGAGCGTCTGGCCATCGATAAACGCTAGCGAGGTAATCCACGTGTTGTGCCTGTCGATGCTTTCGGCAGGAGATGCAGCGGCAGCAGGTGGCGCGGCAGCCTTGGCATCATCGGCCAGGCTTTGGTTGACTTGCGAAGACCCCAGCAGGGCGAACAAGAATGCAGTGGAATAAAGTGTGGCAAGCAGAGTACTTTTAGAAACGGTCGTGCCTATGTTTTGCATAAGTTGTGCTCCAATGCGGTTTAATTTCGCAACGTGGTGACTTCTATGATTGCGCAAGTACAGTCTAGCTTAACCGCGCTATCGAACGCTACTTTCCCGGCGTTTTAGCGGATTCGGGGGCGAAAACTCGCACATTCGTCGAGAAATAGTAGGGAGACTGTGCCTTGTCAAAGACCAGCTCGCCGAATATGGCTATGTAGCCCGAAGCCGGCAGGTCCATCTCGCGCGTGAAATCGCCTTCGGATGGGGGCAGGGTAACGGACGTGAACGTTGAATTGCGAAAATCGCGACTCTTGCTCTTCGCTGTCCAGACGCGAACTTCGGAGGGCCGAATGTCACTGCTGATTTTCAATTTGGCGACTTTGGCTGCGGCATCGGTGGTGAACTTCCAGTCCAGCTTGGGCAATGCTTTTCCAGCGGCCACATGCTGGTTGAGTGCATTAATACTTCCTAGGATCCGCGCGTAATCGCGCAGCCCATGACCGTTGTTCGGTACGTACAGGATGTATCGTTCACCAACCAGATCGTTCCAATAGAGGTTCAGTGCTTCCAGCGGCCAGTAGCGATCATTGGTCCCCAGGATGATCAGTTTCGGCTGGCGAATGTCCGGCAGGTAGTGATACGGATCGACAATCGCCAATAGTTTCTTGCCGGGTTCGGTTTGCAGAATTCTTTGCAGACCCTTTTCGGTGTAGTCGTGCAGTTGTTCGGAGAAGGTGCCAAACGACTCAACCTGCAATTTCATCTGCGGGGCCATGTTGAGCATATCGATCACCATCGGTGCCAGTGCAGTGACTCGCGAATCGATGGCGGCGGTCAGCCAGGTGGTCCAGCCACGTTTGGAAGCGCCGGTGACGGTAAAATGCTCCACGTCGAGCGACCATTCTTGCTTGGAGAACTGCTGCACGGCGTCCATGCCACGCACCGCGCTTTTGACCATTGGCAGCAGCAGCGGCCACTCGCTGTCACCAGACACGATATACCGCATGAACGTGTAAGATATGATCTGATCCTCGATCATGCCGTCAAAAATTGGCTGATGTGGAACATGCATTAGAATCGCGACAGGGCACTGCATCTGATCCCCTGCCTGGGCCATGAGCCGCGCGATGGTCGGCGGCGGCTCGCTGGCATCGGCCGCTTTTTCCATTTCGTCGTCCCAGCGGCCGGCGTGAATCCACAGCAGTGCCTGCTTTTCCAGTTTGATCGTCGCGGGCTTATAAACCAGCAACTGATGCTTCCAAGTGATTCCCTTCCACTCCTGGCTGGTGAGAATTAGTTCCGCATAGGTTCCCTTGCCAATTTTCCCCTCGCGGCGCTTGGTCCACTTAAAGGCCGGATCGGCTTTTTGCACATAGTCGCGCAGCGGCCCGGGCTTGACCGCCGGCGGTGCATCTTTGACCTCGCGCTGTGCATGCGCCGCCTGTGTGCAAGCGAGCAGGGCACAGATGGCTATTAGGCCGACCAATTGATTTTTCATGAAGTGATATTTCTATGGGAGGAAATTTGTTGGTTTCTCAAATGTCGGACTAGAAGGCTATCGCAGCGGTAGTGATCCTCTGGAATTACCAGCGACAAGGCCTGTTAGTTTCAGGACTTACCAAGCAGTTTACGTGGTGGCAGCAAGCCTGGCCACTGTGTAGAGTGCACAATGCCCGCAGGCTGTGGAACGTTCAACAGCCCGCGGATTGTGTCAAAAAACGAGAAATGCGGATGAGAGGAGTTGAACCTCCACGTCCTTAACGGACACAAGAGCCTGAATCTTGCGCGTCTGCCAATTCCGCCACATCCGCATCGGCAAGTCAAATTTATAGGCAAACGAGGCCAAAGATTCAAGCGGGGGAGTGGTAGAAGGAGGGGGCGAATTCGACTGTTGAACCGGTGGCCGGAGAACAGAGTCGGCGAAAAGTTTCACGCAAAGACGCAAAGTCGCTAAGTTTTCGCCGCCATATCTCCTCGACACGGCCGGGTGAGTGCCTTGCAAGGTATGCACCGGGTATTAGTGAGGCAGTGAAGTACTGGGTCCGGTTCGTTATATTGAGCAACGGGGCACTGACACCGAATTAAGGCCGAATCTAACACTGCTATCAGAAAAAATCCAACCGGAAAATGCAATGAATCAACCAAACGATCTACCGCTGGAGATTGATATCCACGCAGTACATGGCCTGCTGAAAGGGGCTTCTGGCATGACGCTGCTGGATTGCCGAGAGGCGGACGAACACAGTTTGGTCCACATTAAGGAAGCTAAGCTACTGCCAATGAGCGAGCTGCAGGCACGCTATGCCGAGCTATTGCCGCTGAAGGATCAGCATCTGGTGGTGCATTGCCATCATGGTGGTCGTAGCATGCGCGTGACGCAGTGGCTGCGCGAGCAGGGCTTTACGCAGGTGCAAAGCATGGCCGGCGGAATCGACCAGTGGGCCGTCGAAATCGACAAGACGTTACAGCGGTATTAGTTCGTTTTTGCTGACTCTTTTACTAAAGCGCAAAAAACTAGCGGCCGCGAATTTCGCGGCCGCTAGATCTGAATAATTCAGTGTAACCCGGCGTTGCCTAAGCAATGCCGGTCGATTTACTAGTCAAGGATACCCGATGGAATCTGCGGATCTTGTGCACCACCGGCCCGGGTGATCAAAGCGAAGTACGCATTTGGCGTGATTTCGGCAGTGATTGGACGAACACCGTTGTCCAGGAAGCAATGCAGCACGATGTCGCCACCGTGATCGCTGCTTGGTCCCCAGTTACGTGTGAGTGATCCAACAGTACCGTACGCCGTGAGGGTCGGCCCTGTGATACCGACGTTGATGCCGGCGGTGACAGTTCCGGATGCATTCCAAACTCCGCCAGTCAATGCTGGATTGGTTGTCGAAGTCGTAGCAGGGGTCAGACCAACGGTCCAAGTTCCGCAAGATTCGATCCAAGCGGCGTTACCTTGCTCTTTGCTCTCGGAAATAACGACGGTCTTGGAGGTTCCGTCTTTAATGCTACCAAAGCTGGTCGCACGTGACTTGCCAGCCGTAATCGCACCGTTAGGACGGTTCGGGCTGGTCGTTGGCAATCCACCAGCGTATTCCTTATGCGTTGCCAAGAGGGCCACGTAGGTGGTGATGGCTGGACCAGGAGCCGAACCCTGAGTGATTGGGTTGGTGGTCACCGAAATTCCTGGCCATGAACCTTGGGATATGTCGCAGAAAACATCTCCCGAGAAGCTAGGACATTTCAAGGTTGGAATTTCCAACTGAGCAACACGGAAGTTACCCGCTCCGACAACATTGGCAGCGTAAGGCTGCAATGTGAAGCGGCTGCTGCCGGTCGATAGCTGGTTGTAGATGTTGCCTTCTTCCAAGTAAGGCAGGAGGCGAACGATCCAGCTATAGTCATTCGTGGTAATGTTGGTGCTGCCACGCGTGTAAGCCGTGACATCGTTGTTGGCACCGACACCGTTGCCGACAACTGGGAACTTCTTCATGGCGTCTGCATAGGTATGCAGAGCAAGACCAATCTGACGAATGTTATTCTGACAAGAGTTGCGCAATGCGGCCTGACGGGCGGCATTGATCGCTGGCAGCAATAATGCCACCAAGATTCCGATGATGGCGATCACCACCAACAGTTCGACGAGGGTAAAACCCCGTCTCGTAAGACGTGTGGACATAGAAGCCTCCTGGTAGGAAAGAAAGAATGAGAAAAAATCTGCGGCGGACGTCGCCGCCCTCCATTCCGTTCTCTTTGTTCCGGTACCCAAGTGCCACAGAGCTGTACACTTGGATATGCCTGCTACTTTATCGATTTAAGACGGTCATGTCAAATTTTTCGTCAAAAATTCCGTGTTTAGCAGGTTTCCACATTGAGAGCGGAATCGAGGTCAGGACGTCCATACTCGAGAGGCCCAGTCGGCAAGAGGCGCAAGCCGACATTATTACCTTCGGATTTGTGGCTGGTCTGGCACGCCACAGATTCCCGTCCCGGCCAAAAACGTCCAAATTTGATTCAGCCGGGCGGCAGCTCGCCAGTCGCTCGATCATCACAATCCAGCAGCTTTTCGGCGGAAAAACAATGCTTTAGCCTTGCCTCGTTCGCGCCTGCCGTCGGTGGGAGATGTCGACCGGCCGGTCGGTACTGGCATTTTGTCCAGTATCGGTCATATACTGAGAGCAGGCGCTGCACCGTACCGGCCAGTCACAATTGACCGACTAACAGGTCAGGCACTGCGTCAGCGACGGGGGTGCCGGATGCTCTCCCCTCTTTAGAGTTATCTAGTCGATTTTCTTTCAGCAAGGATTGCCATGCCGCCCGCGGTTCATGTGATTCTGGGACCTGCTCGAAGTGGGAAGACTGCGCATGTCCTGGAGAAATATCGACAGAGTCTGACCACACGGGGGCAGCCCGGTTCGGCTCTGTGGCTGGCACCGACATTGCGAACCGCGAATGCCATCCGCGGGCAGATTCTTTACGGCGGCCTGACCGCCTGTTTTCGTCCAAATTGCTTTACGTTTTCTCAGTTTGCCAGTCAGGTGCTGCAAACGTCGCCGCTGCCGATGCGCCCGGTTGATGCGTTTCTCAAACAGCAGTTGTTGCGGCGGTTGGTGGATGAGGCACAGTCGGCAGGAGTGCTAAAACACTTTGCCAGCATTGCAGAAACCGATGGCCTGATTCAGTTGATCAGCAGCTTTATTGCGGACCTGAAGCGGCAGGAGATCTGGCCCGAGCGATTTCAAGCGACCGTATCGCAACTGCACAAATCGCAAAAGTACACTGAACTAGCCTGGATTTATGCGCGGTATCAGGCGCTGTTGCAGCAACATTTGCTGTACGACGCCGAAGGAAAGTTCTGGTCGGCGCGCGATCTATTGAGTAAGCGGATCGATCCCCCTTGGGATCAATTGCGGCTGGTTATCGTGGATGGTTTCACGGACTTCACCTGGACGCAGCACGAGATTTTAGAAATTCTGGCACGGCAAGCGGAGGAACTGGTCGTAACACTTCCGTATGAAGATGCAGCGTCCGGTCGCAGCGATTTGTTCCACAAATGCGCGGCAACGCTCAGCGAATTGCAAAAGCGACATGTCGGCTTGGAGATTTCTCATTGTGCTCGAAAGAAATTGGTCGGCGGAACAAACGGCACCGATTGGCCGGCGATGGCACACTTGGAGCAGAATCTGCTCAAAGATCCACGATCGATTCAACCGCTGGATAATGCAGATAGGATCGAACTCTTGGCGGCATCAAGCCAACTTGGCGAGATACAACTGCTGGCGCGGCGGATTAAGAAGTTGCTAGTCGTCGGCGAGGAGGGGGGTGCGACCGGACCGATTGCTGCCGAGCAAATCGTTGTGGTGTTTCGTTCGACCGGAGAGATCGCCGATCTGGTGCGCGAGGTCTTTGCCGAAGTGGGCATTCCGTTGGCGATAGATGCGCAGGAATCGTTAGGCAAAGCCCCGATCTTTTTGGCTCTACTCGACTTCTTAAAATTAGAGTCCGAGGATTGGCCATTCCGCAAAGTCTTGCAGGTCATCCTGCACAACTACTTTCGCCCTGGCTGGAGTGAGTGGAAAAATGCCAAGGCGGTATTGGCCTGCGAGCAAGTCGTTCGCGCGCTGCAGGTCCCGAATGGACGCGCGGCGTTAATGAAAGCGGTGGAACACCTGGCCGAACTAGAGCTACCTGAGAACGCGCGGCCGGAACGACTATCGCGGCGCTCCGAGGCTCAGATTGCCAGCACAGTTCTGAAGCGGTTGTTTAAGGCGTACGATCAGCTACCGAAAAGCGGCACCGTAGCTGAGTGGATCGCTGCACTGACTAAATTTTCTGAAGAGCTAGGGATTATCTCCCAAGTCGTTCTCGATCCGAACAGTGCCGATCAGACACCTGCCGGTCAGGCCGATCAACAGGCTTGGACAGTCCTGCTGGACGAATTGCAGTCCAGTTCGCAAATGGAAGTCTGGCTGGATGGTGAACCGCGTCGTTGGTCGCTATCGGAAATGATTGAGCGGATTGCGCTGCTGGGCAGGAATGCCACACTGCCGCGTGCCACCGACGAGGCCGGGCGTGTTCGCGTGATTTCTGCGACCAGCGCCAGAGGTTTGGACATTCCGTACTTGTTTCTGGCCGGGCTTTCGGAGAAAGCGTTTCCACCCTCACTTGGTGACGAGCATCTGCTGAGTGTGTCGGAATGCCGCCAGTTCAATCGCACTGGGCTGGCGTTTTTGGAACGGCACGATCGAACCTGCGGCGAGATGCTGCTGTTCTATGAAGTGATAACCCGTGCTACGCAGCGGCTCTATTTGAGTTATCCTGCGCTGGATGACTCCGCGCAGCCGTTGCTGCCCAGCCCGTTTCTGAGTGAGGTCGAGCGACTGTTTGCACCTGATGCACTGGCGCGGACGACGGTTGCCGACCTGAGTCCTGTTCCACAAGAGCTTGAGCCTTGCAGCCTGCAGGACTGGCGTGTGAAGGGGGTCTCGCTGGCATTGGAGGGTGAAACAGCGCTGTTAGTGTCGCTGACCAAATATTCCCCGTCGGCCGAATTGAGTGGCAATTTGCTCTCGTCTTTACAGATGAATGCTTCACGGTCGGTGCGTGGGGAGTTTGGCGAGTACGAAGGACTATTGCGGGGAGACGCGGCGCGGCAGGTGTTGGCGGAACGATACGGTACGGATCATTGCTGGAGCACCAGTCAGCTCGAGCAGTACGCGATCTGTCCGTACAAGTTCTTTATGCAGCGCGTGCTCCGGCTGAAAGAGCCAGCGGATCTTAGCCTGGATACCGACTACTTTGTCCGTGGTCGACGGGTGCATGCGTTGCTCGCTCGATTGCATCGCGCATTGAACGAGGGGGGCGTACCACGTTTGCCGTCAGAATTCGACGGAGATTTTTCTCGGCTCTACCAGGACACTTTGGCAGAGTTGCTTAGTCAGACGGATGGTGGCCCGTTGGATCGTGCGTTTGCAACCATCGACCGAGAGTTGATTGCCCGCTGGTTGGAGGACTATACGGCGCAGCACGAGGCCTACGACAGCCAGTTCAACACGCTGGACGAGCGCCCTCGCCCGCGTCATTTTGAAGTCGCCTTTGGTCCGACGACGCAGGACGACGATGAAGACCGCTGCGATGAGATCTCGGTCGCGAAGCCGTTTGAGCTGGACTGCCAGGGAGTAGCGATCAAACTATCGGGTCGGATCGACCGGATTGATGTTGGTTTGCATGACGGGCAGGTGGTGTTCAATATCTTGGACTATAAAACTTCTGCCGCCAGTCGCTTCAAGCCAGAACAGATCGAAAAGGGAACCGCATTGCAATTGCCGTTGTATGCCCTGGCGGTTCAGGAGCTGATTCTTCGCGACCTGAAGGCAGTGCCCTGGATGATTGGCTATTGGCACGTCAAAGATGGTGGCTTTAGCAAGCACCCCATCGCGCTGCACGAGTCTGGCGAAAGCGCACTTACGGCGACCGACGATTGGAACGATTTACGACCCAAGATGCTCGCTCGCGTCGCCTCGCTGGTGACCGGCATCCGTCAGGCTGAATTTCCCATGCACTGCGAAGACGAACATTGCACGAGTCGTTGTCCCTATAGCACTGTCTGCCGCGTTGCCACGGTCCGCGCGCTGGATAAATCCTGGCCCCCATTTCAGCCAGAACAAACTACGGAAGAGGTGGAATCATGAGCGCGACTGCTACGACCACTCGACCGGGCCTGACGGCCGAACAGCAGCAGGCGATATTTACGCGCGATGTATCGGTGGCGCTGTCAGCCGGTGCCGGCTGTGGCAAGACCTTTGTACTGACGGAACGGTTCTTGTCGCATCTAGAGCCGGACGACAGCGGCGAAGCTCCTAAGGAATTGCACGAACTGATCGCGATCACGTTCACCGAGCGTGCCGCGCGCGAGATGCGCGATCGAATTCGCATCAAGTGTTTTGAGCGACTGCAATCTGCCCCCGCCGAACAGGCCGACTACTGGTTGCAGTTGCTGCGCAGTTTGGATGCAGCCCGCGTCAGCACGATTCATGCCTTTTGCGGTACGCTGCTGCGACAAAACGCGGTTGAGGCGAGCCTTGATCCGCGGTTTGGCGTACTGGAGCCGGCACAGGGACAGACACTGATCCATGAGCTGATCGACGATATGCTTCGATCTCGGTTGAGCACGCAGGACCAGCCGATTATGGATTTGATCGTGCTATTTGGCTTGGATTGGCTGCGAACGCTGTTGGCCGGTTTGCTGGAGCAAATTCGCGGGCACGTTTACGCCCCTTGGTTGACCATGACGGTCGAGCAGCAGCTTGACCGGTGGCAAGCGTTTCATCGTCAGACGATTGTGCCCGATCTGCTGCGGCGGTTGAGCGAATCCCCCAGCGCGCAATCGATTCTCAAGGTGCTCAAGTCCACGATTCCTGAGCACCCGGTGATGGCAGAGCGACGCGCGCGATTGCTGGAGTTATTGCCGACGCTGCCACAGGCTGCCGATCCGGCTGCAGTGCTAACGGCAATCAGGGAGAATGCCAAAGTGCAGGGGGGTGGTTCGGAGAAACACTGGCCGGATGCCAGCGACTACCAGACATTCAAAGCAGCCGCGACCAAGCTGCGCGACCAAATCTCGGCAACGCTCAAGTTGCTGACGTTTGACCGCGCTAGTGCAACAGCATCCGCGCAGGTCGGTCTAACGCTGCTGAAAGTGGTCGATGAAATTGCCGTCCAGTATACACGTGCCAAGCATGAAGCATCGTTATTGGACTTTAATGACCTGCTGATCGAAGCCCGCCGTTTGTTGACCGATCCACAACACGTCGACCTGCGCAATCGTTTGGCGGCGAGCACGCGGCTGTTGCTGGTGGATGAATGCCAGGATACCGATCCGGTGCAAATCGAACTGATTGAGGCGCTGTGCGGGGGAGATGCGCTCGGCGGGAAGCTCTTCTTCGTCGGGGATTCCAAGCAGTCGATTTACCGCTTTCGCGGTGCCGATCCCAAAGTGTTCCGCCAGTTGCGACAGCAGACGCCAGAGCGTGGCAGGTTGCCGCTGACCAAGAACTTTCGCAGTTGTCCGGCGATACTGACCTTTGTGAATGCACTGTTCTGCGATGACTGTGGACCAGACTACGAGCCACTGGTGCCACACCGACCGGATGGATCGAACTCGCCCGCGATCGAATTTTTATGGAGTATCGAAGACCCAGCGGCGGATACTTCCATCAAGAAGCCTTCTGTCAGTGAAATGCGCGCACGCGAGGCCGATTGGATTGCGCGGCGGTTGCGGATGATCTTGGATGGCGAAAGCATCGATGGTGAGCCGCCGCTGACCGTGCAGGAGCGTAATGGAATTGCGCGTCCGGTCCGCCCAGGAGACATTGCGATTCTATTCCGCGCGTTGTCCGATGTGGCCTGCTACGAAGAGGCCCTGCGCAGCGCTGGGATCGACTACTACCTGGTCGGCGGGCATGCTTTCTATGCTCAGCAAGAGATATTTGACCTGCTCAACCTGCTGCGATCGCTAGCCAGTCGTGCCGACGAAGTGAGTCTGGCGGGCGTGCTGCGCAGCCCGTTCTTTTCCTTGACCGATGAGACACTGTTCTGGCTATCGCGCTCACCCGGCGGGCTGGGGGCCGGGTTATTCGCCAGTCAGTTGTCCGATGATATCGAATCGGAGCAGCGCAAACGCGTCAAGTTTGCCGCACAAACTCTGAGGGAGTTGAGAGAGAACAAGGATCGACTCCCCATCGCCGGGCTGATCAATCTGGCACTCACCCGTACTGGATACGACGCGGCACTGCTCAGCGAGTTCTTGGGGGAGCGAAAACTGGCCAACTTGCGCAAGTTGCTCCAGCAGGCGCGCACGTTCGACCGATCGGGCAATATGGGCCTAAACGATTTCATCGTCCAGCTATCGGAATTTGTAATCAGCCAGCCGCGCGAGGCGCTAGCTGCGACGAACCCAGAATCGACCGATGTCGTACGGTTGATGACTGTGCATCAGTCCAAAGGACTGGAGTTTCCCGTGGTGGTAGTTCCGGACCTCGGTCGCAAGAATGTGAATACCGCCGACCCGGTGGCGTATCAGCCGGACTTAGGCCCGCTGGTTCGCTTGAGTAAGGATGCGGATGAAGCACAGGGAGTCAACGGGCACCAAATGTACACGTCGATGCAGGTCGAGGAGGAGCAGCAGGAACTGATCCGGCTGTTCTACGTGGCAACAACGCGGGCTGCAGATTACTTGATTCTCTCCAGCAGCATTGCCGACTTGGACAAACCGACCGGGCCGTGGTTACATTTTCTGGCCAAGCGGTTTTCGCTGGATGATGGACAGTCTTTGGCCAAATTGCCCGAGGGGTACCAATCGCCGGCGGTGCGAGTCATCAAGGAGCGACCGACGCCATCGGCTGCCGCTGTGCCGCGACATTCGCAGCGGGATTTGCGGCGCATGATCGCCAAAGTCGAAAACGGCACCGGCGATGTGCCATTGCACGTAGCAAAACTAGCCGAGCCGGTTGCGGCGAACCCACAGGCACGCCGTCGCTTTTCGGTCTCGCGTCTCAGTGGAATGTTGGAAACTGCTACGGAGGCGCTCGTGGAGGACGACGGTGAGGATCAGTCGATAGCTTCAAAGGCAGAAGCGAGTGCCCGTACTAAATCGAGCGGCCAGGTCGATCCGATCCGGCTGGGCATTGTGATCCACGAAATGCTGGCCACGATCGATTTGAAGAATCTCTCGGAGATCGCGTTGCGGCTACGGCGCTGTTGCGAGAAACATGGTGCAAACACGGCCGAGCAGGCTCTGGCCGAAGAACTAGTGCAGCGCTTTGTGAAATCGTCACGGGCGGAGCAGATGCGACAGGCAAAACAGAAATTTACTGAACTGGAATTCATGTTGGCCTGGCCGGATCAGGCCGGGCATCCGGCTGGTCGCTATCTGCAAGGGTATCTAGACTGCTTGTATCAGGACTCGCAGGGTGGCTGGCATGTGCTGGACTACAAATCGAATCTGGTCACACCAGAGAATGAGGCAGAGCTTGCCCGGCACTATGAATTGCAGATGCTGGTCTATGCGCTTGCTGCTGAGCAGGCACTTAGCATCGCTCCGCAAAGCGTGGTGCTGCATTTCTTGCGCAGCGGGACGGAACATGTGTATCCCTGGGATACTGTCGAAAAAGAGCGTTTGACGGCCATTGTCGAAAAAGCGATGCAGGGGGTTGTAACGACATCCAGCTAGCGAACATTGCGGGCGATTCGCTTGTCCGTTCAAATAGGCGGACTGTGCCACGAATCTCCACCGAATATTAACCTCTATGCATAACGTCCAGCCAGAACGTCAGCGCCAGTTCGCGGTCGAAGTCGTTGAAGCACTGCGCAGCGGCGGTTACGAGGCGTATTTGGCGGGGGGATGTGTGCGCGATCAGCTACTGGGCAGAACGCCGAAAGATTACGATGTGGCGACTTCGGCGCTTCCACAGCAGATTCAGTCCTTGTTCGGTCGGCGGCGCACACTCGATATTGGCGCGGCATTTGGAGTGATCACCGTGCTTGGTCAGCCGGGGGCAGGTCAGATTGAAGTGGCCACGTTTCGGCAGGATCTGGGCTACACCGATGGCCGCCACCCCGACGCAGTGCGGTTCAGTTCGGCACGGGAAGACGCCGAGCGGCGCGACTTTACTATCAATGGGATGTTCTATGACCCGGTCGCCGAACAGGTGATCGACTATGTCGAGGGGCAAGCCGACCTGGCCAGAAAGCAAATTCGCGCGATCGGTCAGGTGGAACAGCGCTTTGAAGAAGACAAGCTGCGCATGCTGCGCGGGGTGCGATTTGCGGCCACACTGGGATTTTCAATCGAGCCGAAAACCGCTGCCGCAATCGTGCGAATGGCACCGGCGATTGCCGTGGTCAGCGCCGAACGAATCGCAGCCGAACTACGTGCGATGCTGATCCACAGCAGCAGGTCGGTTGCGGTGCAGCTATTGTACGATCTTGGATTGCTGGCGATTGTCCTACCAGAAGCGTTGCCAACCGCAGGACCGCATGCGGTTGCTAGTGAGTGGACTCGCACGATTTTGCTGCTTGAACGACTGAACACAGAATCATTTCCGTTGGCGCTGGCGACATTGCTCAATCGCATAAGCGATCCGTCCGTCATTCGTCAGATTTGTCAGCGGCTAAAGCTCTCCAACAAAGAAACAGCGTCCCTTGAGTACCTCCTAACGCATTATCCGGAAATCCTAGCTAACGCAGAACTACGCTGGTCGCAGTTACAGCCGATACTGGTCCACGACTGTGCACCGGAGTTGTTGCAACTGGGAGAGTGTATTGCCTCGGTTGATAACCTATTGCCTGCCGCGCTTGCGCAAAGCAAGGCCCAGCTTCAGTTGCCGCGCGAGCAGCTTGATCCACCGCCATTGTTGAGCGGTGCAGACTTGATTACCGCAGGGGTGCCTCGCGGCCCGATTTTCGGCCAGTTGCTCCAAGAAGTCCGCAATGCACAGTTGGATGGAGAGCTATCCTCTCAGAAAGCCGCCTTGCAACTCGTTGAGCGGCGTCTGAAACGTTGAGCAGTTGGATTTGCTTGCTATTTCAGTCCCGTCACGGTCTGGACAACCGCCCTCGGCAGGTCTACCATCGTGCTTTGGACCTTGGCTGCATTCTTACGGAGTGATACTCGTCATGAATATCGACTTTCTATCTTGGGTACTGCGGTTTTTGCACATTGTCGCTGCCATCACCGCGGTGGGCGGCAGTATCTTCATCCGCTTTGCACTGTTGCCCAGTACGGAAACGTTGGATGCCACGCAACGGCAGACTCTCAATGACCAGGTTCGCCGCCGCTGGTCGCGACTGATTCAACTCTCAATTCTTTTTCTGCTGGTCAGCGGGGTGATCAACTTCTGGTCGTTCTACCAGACGACCAAACATACCCCCGGCTGGGCCGAATGGCGAACGCAGTACAACTCCCTCTATCAGACGATGTTTGGCATGAAATTCATGTTGGCGCTGGCCATTTTTGCACTGGCTAGCATTCTGTCCGGCAAAAGTGCCGGCACGCAGAAGTTTCGCGACCAACCACGCTTCTGGCTGAATCTGAATCTGGGATTGGCTTTGGCGGTTGTTGCCATTTCAGGCATCATGCGTTTGACGCATGTCGGGCCTACCTTGCCCGCCGAGACACCACCTGGGGGACAAGCTCGCCTGGAACCAGGTTCTGTGGTTTCATCGCCTGAACTATAGAATCGCTGAGCGGAATGCTCAGTTCAACATTCATTACGCCCGACTGCGGACATTTTTCCATGGACAAGAAAGCCAAAAAGCGGATCGAAGTGCTGACGCCCAAACTGCAAAAGTTACGGCTACAACTCTCCGGTGCAAAGAAGCAGATGGACGACGCCGAAGAAGTCCGTCGGCTGGAGAGCGAAGTAAACGCGGTCGAGGCCGAGCTGAAGGAGCTACGCGCGTCGTAGTGCAGTTGCACACCGCGTAATGATGCAGCGTTTCACCTCTCCCGCTTGCGGGAGAGGTGAAGGATTTGCGGCGATCCTTGTGAGTTCGGCACTGGCGGAGCCAGTGGCACACAGATGCTGATTGCTTACCGCTGGATGATCGGCGTATCGGTCGACGCAGCGCGTTCGATCGTTCCTTCGTGATACAGGCCGATGCGGTCGCGGCCATCTCCTCTCCAATCTCCAACGATCGGCATATCCTTGGCTGCACCTAGCTCAACGACCTGATCCGCGTCGTCAATCTGGCGATTGCCGTTTGAATCCAGGATCCATTTGCCATTGCGGTAGACGCCAATGTTGTCGATGCCATCATTATCCCAGTCGCCAACAGCCGGCAGGTCACCTACCATACCAAATTGGAAGCGTTCGTCGCGACTCGTGAAGCGACCATCGCCATCGCTATCGAGATGCCAGTCGCCATCCTTAAACACGCCGATGCAGTCAACGCCGTTGCCGGTCCAGTCACCAGCCACAGGGCGATCTCCTGAGACACCGTAGTGAAACACGTGATCGATCAGATCGGCACGCAATGCACCATCCATCGTCACCTTCATCGTTCGCTTAGTGCGTACCGTATCTTCTTCTTTCGGAGGCAGGTTCTTTTCCGCCAGGCGCGTCTTATTAAAGACGTGCGGCAGACCCGGATCGCGCTGAATGGCGCGAGGATCGCCAGCCCAGGCTCGGCCAAAGATGCCGATGTCGTCCTTGCCATCGCCGTCCCAGTCGCCGACGACCGGCAAGTCACCCTTGTTTCCTAATTTAGCCCACATATCCCCTTCGTCCCAGACACCGTTTCCGTTGATATCAATGAACCATTCGCCATCGATGAACACGCCGATTTCGGCACGCCCATCACCATTGAAGTCACCAGAGACCGGCGTGGCACCCTGGATACCAAAGATGGGCCGATCGGAGGCCTGGTCCTTGACCAGCGTCCAGCGTGTCTGGCTGAGGTCCGCACCGGTCCAAGAAGTCACGTCGAACAAACCGGCGGAGGCCATCACCATCGTCTCGCTGTTCGTATTACCGCGCGGTTGACCACCGTCGACAACGCTGAGATGCCAGGTGTAGCCAAGGGCGCTACTCCCCTGAATTCGTGGGGCCTGCAAATACAGTGGGGTCTGTCCTGGATTCACAATCGCAGGCGCGTCGGGACGAATCGGTGCTGGCGAGTACAGCGTCAGTGGTGGAATCACCGGCGGTGGGTCCGGAATCATTGGCATTGGTGCCACTCGAATTTCGCTGAAGTTGTTCTCCACCGAAGTGAAACCGGCTGGAACAGGGATGCGAATAATCGCGTCAAAGTTGTGTGCAACCGTCAACTGTTCGAGTATCAATGGACTGATATCGTCGCGTGGGTTGATGGCCAAGCCACCTGTCGTACCCGGTCTATCAAGTGAATCGATATAGCCCTGCGGTTGGATCTGGCGAACGGTGTACAAACCTGGCAGCAATCCGGTGAACTGGTAGTAACCGTTGGCATCGGTCACGGCGATGCGTGGATTGCCATGTTCGTCCCGAATCGGCTGCCCCGACGCGTCACCAAGCAGCAGCACTACGCCGGCAATCGCTCGCGAATCGGCTTTGCGAATGCCGTCCCGCAAGGTGGTTGGATCGACAGTCGAACCACCAGGCGGCAAAACAATATCAGGGCCGTCTTGGAAGACGTATCCTTGAATGGCACCCAGCGGAACTTCGCAGAAGTTGTAATCGATCCCCTGCGTGGCCGAGCTAATGGTGATCTCGCTCAAGAAGTCGACGCCGGCCACAATTCCGCCGGCCGATCCAACATGCTGGCTGCGATGTGCGTAGCCCAGCGGCTGTATTTCGCGAATCGCATACGTCCCAGGCGCAAGATTATCAAAGCGATATTGCCCCTGACTGTTGGTCGTTGTGGTGGCCAGGATGTTGCCATTCAAATCCAGCAAGTGAATAACGACGCCAGTAAGCGGAATATCGCCTGGTTCAAAATCGCAGTCCCCATCCATGTCGGCATGAACACGCCCGGAGATGCTACCAGGGATCAATTCGCAGAAGTTATAGTTGACCGCTGCCGCTGCCGAGCCGAGGACGATTTCCGTCATCCAATCCTGGGCATGCACGACGCCACCTTCCGAGCCAATTTTCGTTCCACCTTGGTAGTAGCCCGCTGGCTGAACTTCGCGAACGCCATAAGTTCCTGGGGCCAGATTGTCAAATTTGTACTGGCCATGCGCGTCTGTATAAGTCGTTTGAACGACCTGGCCATTGCTATTCAATAGCTCGATCTTCACGCCCGCCAAAGGAATGTCATTCGGGCCAAAGGTGCAGTCACCCTCGGGATCGGCGTGCACACGACCGCTGATGCTGGCTGGGATCTCTTCGCAGAAATCGTAGTTGATGCCGTGCATTCCCGAGACCAGCACGATGCTGCTGATGTGATCCTGAGCAGCTTTCACACCACCTAGGCTGCCCACCTTGGTGCCACCTTGGTAATAACCCGACGGCTGTATTTCGCGAACCGAATAAGTTCCCTTGGCCAACCCGTCAAATTTGTAGCGCCCTTCGGCGTTGGTCAGTGTGGTTGCAATCACCGAGCCGGTTGAGTTGAGCAGTTCGATGGTCACACCCGCTAGCGGGATGTCGTTCGGCCCAAAGGTGCAGTCACCTTCAGGATCGGCATGCACGCGGCCAGCAATGCTGTTTGGAATGTTCTCGCAGAAATTGTAGTCATCGCCAAACAGCCCGCTGGTCAGGATGATTGAACTGATTACGTCCTGCGACTGGACCGTTCCTCCGGCGGTGCCAACATGCGTACCCCCTTGCAGGAAGCCGCTTGGTTGAATCTCCCGAACGGTGTAGGTTCCCGGTGCCAGATTCTCAAACTTGTACCGACCATCCGCGCCGGTGGTCGTTGTTGCCACCACGGTGCCGGTCGCGTTGAGCAGTTCGATCTGCACGCCAGCCAGCGGAGTATCGTTCGGTCCGTACTCGCAATTTCCTTCTGGATCGGCCCAGACCATGCCGCCGAGGCTGGCCGGCAGGTTCTCGCAGAAGTCATACCGCACGCCATTCAAGGCCGACGTGATTTCAATCTGTGTGATCAAATCCTGTTCGGCTTTAATGCCGCCGGCGGATCCGACCTTTGTGCCACCTTGGAAGTAACCTTGCGGTTGGATTTCTCGAACGCCATATGTTCCTGGTCCGAGGTTATCGAACAGGTACTCGCCGTTTTGATTGGTGAACGTGGTGCGGATGACGTTGCCATTGGCATCCAGCAACTGCACTGCCACTCCAGCTAACGGGATATCATTCGGTCCAAAGGTGCAATCCCCTTCCGGATCCGCATGTACACGACCGCTGATCGATCCTGGAATGATCTCGCAGAAGTTGTAGTTCTCACCTTGGACGTTCGAGCCAAGGTTGATTTGCGTAATCAGATCTTGGTCCGCCTTCACACCGCCGGCCGATCCGACCTTGGTGCCACCTTGATAGTACGCGGCCGGTTGTATTTCGCGGACACCGTAGACACCTGGGGTCAGGCCGGTGAACGAGTACATCCCCTGACCGTTAGTCGTGGTGGTTTGAATCACCAGCCCTTGCGCATCTAGCAGTTCAATGGTCACGCCCGCTAATGGGATGTCATTAGCACCAAAGGTGCAATCACCTTCGGGATCAGCATGCACACGTCCACTGATTTGCGCTGGCAAGAACTCAGCAAAGTCGTTATCCGTGCTGTCCTGGCCACCTAGGACGGTGATCTCGCTGATGATATCCGGCGAGGTAGGCACGCCGACCATGCTGCCATTGATAACACCTGGTTTCGATCCGACGCTCATGTACCCGCTTGGTTGTGTTTCCACAACGCGATAGGTACCTGGCAGCAATCCGTCGAACTTGTACTCGCCCAGCGCATTGGTCACAGTCGTTTTGCCAATCGACTGGTAGCTGGTGCCATTCCACTTCAGCAAAGTCAGTGACACACCGGCCAGACCCGGCTCGTCACCCTGTTGCGAATTCGACATGTTCGGGTCATAGAACACGCTACCCGAGATCGTGATCGGCTTTGGAATCTGCGTCACAATGGCGACTGCACCGGCAGTTCGATCGCTGCGGTCGGTCAGGTCCGGTGGCATGTAGGCATCTGCCGGCAGGTTCAATGTCGCGCCGACCTGCGCCGCCGCGGCCGCGAATTCATCGTCGTAGTAATCGTAGAAGATCGCCGTGGCGGTGACATCTTCAAAATGGGGGTTGGTGAAGTAGCCCGTCAGCTTGGAACCTTCAAATTCACCACCTTCCGCAACAGCGGTCGAATTGAAGAGGCCCTGTTCGTCGACATCCAAAGAGAAGACAAGCTTTTCGCCTGCGTCCCAGCCGGAAACATCAATGATCAACTGCGTGCCGCCGTCAGCGACCGTGTAATTGGTGATCGAGAACCCATCATGCGACTCGATCTTAAACGGCACATTGTTAAACGAGCCTTTCCCGTTTGGCGCGATATCCCAAAACGCATCGCCGAGCGACAGACCATCCCCCAGTTTGTCGCCGTCAATGATGATTCGCGTGAGTTGCGTTCCGGGCGCACCACCTTCGTAGGTGATCTGGATGGTGTCGGCCGCGGAGTCGTCACCGGTGGCCTCTTCGTAGTAGACTGCGCCGAGCATCAGATCGGAGGCAAAGACCTGCCGCTTTTCCAGTTGCTCAAAACGGCAGAGGCGCAGTTGCGAAGTATACGGAATGGACCTGCTGCGATCGTCTCCCTGGAAAACGCGGAGCCGACGACCAAATTCCTTAGCCTTGCGAAGTAATCCCACTAGCCGATCCTCCATGCTGTAGTGAACATCCTTCACAAAGCAGTGCCGCTAGTCGACAAACTCGTCAACTCGCACTCTTTGTGGTTACCGGGACATTCGACGCTTCCTGCGTTCCCCTGAAACTGCGTACTAATTCATCGATCCGTGGCTTGCTCGCACGGATGCTTCCGCTGCAAAACTGGTGCAACGGAGTCCTGGCCCTCTGCGCCGTTGCAATTCAAGTCGCCCACCTATCTGGAATCTCCCGCCGTCCGTGTTCCAAGTCGCGGCGCGACTGGACTTGGCTCCTCTATGAGCGAATTTTCCAGATTCCAAAGCCGTGCGGTGGTGTCAAAACTTCCTGAAACGAGTTGTCCTGCTGCATCGTTAAAGGAAAGTGCGGCGATCGAGCCTTTGTGCCCCTTCAATTGCTGCATCTCTTTGTCGGTGGTTAAATTCCAAATGCGAACTATGTTGTCGCTACCACCGGTGGCCAAAAATCCAGGACCGCAGAAAGCGAGCGACTGAATTTTTGCACCAGGACTATCGAAGTGGACCGAGGTGTCTCCGGTCTTCATGTCCCGAATCTGAATCGTTTGGTCTTCACCGGCCGAGGCTAGCAGGCCACCATCGGCCGAAAAGGCCATCGCGCGAATGCGCTGCTGATGACCATGCCATTCATTTACCGTGGTGCCATCGGCAATCTTCCAGATACGCACCTGGCCATTGCGGCCTCCACCGGCCAGCAGTGATCCGTCCGGCGAGTAGGCGATGGTGCGCATGTCCGAGCAGGGGCATCCAAAGGTCTGCCGCAGCTCCCCTGTGGCAACATCATAAATCCGCAACTTGTTTTCAAAACCGACTGCCACGATCGATTGCGAGTCTGGACTGAAACGTGCGCAATAAATAGCCGCATCGTGTTCGGGAAGAATTTGCACCTTCTTACCGGTGGAGACATTCCAAATATGAATCCGCCGATCGTCACCGGCCGTTGCCAGCAAGGTTCCATCACCGTTGAAACTGACGGAGCGGACCCAATCCTGATGCCCTTTTAGGACGTTTCGAGGCTCGCCATCGGCTACGTTCCACAGCCGAACGTGGTGGTCGTCGCCGACGGTTGCCAGAACGGTACCATCTGGGCTGAGAGCCGTACCCGTCACCACCGGTGGTACACGTGTGCTGGCGTCACGTTGGACGCTAAATACGCGGACGGTTTGATTCGCGGAGGGAGCTTCAGCGTTCGCCGGCAAAGCGCTCACGTCGATACCGACCGTGGCCAGCAGGAAGCCCAGGACTAACAATCGTGGTGTTCGTGTCATGGCGGTCCCAGTTCAGCGGCAAGCCGAACGACAAGCTAGCGGTACGACCAGCCGCAGTGCACGTTCCGTCGTGACGAAAATCTGCAGGGAGGTCTCTGGATGTATCGGCCAGTTGCTGCAACCGGCCACAACAGAAACCGCACAATGCGCAGAATCGTTAGTAGCCAGGAAAGATGGGAGGTTTGCGAAGAGAATTAGGCCAAGTACAAACGCATCATCAGATTTGACGGTGCATCGGTACCCTGTCAAGCAGGTATAAAGCGCCAGCAAAGTCGCGGTACCGGACGGTTAATCGCGATCCTTGATCGCCGGAATCGGCCGTATTGTCGGGCCAGTATAAATCTGTCGCGGGCGGCAGATCTTCTTCGTCGGCGAGTGGTGCATTTCCATCCAGTGGGCAATCCACCCCGGCAGGCGTCCCATGGCAAACAACACGGTGAACATCTGCACCGGAATCCCCATAGCGCGATAGACCACGCCAGAATAGAAATCGACGTTCGGGTACAGCTTCCGCTCGATGAAGTACGAATCGTGCAGGGCGACTTCTTCCAGCTCTTGCGCAATGTCGAAAATCGGATCATGGATGCGGCGCTTCTTGAGCAACCGGTCGCTCATCTGCTTGATGATTTTTGCCCGCGGGTCGTAGTGCTTGTAAACGCGGTGACCAAAACCCATCAAGCGGAACCCGGATTCTTTTTTCTTGGCCATGTCAACGTATTTTTTGACGTTGCCACCATCTTCGAGAATTGTCTCGAGCATTTCGACACAGGCTTGATTGGCACCACCGTGCAATGGGCCCCACAGGGCGGAAATTCCGGCCGAGATAGAAGCAAATAAATTGGCGTCGCTGGAGCCGACCATGCGCACGGTGGACGTGCTGCAGTTTTGCTCATGATCGGCATGCACGATCAGCAGCTTATTCAACGCCTCGACAAAGTCTGGATCGTCGACATACGGTTCGGTTGGAACCGAAAACATCATCTGCAAGAAGTTCTCGCAGTAGGACTTGTCGTTGCTCGGATAGATGAATGGCTGTCCGATCGATTTCTTGAAACTGTAGGCTGCGATCGTCGGCAGCTTGGCCATTAGCCGATGAACGGAAATCTCAACCGCGCGCGGATCATGTACATCCAGCGAGTCTTGATAAAACGTCGACAGCGCTCCAACCACTGAACCAAGAATCGCCATCGGATGCGCATCGCGCGGAAAGCCGTTGTAGAACGATCGCATATCCTCGTGTAGCATGGTATGCCGCTGCAGCGAAGTGCGGAACGCGCTGAGCTGTTCGGCATTGGGCAGCTTGCCATAGATCAGCAAGTAACTGGTTTCAACGAAGTCGCATTTTTCAGCCAGATCTTCAATCGCATAGCCACGATACCGCAGAATTCCCTCTTCGCCATCCAGATAGGTGATCTCGCTGGTGGTGGCACCGGTGTTCACATAGCCTTCGTCCAGAGTGATGTACCCGGTCTGCGAGCGAAGTTTTGATATGTCGACCGCCTTCTCGTTCTCGGATCCAACCAGAACGGGCAGCTCGATTTCCTGATCCTCAAGCTTCAGTTTGCCGACCGAACTCATGCCGCATCTCCAATGGCTAAACAGACAGACGCCAATCAGGCCGTCAGGGCCGCAGTTCGGACCCTGTCGCCAACGTTTAACTCTACCTTGCAGTGTAACGGTATATTCGCGGTTCGGCAATTCAACAGAGATCGACAATTGTTCCCCCACAATGGCACGGTGAGCCGTTCTGACAAGTGCAGCTCGCGAATCGTTGAAAGAAGAGGGATTGGCCGATATTGAGCAGCTCAACCGGTGCTGTTCGAGATCATATCCGAGTAAGAAAACTGGCAATAATCAGATTGAGTAATGCCAAACTGCTCCAACAGCCATTGAATTCGATGCTGTGCGGTGGACTCGTCCAAATTGTCGGTCAGTACGGCTTCTAGTTCCAAAAAATCGCCCAGCTCCTTGACCTGATCCAAATGGATTCGAACCCCTTCATAGATGAAAAGTCGCCGGGTTTTCTCCACGACGGTCAGAATCGAAAGGGTGCTGCTGAGCATCGACTTGAGTGGTTCAGCCGCGATCAGCTCGAGCACCGTATAGTCACTTGGTCGTGGGTTGGCCTCGTTAGAACGTTGATGCTGGATCAACTGCGCCTGGTCAGAATTGATCTCACGGAGTTTCAGCCGACCGGTCAGGCAGCGGAAATAGGTGTCGCGCTGGATCAAAGTTCCCAGATCCGCAGTAGCTAACCTGGCCGCGACGCAAAGTGCGGCAGAAAAATCCACCAGCCGTGCTTTGATTTCGATATTGCGCACAGCTTAACGAGGTGGATCGGTAGGGAGTCCAACGACCGCTTCATTGCCACCGGCGGAATTGCGCTGGTTATCAAAGATCGTGGTGATAGGAGTCCGCTTTCGGACCTTCGCAATGAACTCTTCCTGTTTGCGCTTCTGAGACTGGTCCTTCAGCTTTTTTGCGATCGCGACCTGCTCGGCCAAAAATTCTTTTACATAAGCATCTTCTCGCTCAATCACACGAACAATGTGGTACGAATCCACATCCTCAATAATTGGGCTCATGCTCCCGACAGGTAAGAGAAATACATTCGCATCAAGCGCCGCGCACTTCAGCGCACCTTTGGTTGTCCAATCCCTCAGACCCCCGTTCGACGCAGTTGGCCCATGCGATTTAGCGGTCGCGACTTCCGCAAAGGGCTTGCCCCGCAATACCTCGTCTCCCATGGCGGCAATGGCGTTGTAGGCCTCCGTCTTGTTGGAGAAGCGATCGAACTGCACTTGAAGTTGCTCCCAACGCGCTCTGCCCGGTACCTTATAGTCTTCAATATTCCGTTGATATTCGCCAAGCAACTCGGCGTGAGGTATTTCGCGATTGTCTTTTGAATGCTGGTACATCCAACTACTGGCGATTCCCTTTTCAAAATACAACTGCTTCGCTCGCTCCATCGACTGCCCGGATTCGGCCATCTTGGCTTCCAGTTCGGCTCGCGTAGCAATTTTATTTTTTTCCATCAGTGACTTGACTTGATTCTTCTCAAATTGATCCATCATATTCTGGCGCAGCGCGGGAAGATTCTCCTTCGGAATGTTGCGAATTGCATCCGCATAGATCACCTTGGTTTCTATTAAATCGTCGAGCAGTTGTTTTGCCCCCGCATTGTGCTGCGATTCGAGGACTTCTGCTGGAATGCTTGCCCGTTGTTCGGGCGTCAGCGTTGCCAGCTTTGCGCGAATAACCCCGTCGACCTGAGGATAAACGTCTGAGGCTAGAATCGTTTCATCTCCCACGCGGGCAATGATCTGCGCACTTGCTAGCGCCCGCATCGAGGCATTCCTCGGTGCCGGACCTACCGCAGGCCCCCTGGACTGCATGGCAAAATTGGGATCGACAAGCCCTGAACCGGCTGGCGGCCCGGCGTTGGGCGCTGGTGGGTAGCCGGGTGACCCTGCGTAGGGTGGCAACACTGAACCTGTCGGAGGTGCCGCCGCAGTTGGATAGCGCGGCAGGCCCCGTGGATCGGTCGCGGGCGGATAGCCCGGTAACGCTGCCCCGGTGGCAAAGTTAGCCGTCGGTGCAGCTTGAAACTGTGCGGCCCGCGCAGGATCGCTACCATACTGCGGCTGCATGGCCGAAGGCGCCAACGCCCCGCCCGCACCGGGTGCGTATTGCTGAGCAATCGCATTCCCAATTAGGCTGATACAAGCCAGCAGGGCTAGCAGTGTCCGTGCGATCATTGCGTGTGCTGGTGCCACGATAAATGCATTCCCGACATGGTCAAAACAGACAGAATTGCTGATGAGTTACTAATTTGGCCCGACGAGGCAGAACTGCGAAGAACCACGAGTGACATACTCTTGGCCTTAGCGCATGCACCGCCTAACTCTAGACCTGGCGCGGCGGGATTATAGAGAGATTACTCGTTTGGCAGCAACAGCGATTTTATTGGTTCCAGAATCTGTTCTGTCTTGGCAATATCGTGCCCAACGGGCAGGTACGCACTCTTATGATCGACAATGCGCAACTTGCCGCGACTGCGTGCCGCCAACTGCTCGATTTTCCGTCGATCGGTGTACTTAAATACCGCGTATTGCTCTTCCCGAGCGATAGAGTCAATCCGCCAATGCGTCGCCGCCACACGTAACTCTGCTAGCAGCAGCAACCGGGCAAGCGGGGCAGGATGGGCACCAAACCGGTCCAGCATCTCCGCCGATAGATCCTGAATCTCTTCAAATGTGGCGACACGCGACAGTCGCCGGTACAGGTCGATCTTGGCACGCATGTCGGGCACGTGCGTGCGTGGAATATGTGCCTCCCCTGGCAGGTCAATATGCACATCGACATTCTGTTTCGGCGGCAGATGCTTCATCTTGCGAACCGCCTGCTCCAGCAGTTCGCAATACAGCTCATACCCCACCGTGGCAATGTGCCCACTTTGCTGCGTGCCTAAGATATTGCCCGCCCCGCGAATTTCCAAATCGCGCATGGCGATGGCAAACCCGGCCCCCATCTCGCTGAACTCCTCGATGGCACGGAGCCGCTTGGCCGCAGTGCCCGCCAGATACTTATTCTCGTCAATCAGCAGATAGCAATACGCGCGATGCTTGTAGCGACCGACGCGACCGCGAAGCTGATGCAGATCGGCCAGACCATAGATATCTGCCTGGTCAATAAAGATCGTATTCGCATTGGGAATGTCCAGCCCGCTCTCGATAATCGTCGTTGCCAGCAGGATGTCGTACTTCCGCTCGATAAAATCGAGCATCACCTGTTCGAGTTCCCCTTCGGGCATCTGACCATGCCCGATGACCAGGCTGGCCTCGGGCACAATCCGCTGCAGCTTCGCGGCAACCAGGGCAATATCCTTAATCCGATTGTGAACAAAATAAATCTGCCCACCACGATTCAATTCTCGCAGCACCGCATGCCGGATCAATTCTTCATCCCACCGCGTGACGCGTGTCTCAACCGGCTGACGATCCTCCGGTGGCGTCTCTAAGTTGGAAATATCCCGCACACCGAGCAGTGACATATGCAACGTCCGCGGAATCGGTGTGGCGGTCATCGTCAAGACGTCCACCGTACCGCGCAGCGCCTTCAGCCGCTCCTTGATCTCAACACCAAACCGCTGCTCCTCATCGATGACCAGCAGACCCAGGTTCGCAAAATCAATATCGCGCTGCGCTAGCCGATGCGTTCCGATCACGATATCCACGCCACCACTCTTCAGCGCCTTGATCGTATTGCTCTGCTGCCGCGCAGTACTGAAGCGACTCAGCGCGGCAATCGTGAACGGAAACTCCGCCATCCGCGCTGCAAACGTTCGCCGGTGCTGTTCGGCCAAAATCGTTGTCGGCACCAGCACCGCGACTTGAAAGCCATTGTCCACCGCCTTGAAGGCAGCCCGCATCGCGACTTCGGTTTTTCCGTAGCCAACATCCCCGCACAACAGCCGATCCATCGGCTTTGCCTCGTGCATATCCCCTTTAATCTCCCGAATGGCCGTCAACTGGTCCGGCGTTTCCTGATACGGAAACGCCGCGTCAAATTCCTGTTGCCACTGCGTGTCCTTGCTAAAAGCAAAGCCGGGCCGCGAATCGCGAGACGCCTGTAGCTCCAGCATTTCAGCCGCCAGATCCAGCACGGCGCGGTTGGCCGCTTCCTTCTGCCGAACCCACGTTTTGCCCCCCACATGTGCCAGTGTCGGGCGGCTGTTTTTTCCGCCGACATATTTTTGCACCAGGTCGATGTTCGACGCCGGCACAAAAACCTTGGTGCTGCCATGAAACTCCAGCTCCAGGTGTTCCTCCACCTGCCCATGCTTATCCAGCAGCTTCATGCCACGGTACCGCCCAATACCGTGCGACAGGTGGACGACATAATCCCCTTCGCGCAGTTCCAAAAAGCTATCGATGACCCGGCCTAGCCGCTTTCGCGAAGGCCGATTTACATCGTGGCGATGAAACAGCTCCGCACCGCTGACCAGTGCAATCCGTTCAG
>JAWXCH010000222.1:0-3934 GCA_034440595.1 Planctomycetota bacterium | reverse complement strand
GAAGCAAACTCGCTTGATCATGCTGACTTCGATCGGCAATTCGCTGGAAGCGAAAGAGATGGCCGAACTGGGCTTGTCTAGCTATCTGACCAAACCAGCACGGCAATCGCGGCTGTTCAACGCCATTGTCGATGCGGCCATGGAACGGCCGATGGACGCCACAGGAAAGCTTCCGAGTACTCTTGCTCCGATGACATCCCTCGATGTCGGGGAAACCAATGCAAGTTCCGATTCCGACAGCACGCGACGACGAAAAGTACTGTTGGCCGAAGACAACGAAATCAACCAGATGGTGGCAACCGAAATTGTGCGCCGAGCCGGTTATGACTGCGAAGTGGTCGAATCTGGACGGGCTGCCATTGAAGCGGTGGCCAACCAAAAGTTCGACCTGGTGCTGATGGACTGCCACATGCCGGAGTTGGACGGCCTGGAGGCCACGCGAATGATACGTGCTCAAGAGCGCGAGCAAACGAACGGTCAGCAGCGGCGATTGCCGATCATCGCTTTGACGGCTAACGCAGCGGCCGGAGATCGGGAACGCTGCATGGAAGCCGGCATGGATGGCTACCTGAGCAAACCGATCAATCCCGAAAAGTTACTGGATCAGATTGAGACATTGCTATCGGAGTACGACCGCGACACGCATTCAGCCGAAGCACAACTGTCGAAGACTGGAGCGGGTAGCGCGCGTGGTCCATCAGAAGAGGTGACGCAACGCGAACCTTCCTTCAATCTCGAATCACTGTACCAGCGCTGCATGGGGGATATGGATTTTGCCCACCGGATGTTGGACAAATTTCACAGTCGCTGCGAAAGCGACTTGCAGCTTCTGGGTAGCCTTGTACTAGGTCACGATGCCGTTGCTGCTAAGCGCGAGGCACACTCCTTAAAAGGTGCGGCTGCGAATCTGTCGGCAGAGCCATTGCGACACGCTGCCCTGGAGCTGGAGCGGTACTGTCACGAACTGGACTGGGATGCCGCCATCAAGCAGTTAACCGTCGTGGAGACCGAAACCGGCCGGTGCCGCAAGTTTATCGCGCGACATTTGGAGCAGTTGAAAACGGAACCGCAGTTAATCGGAGCAGTTGGTTCATGACAAGAATCTTAGTCGTTGACGATGACGAGATCGCTCGTGAAATGCTGAAAAATGCACTCTCGCGCGCCGGCTACGAAGTCGAAACCGCGTCAGACGGTTGCCAGGCCCTACGCATCCTACGACAGGATCGCTGCCGCCTGGTCATTACCGATTGGGAAATGCCGCACATGACCGGCATTGAGTTGTGTCATGCGATTCGCGCCGGAGACTTTCCCGGCTATGTGTATGTGATTTTGCTCACCGGTCGCGACAGTTTGCAAGAGACTGTGGATGGCATGTCCGCAGGGGCCGACGATTTCATCAAAAAACCTTTCGACCCTTCGGAACTGGTTGTCCGTGTTCGTGCGGGGGAGCGCGTCCTGTCGCTGGAAACGCGTGAGGTCGCGATCTTTGCTTTGGCCAGACTGGCCGAGTCACGCGATCCCGAAACGGGGGCCCACCTAGACCGTGTTCGCAGCTACTGCCGCGTGATCGGCTCCAATCTGTTGCTGAATCCAAAGTTTTCCAAGGAAGTTGATGGCGAATTTGTGCGACTACTGTACAGCACCAGCCCACTGCACGACATTGGAAAAGTTGGTATTCCAGATAACGTACTGCTCAAGCCGGGTCTGCTCAGCGATAGTGAGTACGCGGTGATGAAGAGTCACGCTCAACTCGGAGCAGACACATTGCAAGCTGCCTTGGCGCAGTTTCCGCAGGCAAAGTTCTTGAAAATGGCTCGCGACATTGCTGCCACGCACCACGAACGCTACGACGGCACGGGATACCCGGCCGGTCTGGCCGGCGACGACATTCCACTGTGCGGGCGTATTGTCGCCCTGGCCGACGTATACGATGCGTTAACATCCAAGCGCGTTTATAAACCGGCCTACTGCCACGACGTTGCCAAGTCGATCATCGTTGATGGCACGGGCAAGCACTTTGACCCGGACATCGTGAAGGCGTTTCTGGCCTGCGAAGAGCAGTTTGTGGAGATCTGCCAGCGGTTGCACCAGTCGGCTCGAAACAACGACAGTGCCGACGAAGCACAACAGGAATCGAGGGGAGTTTTAGCCGATTCGCTCGCATAGCCGATTTCGATGCAGCACAATTTGCAATTGCTGCAAGAAAATGAGCCAGATACTGTCACCGGATATTAGTTACCGTTAACGCTAGGGGTCGCCTCGCGGAAGTGACCCTTTCTGAAAGCATCGGCCAGCGCTTTTGGTACTTCGGCCTCGGCCAAGACCACATGAGCTTTGTTCTCGGCCACGGCTGCTTTCATTTCCTGTTCACGTGCGATAGCGGCTGCGCGCCGCTCTTCGGCCTTGGCACGGGCCACGCGCGTGTCGGCCTCGGCTTGATCGGCTTGTAGTCGGGCGCCGATATTTTCGCCCACATCAATATCGGCGATGTCGATGGAAACGATGGCAAAAGCGGTGTTTGCGTCCAGCCCGCGTTGCAGCACTGCCTTGGAGATCCGATCGGGATTTTCCATGACTTCAAAGTGGCTGGTCGATGAACCAATCGCGGTGATAATCCCTTCGCCAACACGTGCGATAATCGTCTCCTCAGTGGCCCCGCCTATCAATTGCTGCAAATTGGTTCGTACAGTCACTCGTGCGCGAATCTTTAATTCCACACCATTTTTGGCGATGGCGCTTAACGTCGACTTGCGGCTGATGTTGGCATCTGGGCAGTCAATCACTTTGGGATTCACGCTCGTCTGAACGGCATCCAGCACGTCGCGACCGGCCAGATCGATCGCCTGAGCGCGGTCAAAGTCCAGGTCAATGTTGGCTCGATGTGCGGCAATGACCGCACGCACCACCCGCGATACGTCTCCCCCGGCCAGATAGTGGGCCTCCAAGCGCCGCGTGGTAATGGGAGAATTCGAGTCGTTACCGATTCCCGCCTGCATGGCCATAATCTGCGATTGCACAATCAGGCGCGCATTGACTTGACGAAAGCTCATACCGATCAAACTCATCATGCTCACGCGCGCATTGGACATGTAGGCCTGAAACCAGATCCGGCCATAGGTCAGCGCCACGATCAGCAAAACCATGGCGAAGACGAACAGCATTGCCCCACCGATTACATATAGCATCAAGTTTCCCGCCGAGCCTGCTGGATTTTCAGCAATCTGGGCAAACAGAGAAAAGTTCATTTTAAGCGATGCTCCGGCGAGGAATTTTAAAACGAAGGCAATTTCGCGATGCGCGCAATTGCCGCGTCCCCGTTAGCATAACCACTTCACAATCCATCGAAAAGCGCCGTACCCCGTGCCAGCCGAGGATTTAACGATCCTCCGCAGGTCAGATCGTGCAGCGAGCGTTGACAATCCGTGCTATGCGGACCTAAAATCTTGAATTCGCATCCCTCGGTTTTGAGCAAACGCAATGGCCAAAGCGACTTACAAGGACGCTGGAGTCGATCTGGAAGTCTATCGGCAGAGCATGGCACGGTTGCCCCGCCTGCTGCATCGGACCTATTCGCCGCGTGTCATGCCGCTGGATGGGGGCTTTGCCGGGCTGTTTCAGCTCGATTTCAACAGCAAGCTGTTTGCCAGAAATTATCAGGATCCGGTGCTCGTTTCGTGTACAGACGGCGTTGGCACGAAGCTGAAGGTGGCCACTGCGGCAGGTGCGCACCGCACCGTGGGGATCGATCTAGTCGCCATGAGCGTGAACGACGCAATCTGCTGCGGAGCTGAACCGCTCTTCTTTTTGGACTACGTGGCCATGTCGCACGACGATCCAGTACTGCTGGAAAAGATTGTCGAAGGAATCACCGATGGCTGCGTGCAGAGCGATTGTGCGCTACTAGGTGGCGAAACGGCCATCATGCCCGATCTAT